>NZ_ACFY01000137.1 GCF_000174195.1 Roseburia inulinivorans DSM 16841 | reverse complement strand
TCACCATATACTATTTAATGAATTTTTGCTTTTATATAATTCAAAAGTATTAATTTGTCAGTAATTCCCTATTCATACAACTATCGTAAATGCTTTAATAATTGATTTTGTACTTTATTTACAAACATATTTCCGATAAGCTAAAAGAAGCTGTGAAAAGGATTTCTTCATAAAAAATGGCATGCAAAAAATCAAGTTTTTCACACGCCATTGCTTCCTACTATATCCTATAAAAAATCATTACTAACATATCTTAAATTATTAATATACTTGTCCTTATTCAATAAACACCTCCACCGTCCTCGCCCACTGTTCCTCAGCAGGAATCGCAGCCGTTCCATCACCTTTCTGCGCTCCATAACTTCCAAACTGTGCATGGTTTCCGCCCTCAATGCAGACTTCCTTATAATCCTGCGGCATAAGTTCCCGGCCTGCCACAATTTTATCCATATTCAGCACGCCATCTTCGCTTCCATAAATTGTGACAACGGACATATCAGAAGTCGATAAATCTTTTGTCGGATACGCTGCCAATAAGAGTAGTCCACGGATTCCATCTGTATGGTCTTCCACATAGTCTGCCGCAAAATTAGCTGCCATCGCGCCTCCCAAAGAGTGTCCGCCAAGATACCACGCTTCATAATTGTATTCCTGCATGATCTCCTCCGCACGATTCATCCCGAAAAACGCCATATGAAATAGCATGTCGACCAGAAAACAGTCGATTCCACTTTCTGCAAGCTGATACATAAGCGGCGCATATGCCTCGGTCGCAACCTTTGCTCCCGGATAAAAAATCAGGGCTTTCTCCTCTCCCGCTCCGTCAAAAAACCAGCCTTTATCAAATTTTTTGATCGTGACTTCCGATGAACTGGTCATATATTTTTCCACATCGACGCTGTGATAATAATTGCCGAGATAAATTGCTGAACTGCCAAACAATATTATTAAAACGGCTAAAATGACTAAAATGATTTTTTTTCTTTCTTTGGTTTATACTGCATAGAAATTCCTTTTACTTTTCCTATTTGCCCCTTAAGGTATGCTGACACATCTGATTTTATTTCTCATTCTTTCCTTTGATATTTGAGTAAACGGTTTTGGCTCCAATCCCATCCAAACGTCCGATTTTTCCTGACAGAGCATTGATCACATCCTGCGGCGCATCAATTGCCACGCTGATAATGTTTACTTCACGCTCTCTGTATGGGATTCCCATTCGACCAATAATATACTTTCCATATTCATGCAAAAGATGATTCAACGCCTCGATTGATTCTGGATTCTCCACAATAATTCCAATTAATGCAATTCTTGTTTCCATGATACTCCTCTCTTCTCTAACACCGGTTACTTATACTTTCAACTGCAAAAATTACAATGTAAACTCGTGGTTTTCCTTTATATATGCCAGCAAACCTTCACAGCCATTTTTCACATCCCGATAGGTTGCCTCAAAATCTCCGGTATACCACGGATCAGCGACATCTCCTGCCTCCGACAGCCTGTGCGTGTGTTCATATCCCGCAAAGGACAGCATTTTGTAGATTTTTCCCTGACTGTCCTCGCCTCCGGCGATTTTTATCATGTTACGGATGTTCGCAGTATCCATGCCGATCAGATAATCATAGTATAAATAATCGTTTCTCGTCATCTGACGCGCCCTGTGCGGGATGAGTGGAACGTTCTCTTCCCTGAGTTTCCTTACCGTTCCGTAATGTGGTGTATTTCCGATTTCTTCGCGGCTTGTCGCCGCGGAATCAATTTCAAAATAATCTGCCAGGTTCGCTTCCGCCGCCAGATGGGCAAAGACACTCTGCGCCATTGTGCTGCGGCAGATGTTGCCGTGGCAGATGAATAGTACTTTTATCATAGTTTTATTTTTCCTTGTTTTGCCCTAGAATGCCCTGTTTTACAAGGGTTTCCGGGTTTCGTGTAGTTTACTCTGAAATTACAGATTGTGGCAAATCAGAGCAGAACCCTGCAAGTTGTTACTACCTGTTAGTAGTAAAATTGGTAGTAAAAGGGAAATTCTTACTACTAAGGGTTTTTCTGTTCATTCTGCATCAGCCCAAATACTTCATCCCATTCTTTCTCATCACGCCACTCATCATTTTCTAATATTACTGCTTTTCCGGCAGCATTATACTTGGTATTATCTGACGCCATTTTATAAGATTTTTCACTATATTGAGTCATTATGTGTTCCTCCTTTTTTCACTAGATTGCCTCATCTTTAGAAGACATTCGGAAACCTCGTAGTAATCATGATTTTGCTCTGAAATGTGGGAAGTTAGCAATTCAAGGCAAGATTTAGCAAGTTGTTATTATTACTTAGTAGTAAAAATATTTTTCTTACTTATAGAATATTTCAAGCAATTGACGCAGATTTCTTATTATCTTTTCTACAATCTATCAAAAAAATCGATTCATCAATAGCCAATTTATACCCTGAATCTTCAATGACTTTTTCTGCAAATCTTTTTTCTTCTTCTGTAAAATAAAAGATAACAACCAAACTTCCATCCGTACAATTAGCCGCCTCATATATTTTTATTTGCGTAAATACATGTCCTAAACTACTATTGCTAGCCAATTTAAACTCAATAATATTTTGATTATTCATTCCCTTTGATACAATAAAATCAGCCTGCCCTCTTCCATTATTAGGTTCTGCATCTACCTTATACGAAGTTCCATACCATACAAACCTAAATAATCTTTGAAGATCTTTTTCTTTTGCAATCTGTTTTCCATTGTAATATAAAGCTAAATATCCATCACATTCTTCTATAATGTGCTTAAAAAATTTCAATCTATTTTTTGCTTCTTCTCTTGCTTCGATATCTTCTTGAATAACATAACCTTCATCAATTACTTTTGCTATAAGTATCTTTGAGTTACTGTAGAATTTTTCCAATTCTTCTGTACATTCCTCATGTGCAAGTTTGCTTACTTGTTCTGGATTATTCTCTACATACTTTATATAATAGTCATATAATTCAGGATATTCTTTTGCCAATTCCTTAAATGCATCTTTCTCTATTTTTTTAACACTACGCTCGTTGACACTTCTCTTATTTCTTTTTTGATTATCTTCATATTCAAGAATTGCTTTGGCAATATAATTATTAACGTATGCTCTTAATGAATCATTATCTATCATGCTTCTTACATCATCATAACTGTCAAGAAAATCTTTTCGATTAATCGCTGGTTCATCCTCTCTCAAGATATCTTTAGGAGTTAATAATACATATTCCTTCTTACCTTTTTCACTAGTTATATATGGTAGTTCGTACTCTTTACTCACAAAGCTTTCTGTTTCATAATTAAAGTATGCTTTTTCAACATGAAACTTTTTTATGTACTTTTTATCAAGATATTTTCTTGCAAATTCTTCTGTGTAACTGCATAAAAAGCCCTTTATTAAGTTTACTGTCAAATCACTAATTTTATCCTTACCACTTCCTTCATACAAGAGCATAATCTTTTCAATATGATTCGATTTAGTAATATTATTTGTATTTGTTGCAAACCTTATGTTTTTATACAAAAATCTTGCATATTGTTTTCCCAATGCAGCTCCCTTATTTCCTGACATAGAATACCCTAACCAATTATTAGGAACCTCATTGAATTCAAACCACGCTTTCAACTCTTTATTTGATAAGCCGTCACATGCTTTTTGATATAAGAAATGAAAATACCTTATTATTTCTTCATGTAGCTTTTTATATTCCTCTTTTTCGCTATTGAATATCAACATTGGATCAATGAACAATGGAATGTCACAAACAAAAGATATATCAACAGCACCATAATGCTCCACTACAGAAGAATCAATTCCATAATATTCTGAAAAAAACACTTGAATCCCTCCTTAATTATATAACCGAGCAAACCCTAATTATATTATAATCTTATATAATCGTTTTTTCCACAAAAATAACGCCTTAGCTGTCCGGTCTGAAAAGATCATTGCTCATCAAATCTGTATTATGAGTTGTTGTAAATATCTGAACACCGGATATCTGGTTCCGGTAGAAGATCTGTAGAAAATTTCAACTTATTCCGTATTTTTTTACGGCATCAGCGATCAATATGCATAACTCACCTGGGCCTGTCTCATTCATGCTGCAAAACCTTAAACAGATTTTCCGTTTTTATTTTGGTTTTTCGCACGATATACTACCACATTCTGAATTTATCTACGGATTTTCCGTTTTTATTTTTAGTTTCACTATAATTATTCCATATGCAAAAGGATCTCACTTATCCGAAAATTAGCAGAACAGGTTGGATGTAAAACAGTTTTGCTTACAAATAAATCTCCTTCAGCAACTCCACACCCCTATCTCTATCAAAAGGCATTCCCATCTGCAAAAGTCTTACTTCCAATTCATCTAGTACACTGATTTGCTCGATATATCTATGTATACTCTCTGTCACCAGCCCTTCTGATTCAACTTTTGTTCCAGCTGTGACAATCTGCAGCAAGCGGAATACATCGTACTTATGCTTCTTTAAATCCTTTTCATTGACATGCTCACCGGCTCTCTTTCGTTCTAAAAGATTAATCCACGCATACATTTTGAATGGAATCAGATGCTCTGCTCCCAAAACACCAATACCATCAACCACTCTACGTCCGGACATCATAAATTTATAATAGTCATCGTTCAGAAGAATCGCTGATAAACTGGAAGTATCATCATCAATATGAATCGGTATAATTCCCTCTTCAATTTCAAGAAGATATCCCGGCTTTCTTGAAAACAACTCAATCATAGTAGGATAACCGAATTTGCCTTCTGTGAAGCGGTAAAAGTGCATATTCTGTTCATTCTTCCATCCGCACTTATAGCCGCCTTCTTTTATGTATTCCCAGAATATGCTCGCAAATTCTGGGAAGTTGTCCTCCATAATCAGAATCATATCAATATCTTTTGTCGCTCGAAACGACAAGTCTGCCTCTGAGAGTAGAATATCGCAGGCAGTTCCGCCGATAATAGTGTAATAATCCGTATAATTTTTAAATTTTTCTCTAAAAGAGTCTAGCCCTGGTACCATTTATAATTCCTCCAGCAGTTTCTCAACACTCATTTCTATTCTTTCGTCTTCGTTACCTTTGAATGTACATGCAAGCGAAACAGGATCAACACATCCTTCTCTTGCAAAATAAGAAGGATTGTATTTCCATAATTGTACCTTCAAGCAGTCGTCTATGTCTTCCAATCTGACATCCACAATTTCCAACTGGTCAACAACTTCCTCGCCCTTGTAGATTGCCCGTTCCTCAATTCTAGGCGGATTCAATTCTGACTCCTGACTAAGAGCGGTTTCTCCTGCGCTAAATGATTCAAAGGTTGCTTCACATCGCATAATTGTAATCTCTTTCTGGACCGGATTAATCAAATATGCTTTTGCATTTTCATAATACTCTTTGCGTGAGTAATTTCTCTTAATAGCAATCTCTGTTCTGGATTTCATCTGGCGGATGAGTCCCATTCCCTCTAATTGGGCTGTTGCTCTTGTAATGGACGTCTTGGTAAGATTCAACTTGTTCGCAACTTCACTTTTTAACACAGATTCCTCATCATCCATATATAACAATTCAAGAAACACCATCTGTGTTGCAGGCATCATCTTATCTGCCTTGACAAGCTGCTTGCGATACACATCCTGCAATATAATTCCCATAAATGGTAAAAATACATTTCCCGGCAGATCCACAAACGGAACTCCGCTTTTTACCAGAGCATTTCTCATGGATACGCTGTTTAACGCTACTTCATATGCTACCGGGCACTGCAATGCTTCCTCATACTTTGCTTTCTGCTTTTTCATTGCAGCAACACTTAGCTCCGTTTCCTTCACTACATCAATTATTGCAAAGTTAACACCATATATTTCAACCATCAAAATGTCACGCATAGTCATAAAAATCGGCAATTGTAATTTATTCTTGTATTCTGCTATTTTTACTTTGCAGCCGAAATACTGCTCTAATTGCTTTTGCATATGACGTCTCCTTGTAACATGTTTTTATATATGATAACATATTTCTTGTTACTTTTTAATCATTTATGTTATTTTATTGTGATCAGCTTGGTTTTTATGCATGTTTAGGTAAGGTATACGATTATTATTAAAAGTACAACCACATAATATGTATTGCAGTCAAATATCATAAACAAACCGACACTTAACCGACATTCAAACCGACATTTTTATGTAAGTGAAAAGAAGTCCCCGAAGGAACTTCTTTCACCACAAATCATATTCTTTTTTATCGAGGGAAGTCCAGTTGATAATCCTACTGTTTTACAAAATAGGAGTACAATAGGGGTACAAATCCCATCCACATTCCCTAAAAGCCTTGATTTTAAGCCTTTTCAGCCAAAAGTACGGTTTCTGGGCAAATTATAGCATATTGTTGCAAGTCTATTCTTACAATTCCATCAGAAAATGTTCATGCAGCGCACGTTTCACCTGATCGAAATTACCTCGCTCCGGACATTGGATGGAAACAACCAATCCCTTCTCTGGGAGAATCGTTGTAATCTGTCCGAATGCGCCATCAGCACGATAGGATCCTGGATATGGACTGATCCAGAACTGATAGCCATATCCTACATGCCAGAGATCTGCAGATGGCTCGAAGGTAAATTTCGGGGTGGACACCTCCTGCACCCAGTCCCTGCTGACAATCTGCTCGCCCTTCCAGTTACCCTCAGCCAGATAGAGCTGTCCCAGTTTCATCATCTCGGTACAAGTCAGATACATACCTCCGCCGCCATTCGGATGTCCCTGTGGATCATGCTCCCAGAGCGGCCATCCCATATCAAGGGGCTGGAATACCTTCTCATACAGATACTCTCCCATCCGCTTACCAACGGCCCGTTCTACCATATGAGCAGCCAGAATACTGTCGGCAGAGGAATAGCAGAATGCACTGCCTGGCTCCACAGGAACCGGCTGTGCCATCATATATTTCTCATAATCCGGTGCGCCGATGCCCGGACGTCTGTCCGCATTCATCAGAAGTGCCTTACCAAAGCCACTGGACATGCAGAGCAGATGTTTCAACTGAATCTTCTCCAGATTTGGATCCGGATTTGAAGGAAGTTTATCTTTAAACACTTCCGCCACATGATCTTCCAGGCTTAGTTTTCCCTCTTCCATTGCGAGTCCAACTGCTGTTACCGTAAAACTCTTGGTATGTGAATAAATATTTCTCGGTGCATTTGCTGCGTAGTGCATCTCACAGAGTACCTTGTTCTCATCTCCGACACTGATAGCTTCCAGCGGCAGATTGTGGCTGCTGGCATAACGATGAAATTCCAAAAACTTCTCTTCCAGCAACATAATACCTCTATCCTTTCCGGCAAATCTCTGATGTCAGTCCGATATAACCGATGCGACGTGTCGCAAGGTTAAAACCAATCTATCTGACATCTCCAATCTGGTTCTATTATCTCATACACATCTCTGCATCTGTCGGCAGTGGCATCAGCGGTGCGGACGGCAGGGTCTGATACCAATAAGCAACACTGGTGTAATCATCGTAACGCGGTCCGGTCCAGCCCATGTTGTCGAGTGTCATACGAAACTTATTCTCAAAACGGATCGGGTCTGCAATATGGAAATGATACAGCAGGAATCTCTGCTGTCCGTTATAGAATTCCCGGTTGTCTCCATAGATTGCATACATGCCGGTATATAAGCCGCTGAAGGTCTGATAGTTCTTGATGATGATGTCATTTCCAAATCCATAGGAACCGCCGAAGTAGTCTTCAGTTCCGGTATAGTGGATAGACGGATACGGATCATCGTCCAGATACATGCGGGCTTCGCCTTCTACCCAACAGCTATTGTTGCCATTCATACCAGTTGCCAGAGTCACACCGACAAATTGTCCCCTGCCTTCGATTCCGTCAACGATTGTGTAGGTACGACCCTTCTGAACCGGGTGCTCTTGGCGATAGGTGGCATGGAAATAACCAGCCTCCGCCGGAATCTCCTGATAAGCTCCGGTGATAATATAAAAGAGCTCTTCATCCTTGTCACCACGGTTTTCCATCGTGATCCGAGCCCTCTTATGGAACGGCATCTCAAAATAGCTGTTATAGCCGCGACCAGGAGCTACCAGCATCATGGCAGAATTCAACACCGGATATTTGCCATCCCGGTCCACGAAATTTTCATCATAGGCACATCCGAAGAATGCAGAGAGCGGAGCTTCCACAGACGGATATTCCTGATCATCCCAATACATACGGATGATAAAATGGTGCCCGACATATCCGGTAAACCACATATGCTGGATCACACCCGGTCCTGCAGCATCTACCAGAGTTACGGTTTCCCCTGCAGGAATTGTCACGGTCGGACGAAGCTTGGTGCAGTCACCGCCCTGGGAACCACCTGCGCGTACACCGGTTGGATTCTCTGCGGAAAATGCAAACGTTTTGGAGTTCTGGATCATACAATAGTTGTTCATATTCTTCTCCTCTCTGATCAAACCTGGATCATCTGAAATTATTGCTTACTACGCTATCGCGTTTCTCTATTCACTATAAATTCACTATAACATTTATCTCTCATGAAGTGACGGAATTACAGAATTATTCCGTCTGCACCTTCTCATTTTCTTCCCGGATAATCTCCTTTAATTCTTCTCGCATCACATCCAGTGGAGCCTTCTGTCCGGTCCATAATTCGATCTGAGCAGCCCTCTGGAATTGGACATACCAAGACCATTCAGGATTTCGCAGCCCTTCTTCTCAGCATTTTTCAGGAATGCGGTCTTGAACGGGTTGTAGCAGGCATCAAAATAAAACTGTCCTGGCCTGATTAGTTCAAATCTTTGTATATGGGTTTTTGTATTGCCCGTGGTTTTGTGTTCTGTCACCGTATTGAAGGTTTTTCGTCTTTCTCATACGGTCATAGAAATAATCAACGACAAGCCTGACAAAATACGGCATATTCCGCTGCATCCGATCTCCATTTTTTCTCTCGACGATTTCTTCGACAACTTTTTTCAGCAGCTTCCGGCATTGTTTAAATTCCGCCTCCAGTTTATGGATCTCTTCGCAAAACAGATTCATGGTATAACCATCTCCTTTATTCAAGCGCTTAAACTGATTATACCATAAATCTATGAACAAAGTTTATCTGTAAAGAAAATTGATACAGAGTTTTTCAAAATCGGTCCATCTGCTCCTGGGTAGCCACCTGCCTACAACTTGTATTGCTATTTCCTATCGTTCCGAACAATGCAACCATTGTCCGGCAGCTGTTTCAGGTACCAACAATTCATACGCAATATATTCATAAATGTCCCTCAAATCCTGTCTTGCTTCAGCGGAATATGCCACATAAAAAATCATATGCCAAAATCTCTTTTCATTTCAGCTTCAATGGCATCTGCTGAGTAAACTCTGCCAGCTTTTACATCAGACATACCTTTTTCAATTTCTTTATCAAATTGTTCTTTCGTAAGAGAACCATAGGTCAACGGTGCCGTTCTTGGTAATTTCATTTCAAATGGAATTCCCTTTTGCAAAACAATCTGCCGTAGCAACATTCCTACTGCATTTGACATTGGAATTCCTAACTGATAAATCAACTGTATAACACATCACATTTTTATCCGAATACTTGCTTTAACAACTCCACAATATCCTCATTTTTCAGTCCATATCTTTTCAATGAATTTTGATCAAATGGTTCCTGCTCCAACAAATCAATAAAGCTATGTATATCGGCATCTACTGCTGTCGGCAATTCTTCTACTTTTTCAAGCATAAGCTCCGAAGCAATACGCAAAACATCTTTTTTATGCTTCTTTATGTCACTGGAATCCACTTTCTCACCTAAATCTTTTCGTTTTTGCAAATCAAGATACGCTTTTGCTTTAAAAAGAATGATATATTCTGGTCTTAAAACAGAAAGTCCTTTTCTCACTTCTTTTCCATCGAGAAGTGCCTTATAGTAATCATCATTTAAAAGAATTGCTGACAAACTGGAAACTTCATCATCAATATAAATTGGAGTAATTCCTTTCGCATCTTTTAGTTTAAAATCACTTCTACAAAACAATTCGATCATTTTCGGAAAGTTATCGTCTTCTGGCTTATTAAATCTATAAAATTGAGGGTTGCTACCGTTTGTCGCTTTGTTTCTATATTTTCCATCAACGATAAACCTCCAAAATTTTTCTCCAAACTCCGGAGTTAATGCTTCAACAATCAAAACCATGTCCAGATCTCTTGTAGCCCTGAAATTTACTTCGTTGCTTTCAAACAGAATATCACAGGCTGCACCACCTATTAAAACATACTGTTCTTCATAATCTGCAAAGTACTTCTGAAATGTATCTAATCCTTTGACCATACATATTCCTCCAACATCTCATTAATAGAAATATCTATCCGTTCCTCTTCTTGCTCTTCTCCTGTAAGTGACAATACTACGCTCAAAGGATCCTGCAATCCTTTTCCTGAAAAATCAATGAAATATCCCAGTTCCAAAACAGCACAGCCAATTTCTTCCAATTCACTTACTTGTTTTTCTTCTGTCACTCCACTAGATTTCAGTTCTTTCTTCGTTACCGCATAGGTTAGATAAGCATTATCGGACAAAAGAGAATACTCACATAAAGCAGAAATGCCTGCTTTCTTTTCAAGTTTCATATCTTTTCTCAATATAAATCTTCGAATCACTGGATTTCTTAACATACGCTCAATCTGCTGCCATAATTGTTTTCGGTCATTCGGAATATTTATTACTCTTGATTTACCTTTTATGCCCAACACATCAATATTTAAATATTCCAGTTCATCAAAACACCGGCTTGCAGATTTTGTTGACACTCCCATCCGTTTCGCTGCACCGGATACTTTCACTTCATTCCATCGTTCATAAATAGCCATCAGGAGCATTTTTTGCGTCAAAAATGAAATCAAATGAACTGGTGCTAATTCTCTTTCATTTTCCTTACTCAGCAAATATCCAATAAACGGGAGAAATACCTGCTTCCCTTCTATTACAAAAGGAATTCCTTCTTCCATCATTTTTTCCTTTATATAAAATGTTGTTCGATCAAGGAATATTGCACAGTTTAATCCTGTCATTTTTTCTACGCCAGCTCTGTCTCTACGTAACATAACAAGTCCGGCATCATCTTTTGGATGAATAGCCATCCATAATACACCATTCGTCTCTACTGTAAAAATATCATATCTTCCACGATATGCTAACGGGAGCTTTTTATATACCTCTTTATTCTCCGTCATTATTACATTTTGCCGTAATGTTTTTTCCAAAAATTCTTTCACATTAATCACCTTTTTATAAACGTGACACTTTTTACGTCACATTTATAATTTATCATATGCTATTTCATTTTTCAAGTAATTATATGCTTACATAAAATCCAAGAAAAAGACGTAAGATTCATCTCACGCCTTTCCTGTTCTAACTTCTTTCAACACAATTTCTAACTGTTCCTATCCCACTTCCCGCCTATACTCCTCAATTACCTCAAGAAACCGCTCTCCATACTTCGCAAATTTATTTTCGCCCACCCCTGAAACATCCAGCATTTCAGGCTTGGAAGACGGCTTTTTTGCTGCCATATCGATCAGGGTCTTGTCACTGAAAATAATATACGGCGGCATGCTTTCCTCGCGTGCAATTTCAAGGCGGAGTTTCTTAAGCCGCTCAAACAGCTTGTAGCCGGAAGATGTAAGTGTTTCCACACTCTTTGCTTTCTTTTTCGTTTTGGCTGCCTTTTCCGGCTGTTTATCTTCATCTGTGATCTTAATGGAAACAGAAGCCTCTGGATTTTTCAAACCACTGATATCGCCAAGTTTGAGGACCTGATAATCTCCCACACGAAGATATCCCTCTAATACCAGCTGCTCGATCAAACGTCTTAACAGATTCTTGTTCGTTCCTGCCAGAACGCCGTATGACTTGTAGCGAACAGCTCCTATTTCCTCCAGCCTCGCCGTCTTAGCTCCGGCAACAGTGTCAATGATGATCTGCCTTCCATATCTTCCCTTCGCTTCGTATACGCAGTTGATCACTTTTTTGGCTGCTTCTGTCATATCCAAAGTTTCAAATTCCCGCAGGCAATTGCCACAGTCCTGACATGGTTTTTCCGGATTTTCCCCGAAATACTTTAAAATATAATTACGCAGACATTCTGTTGTATAGCAGTATCGCTCCATCACCTGCAGCCGCCGGGCATCCCTTTCCCTGACCGTCTCCCTGTCCGCCGGATCGAGATCCTGCATTTCCTTATGATCCAATAAAAACCGGTTGATCACAATATCCTGCGGTGAAAATAAAAGAATGCACTTAGCGTCAAGCCCGTCACGACCGGCTCTTCCTGCCTCCTGATAATAATTTTCCATACTCTGTGGCATATTATAATGAATGACAAAACGGACATTCGATTTATCAATTCCCATACCGAACGCATTTGTTGCAACGACAATACTTGTGTAGTCGAATACGAAATCATCCTGCATTTTTTTCCGCTCCACAGCACTCATTCCTGCATGATATTTTCCCACAGAAATCCCCTTGCTCTTAAGCAGTTCATATATATTATCAACATTTTTCCTTGTCGCACAATAGATAATTCCACTGTCACCGCTATGCTCGGAAATATATTTCAAAATGTACTGTTCTTTATTCTTTGGCTTGTCCACTTGAAAAAACAAATTTTCCCTGTCAAATCCATTTACCAATGTAAAGGGATTCTGCAGTCCTAACGTGCAAACAATGTCTTCACGGACGGTTTCTGTTGCCGTAGCTGTAAATGCACTGATGATCGGACGCTTCTCCAATGTTTTGACAAATTCAACAATTTTCATATAGCTTGGGCGGAAATCCTGCCCCCACTGTGAGATACAGTGTGCTTCGTCCACTGTCACCATTGAAATAGGTACGCTTTTTGCAAGAGTGAGAAAACTCTCCGTAGCGAGCCGCTCCGGTGCTATATAAATAATTTTGTAAATGCCCTGTCTCGCTCTCCTGATAGTCTCATTATAATCTTTTTCAGAAAGCGAACTATTGATAAATGCCGCCGGCACTCCTGCCTCATTTAATGCTTTGACCTGATCCTGCATAAGTGAAATAAGCGGCGAAACCACCAATGTGATTCCCGGCAGAAGCACTGCCGGGATCTGATAACACACGGATTTTCCTGCACCTGTCGGCATGACTGCAAAAGCATCTCTCCCCGCCAGGATACTGTCGATCACAGATTTCTGTCCCGCCCTGAATGAATCATATCCAAACAAAATTTTTAATGCCTGTTCGGGGGTATGGTATTTGTCATTATTACATGTATCTTTTGTTTCCGCGTCCGAAGTATTGATATCTTTTGATAATAATTTCATGTGTCATCCTAACTAAAATTGTGTTTGTTTTATGTTATGTTTATTTCTCTATCCCTTTTTCTATTGCATTTGCAATCATCTTCAATCTATTTACTGTTGCTTTAGCATTTTTCATCGTGTATGTTGTATTTTCCTTTGCAGATGCTTGTTTATTCATCTCTAAAACATCTATCTCATCCGTTGAAAGAAGAGAAAAAACATTTAAAATTTCTTCAAGAGAAGGAGAATTATCCGTCATTCTTAATAACAAAAACATATCTCTTGCAGAAATACTTTCCAACATCTCTTGCTCTTTTCTAAAAGTAGCAACGATTAGTTCAATTAAATTCTGTTCTCTTTGCTTTGTTGAAATCAACTCTTGTAATCTTGATTTTCCATCAGGAGATTGAAATATTATCGCAATCTCCTGCAAATTTAATCCCAGTTCTTCTGCTTTTTTTGCTATATCAATCAATTCCTGATCCGTTATTAAGGCAACTTTTTTCCTTGATGCAAAGTTCTTTATTGTATCACCACTAAATCCAGCACCTACAATTGCAACATAATCAGCATTATTCTTCTCTTTATGAGCATCGATTGCCACATCGCTCACATCATTATGTGAAACCTGACCACTTGATTTTGACTTTGCGTCAACGATAGCCGTTACTTTTTTTCCTTCATCATCTATCCAACGTACTACTACATCAGTATTTCCTGGTCCACCTACTCTTTTCGCTTCAAAACCCATATATCTAAATACTTTTGCAATCTCTTCTTCAAAAGCTACTCCTGAAGCTTTTCCCTCTGCTAATGGATCTAATGCTGCTGCACTTAATCTCTCAAACAAATCATTTTCAGATGGATTCTTTTTTGTTTCGGCAACTATATTTTCCTTACTATTTATTTCCTCCATATATACATTTTTATCTGTCAATGGAAGCGTATTCGCAAATTCCATGCCAAAGGTTGTTGCCTTTAAATGCAAGTACTGTGGTTCTTCTAATAATCCAGCTTCAACCAAAAACCAGCTATCCATCTTGCCTTTTCATTATTAAGACCATATTCCTTTGCTTCTTGATAAATTTCATTCCTTGTAACATCGTTTTCTGCAAAAAGAATCATTTCTCCGACAAAACGATAATGGCAATGCAAAATCCTTATAAAGTCTATATCCACTCCTGTTTCACACCATTCCTTGGCAACCGAACTGGTAATATATATATTTCTTCCAACTTCTTCCAGTAACCCAGAAGCCTTCAGAAATGGCATCATTGACTCTATACTGCTTACCTTCAAATTAAACTCATCACCAATATATTTAAACAGCTCTATCCTTGTCACCTTTTCACACGAATACTCTAATATTTTTCTTAAATTTTCAATTTTATTTGGACTTGGAGACCACAAATTATATGTACAACGCTCTTTCTGTAATAAATTGTTATCATATAATTCCTGTATCATATTTGATATTTCTGTCGGAGCCTCGCTAATCTTGTAAGAAACTTCAGCATCTTCGAATGAATCCAGCATTTCTGGAGTAACTAGAATCCATTCTTTCAATGCTCTTTTCCCACTTTCAGTTACTACCCATTTTCGATTTCCAATAATATCAATAAGCCCTAATACTTCTAGCCAATCCATTCTTTTTCTTGTATTAGAACAATTTTTCCACTTCAATTTATATAAATCACAAATTTTTTCATCAACTTCCTGCACGGTGCTTGGTTCAGAATCTAACACATATAAAATCTCTCCAAATATACGAAACCTCTCTTGCATCACACTTGCAATATTATAAAATGACAAATTTCTATGTAACCATTCGCCTGTTTCTGATAAACACAAACTTCCGTTATGATTTCCAACGATTCCAATTCCTTTCAGAAAAGGGACATATTCTCTCCATGTTCTAGGCTCAAAGACACCTTCCAATTTAGGGAAATCATCCATACCGTTTGCATTACCAGATGCAATCTGCTGGATCAATCCTATAACAATCTTTGTATATTCACTTTTACTTCCTAATAAATCTGGAATGGACCATGATTTTTTTCTCCACATATTTTTTATTTCTGTATTCATCAAAATCCCCCTTATGCCGGACTCTTTATCAGCATTCCTTCTGCTATCTTACCTGTATGATTGTCTGTATCATTTTTTCAAAAGATTGAGCAAAGCGCACATCATCTTCTTCTATACGTTTTCTCGGTCCTTTTATATGATTTTTGTGAGAACTTCGTCTTGCTTTTTTGTTAAGATGCCTCTCCATCAACATCTGGTCTATATTTTCATCAGTATACCACTTACCGGATTGATGAATGGCGTATGCACCTTTCCCAAGTGCCATGGCAGCTACCCCATAATCCTGAGATACCACAATATCACCCTTAAGACAAATGCTGATCAGCTTATAATCTACTGCATCAGCTCCTGCTCCGACAATAATCACATCGCTATAATCTGAATATAGCACATGGTTCGTATCACAAAGCAATGTTGTCGGAATATTATATTTTTCTGCCAATGATTCAACAATGCCCACCACCGGACAAGCATCTGCATCTACAAATATCTGCATTATTACCTCTATCCAACTTAATTATCTTGTCATTGAAAGTAAGTTCCTAATTTTCTCAATCAATGTAATATCCGCCGGTAACCACTCTACATTATTCAATTCATCCTTTGTTAACCATCTTGCTGCCTCATGCTCTTTTAGCACAAGATTTCCTCTTACAATTTGACACCAAAAACAATCCATAGAAAGATGAAACTGTGGATAGTTGTACTCAACTGTATCCATCAATTCTCCAACAGATACCTCCGTATCAAGTTCTTCTATAATTTCACGCTTCAACGCTTCCTGAGGTGTTTCTCCTGATTCAATTTTTCCACCCGGGAACTCCCAACCGCCTTTGAAATCACCATATCCACGCTGTGTTGCAAAAATGATTGTTTCTCCATTCTCGTTAACTGCTTTTATAATCGCAGCAACTACTTTTACTGTCTTCATATATCCTCCCATTAAGAATTCACAATGTACTCATAAATATCTTCTCGCACCGGAACGTCAAGTATCCACTCTATTTCCACTGCTGTTTTCTCGGTATTTGTCATTGTAAATTCTTTGATATTTCCACTTGCTGTCATATGACCAAGATAATAGAACTCCTTCGAAACCTTGTCATCCTTGTTTTTTCTTACAAAAAGTTCTACTTGAATACCTCGTTCCTTTGCTTTCAAAAAATTTTGAACATCCTCCGACTGTAAATTTCTTCCAGATTTTGAAATAGCAATCAAACGATCTCTAAATCCTGGTATAAAATGATCTTCATATTTTGTGGTATCACTGATATCCTCTGCTTTATCATAATTAATGAAAACAGGAAATGTTTTCGTCTTTTTATCAAACTTATAACCACCAATATTTAATGGTACTTCGTTTTGCTCCCAGTTCAAAAGTCGGCAAACATCCTCATATGTATATTTCTGATATAAAACCAAATCTGTCTGATCATAAGTGTTCTTGTAATCTCTTTCATATCGACTTATTCCAAAGTCAACAAGTTCCTGAAGCACACCATAAAACTCATCATTTGCCAACATCTGCATAAATAATTTTGTTGGTTTATAATCATTTCCTTCTTGCTCCATAAATACGCATTGCGAATATGTCTTTTTACTTGCTCCAGCAGGAAATTTGTTTGTCATAACATTTACAATATTCTCCTTCTGGTCCTGACTGATATTTTTTCCATACTCTCTCATATCCTCTGATAAACCCGCAAATAAACCAATTTTTGATAAACCATGAGCGTATGTAAGTATTCTCTTTAGTATCTGAAGTTCCTGAATACGTTTTCCATTAGCCAATTTTTTCGAAACAAATTCAATTACTTTTTCTTCATCCTCAGATAACCGGATCTTATATTCTTTCTCATATTTCACCAGAAACTTATAATATGATCCGAGGCTATTGTTATCAAATATTCGCATAACATCCATCTCACCGTAATCATCAAAATCATGTAAACGAGGAATGCGCCCAAGTTTATTCTTTAAATTTGTGTAATTTTCTTTGATAAGCTTAATGTCACTAAAATTTGCATTGTCTACAGATGCAAAAATTCTTTTTCTACTAATCTCATCAAAATGAACCGTGGAAGCTCCGGGAATCACTCTTCCGCCTTCCATAATACATCTACGAATATTGTCCTTGTTATAGGTTCTATCCCCTGATAATGCAATTGGAATCATGAAATTGTTATTGTAATTCCCAATGAAATCCAAAATGACTACATACTCTTTTCCATTTGCTTTTCTAAGTCCTCGCCCAAGCTGCTGAATAAAAACAACCGGTGACTGTGTTGGTCTTAGCATAATAACCTGATTAACCTCAACGATATCAACACCTTCGTTCAAGATTTCAACCGAGAAAATATAATCTAATGGTTGATTCTCAATTGTTGCATCTTCTTCATTCATAGCAAGCCTTTCAAATACATTCTGCCTCTCCTGTTCCGAGGCACTACCATTGAGGGCAATTGTTCTAAATTTTTTTCCTGTTGATGGGTTAATCATTTCATTAAACTTTGCGGATAACTCCTCTGTTTCCTTAATATTGCTACAGAAAATCAATCCCTTCACTTTATCCCCACTATATCCGTAATAGTCAGCCTGATTGATAATATGTTTTACCCGTTCCTCACTAGTAAGCATTGAGAAATCACGACTAGTATCCCCATTATCACCAATGATTGCTAAATCTGTAATTCCAAAATAATGGAATGGACAGAGAAGTTTTTCCTCCATTGCTTGCTGTAATCGAATCTCATAAGCAATCTGATAATTAAAAAGTTCATAGACATTTCTACCTTCCATATTATCATCTCGCTTATCTGGAGTAGCGGTCATTCCAAGCCACAACTTTGGTGTGAAATGATTCATTACTTTCTGATATGTATCTGCTGGAACATGGTGCGCTTCGTCTAAAACAATGCAATCAAATGCATCTTTTTCATACTGTAGTAAATGTTCGTCACGATTTAAAGTTTGTACCGTCGCAAATATATAATCTGCATCATACTCATGATATCAAGCCCCTACTAGTCCCATAGAAACAGACTCCGCAAACACTTTTTCATAAGATTTCTTTGTCTGCCTTGCTAATTGTCCTCGATGAACCAGAAACAATACCCTCTTAAATCCTAATTCGCGCATTGCAAAAGCTGATGCATATGTTTTTCCCGTACCAGTTGCAGAAATCAGGAGTGCTCTGTCCTCGCCAGCCTCAAGAATCTTTTTCAAGTTAATAATGAACCCAATCTGCATACTGTTTGGCTGCAATTTATACTTCTCAATCGAAGTGATTTCTTCCTGTTTTGCAACCTCTCTCTGATGTTTAATAATCTTATAGCGCTCATTATAGTTCTCATAAAACTCATCAAATGTTAATGCATAGTTTGAATTCCATAATTCATTAAATTCAGTAACAATTTCTTTTGCCGTCTCGCCGTGCACTGTTGAAACCAGCTTTGTGTTCCATTCGCGATTATCTGTAAGTGCTGCACTTGTAATATTGGAACTTCCAATAATGATATGATAAATTTCTTCTTTTCTGAAAATGTATCCCTTTGTATGAAATCCCTCATTCGCTACTTCAACATCATACATTTTAAGTGTAATATTCGAAAGTTCATTAAGTTTTTTCAACGCTTTAGGCTCACTGAAATTCAAATAGTTCGTTGTTAAGATTTCACCTTTAATATTTCTTTTTTCTAACTCTTTTAAAGTCTGCAGGAGGGGAGTAATCCCATTCATAGTAATAAATGCTACACTGATTTGAAATCCGTCACATACCAAAAGCTCATCCTCAATGGATGAGAGTACTTTCTTTCCTTCTTTATGATTATTTGATACGAATTGTGGTCTATAGATATTGTTTGAAACAACCGAACCATCAATATATGCTGTTTCAAAACCTAAGCGTAATTCATCAATTTTGCTCACAACTTCCCCCTGCTTTCTTCTATTTTATCCATTCCGTAAATCCACCCATTTTGGCCGAATCATAAACTGGCTGTATCACGTTATATAATCTTTCTCTATAGCTTGGCAAATCAATATCAGGCTGATACAAACTATTTCTAATCTCTGTACTATTTACATGATAATCCAGGCATATTTTGAATTTATGCCGAACTATTTCATAATCATTGCACATCATAAGAGCTTTGTGTTGTAATTCTGCTAACCTTTCAAAATCTTCATAGAGATTCGGTAATTGATTTCCCTTCATGCTATTAATATTCTTTGTTGTTGGGCTTAAATTCCATAATTCATCATGTGATAAATATTGCCACGGTACAAAATGATCGATTGATATAGGTTTATCTTTTAAACTTACCTTTTGATATATTTCTTTTATTTTGGGATCAATCTCAATGATTGTCTTCCAATAATCACTCACTCTTCTTAAATCTCTTTTTTCTGGCTTTTGAATTTTTTCCACAATTCCAGGAACATTCGGATTTCTATCTTGTAAATAGCCGATAAGATTGTATCTGACCCATTCTAATAAAATTGTTCTATTTCGAATTAAGTAGTCAACCCATTCTTCATTAATTTTAAACTTAGAAAAAATCCCCTCAAGTGCAACGAAATAATACAATAAGTGGGCCTGCTCATTTATTTTGTAAACCTTTGACTGACCAGGATTTTTAATTGATGAATAAAAAGGACTTTGCATACAATACGGCACATTTTCTATTAAACATTTCTTATATTTTTTTATTTGGGGATCTGTATTTTCTTTGAGATACTGGATTACAGAACCTCGTTTTGCAGTAGACGATATATTGGACTTCGAATGTATATACTTAACCACTTCCTCTAAATTATCTGTTGTATTACACGGACCTAAACGTAATTTAAACTCTGTAACCATATACCATGCATCTTCTATCATTTGATTCAGAATTTCATCATATGTAAATACAACTTTATCTTCTACGATATTTTCCAATATTGCCTGGAACCAAAAATACTTATAACAATTGGAAATACGTTTACGTTCAAATACTTTACTTAATACACCTATATTCAGTTTTTCATCAAACGGTATTCCTGTTATTATCATCCTATTTTCCTTCTCGATAAATATATTCTTAATTATATCCCCCCTTTTTGTTTTTCACAAGTTTATACAAAAGTTTACATTGCGTACTTTTTGAAAATTCTTTGAATCGCAAAAAGCGCCAAATTCATCTCTGAATTCAATAGCTTATATTGTTTCTTCCATCAATTTCTTTTATCCGACCTACAGTTCTTTCAGAACCTCCCCGATATCTTCGTTCATGCAGACAGACTTTCTCCTTATTTCTTCCGGTGCATATGCTTCGCTCTGGTTCAGGCACACATAAAATGCATTCCGTACTTCTCCAATCGTTTTTGAAGAAATACTTCATATCTTTATTAACCTTAAATTTTTATAAACCTTACACTTTTATATCATTCCTTACAAAGTGCATAAAAAAGAGCCAATTAACATTATCGTTAATTAGCCCAATAATAATTTCTATTTATTTCCTTTTGCCCTATTATGTGTTTTACAAAGCATTTGACAATTACTAATATCCGTTACTCCACCTTTACTCCAAGCTGTTACATGGTCTGCGTCCATTTCACTTAATTTCCATATCTTCTTTTTATTACTATTATTCTCTAAAGCACATAACGGACAATTTGATATACCTTTACTTTTAGCCTCCTCTGTTTGCTTTGTATAAACAATTTTCTTTGTTGGTTCATCAAACACCCTTACCTCTAACAACCTAGTTTCTTTTCCTTAAATATCTGATATGCGTATGCAGCTATTTCTCCGGTAATGTTTGTCGCATGGTCAATCTTTTTCTGACGGGTAAAAGAGAATAATTCATTATCCCTGACACTTATCTCAACCACTCTGCACCGGAATCCATTCTCACGAAGTCTTGCTGCAACACTCTCAGCCAGAATATAAAGAACAATCTTTACATCCTCATCGCATACTAAATCCTTTGGTGTCGTTGTGCTGTTCCCCACGGATTTGATTGGAGCGTGGGTGTTCTCCAGCTTGACAGGTGAATCATCATAGCCATTAGCAAACGACCATAAGATACTGCCAATCTTTCCAAGGTGACTGTTAAGCACATCTTCATCTGTTCTTGCAAGATCACCTATGGTTTTAATACCAAATAATGCAAGTTTTCTGTTCGTACTTTTGCCAACGTATAGAAGATCTGCCACCGGAAGCGACCAAGCCTTCTGCTTAAACTCACTCTTATACATAGTAGTGATAGCATCCGGCTTCTTGTAGTCAGAACCCAGCTTTGCAAATATCTTATTGAAAGAAACACCAACACTCACTGTGATGCCAAGCTCTGACTTCATTCTCCTGCTGATTTCCTGTGCGATAAGCAATCCATCCCCTTTAAGGGAATGTTATATTAAATGAAAAAATCATTTGATATCATAACAAAAGTTATATTATTCTCTTCTTATATGTGCATATAATCCCAACTATAATGATAGTTATGTAATAAAGAATAGTACGAGCATTTTTAATTTTATCAGCTATCATAATTCTGTATGCCTCCTTCTTCCATGAGATTACAGCAAACGTAGTAGTAATGTCTATCAAAAGGCTTTTACATATTAGATAAAAGCATGTAAAATTTCTTTTACATAGCTTAATTGCGGTCTATTTAGCTTGTTTCTTGACTACTCAGGAAAAATATTTCTACCCTCGCCCCACCTGTATTTTCAGAATTTGAAAGTTTAATCCCTCCGCCATATTTTTCAGCCACAGTTTTTGCAAAAAATAGCCCCATCCCATAATGGGCTTCGCCATTTCTACTTGTGTCATCCATAAAAAACTGCTCTGTGCCATGCAATAATGCTTCTTTTGTAAATCCTGATCCGCTATCCTCCACAATGAATGTCAGCCGGTCATCCTGCTCCTTTGCGTCAATATAAATGATTCCATTTTCTTTTGTATGCTCCACTGCATTCTGAATCACATTCATTACGGCTCGGAACATTGGATCATAAGCCATCGTTACCTTTTTATCACTTTGTTCCGCCTTCCAATCTATCTTCTGGTGATAGATTTCTACCAGTCCGAGTGCCTGTTCCTTTATATCTGCGAAAAAATCTTCTAACCTCACCGTTGTATAGGTAACATCACTGCAATTCCATGATTTTGTGACATCTATCAACTGTTTTACATAACTTTGTATCTGTGTTGTGCCGTTCAAAACATAAGTGATATTTTTCTTCTGTTCTGTGGTCAGTTCAGTCTCTGAAAGTAGTTCTGCATTTCCCCGTACAATCGTAAGAGGTGTTTTAATATCATGCGCCAAAGCAGACATCTGCTGTTTCTTTTCCTGCTCTGTTTTCCACTGCTTTTCTAAAGATTCTCGCAATGCATCTCGCATATCATCGATTGCCGATAAACAGTCATCAAACTCTTTGATACCGGAACAGGATGTCTCATATTCCAGATTTTGATCCTTTATTTGTCCGATTGCGTCTAATACAGGCTGCATCTGCTTTTTGATTCTTTTTCCAAAACGTATGGACGGAATGATGATAATCGCTACCGCTCCAATCACTGACATAATACTCATCACATTCTGTGGACCTATAAAATGCTCCCTCAAAAAAGCTGAATGATATTGAGGTGTCAGGCGATATTGCAATACAACATATTCATTTTCCCTTACAATTACTTTATAAAAATATTTCCCGGATGCGTTTCCGTACTTTGCAACATTCCATGCTATCTGTTCGTATTGTTCTGACAGATCTCCACCTATTTTCTCTCCATTCTCTGAAAAGATTACATAATCACAAAGTGCAGGAATCATCTCAGCAGTTACTTTATCCGCACGTAAAATCGTATCATATGCTTCATTAATCTTTTGCTCTGCATAATTCGCCGGATAGATACAGCCCACACTAATCAAAAGGTACAGCAGCAGCCAAGCAACAATCACCAAACCTACTAATGATCCAAGCATGACCAGTACATATCTCATAAAAATCCAGCTGAGTGCATTGCTTCTCTTTACTCTTCCCATTTATATCCAATCCCCCAGACTGTTTTTATCGGTGTATAATCATAATCCGCAAATTTTGCTCTTATATTTTTGATATGCGTGATAATGGTACTGTCATTACTCTCATTGTCAAAGCCAAAGACCGCTTCCAATATCTGTTCCTTCGAGAAAACCTGTCCTCTGTTTTTAGCCAGAAATTCACAGATTTCGTACTCCGCTTTCGTAAGAGGAAGTTCCTTATCATCAACCAATAGTTTCTTTTGAGATATTTGAATACAGACCCTCCCCAAAACCATCCGGACAGAATGTTCCCTGTGCTCTCTTCTAAGATGTGCATTGATCCTTGCCCGAAGTTCCATCACTCCAAATGGCTTTGAAATATAATCATCTGCTCCTAAAGAAAGTCCGTTTACCAGACTGTTTTCCTCCGTTTTTGCCGTAAGAAACAAAATCGGACAATCCACAAGTGCCCTGATTCTTTTGCATAATTCGAAGCCATCAATTCCAGGCATCATAATGTCCAGTAAAATCAGGTCATAACGATGTAATTCTTCCATATTAAGTTTCAGCGGATTACTTACCTTGGTAACCAGATGTCCATCCTTATTCAAAATGCTTTCTATCATTTCCAGAATTGCCGGTTCATCATCAACTGCCAGTATTTTTGCCATAGTTTCCCTCGATTCTATTCCGATATTCTGTTTCCTTCCCAGTGGTTTACCCACCAAAAATAGTATACCATACTAATCCCTGTAAATATTAAGCAACCTGGTATGAATGACAACCATTCACCTACACTAGTTTCTCCCAATACAGATTGCAGATAAGTATATGGTACTCTACCCGTCCAGCAGACAAATACATATTTCCACACATAATCTCCAAGTCCGGTAAGCATCAATGCACTAATTAGTCCTGATATAATCCCTGCTCCAATGGATACCCCTTTTCCAAACTGAAAAGCCAGAATCAGCTGCCACAGATAAAGTGGAACACTGCTTCCCCACAGCAGCAATGCTGCAAATATACATCCTTTCATGATTTCAATATCGCTTGATGCGATTCTTCCAAATCCAATTCCGAATATGATTGCTGTCAATAGGATAGAGCACAGACACAAAACCAGCAGCATCAACAGTTTCGATAAAAATGCTGCAGGTTTATCCGGTAAAGACAACAGATTTTGAAAATCACCTGCATTTTGTTCCTGTTCCATCACACTTGCTGTAAAAATTCCAATAAGTACCGGAAGTCCTGCTCCTATTGCCTGATAAAATGCAATCACTTTCATATTTTCATTCCATGGTGAAAAAAAGTAATATATTAAAAATATAACGCTGGTTATAATCGGAATCAGTAAGTGTGCCAGAATCACAGATGTTCCTTTCATCTTTCGCAAGTCTGCATTAAGAGATCTTCCAATCATCTTATTTCACCTCTCTTCTCTCAAACCATTTCAAAAACAGAACCGTTACAAAAACAAACCAGATGATTGAGAGACACATTCCCGGAACAATGACTCCCGTATCCAAAAGAGGATTCCCTGCTTCTGCGGCAAGTCCATTTGGTAAAACATGAAGCAACGAGCACATCATTCGCATAGGGATTGCAGAAACAAGTACATACCAGATTCTGGTTTGTGATATTACCACACCGCTGACGGTAATAAATAGGCAGACGAACAGGTTTACAATCATTCCAAATCGTTCACTTAAAAATAAAGCTACCGGAATCTCCCATAACTCAGAAACCGTCAGAAACAATACTGCAATCAACGCTCCTCCAACTGGAACATGTGTCGTTAGAAGAAAGCCTCCAAGCGTTGCTCCTGCAAACACAATCACATTAGAAAACAAAATCATGTACCCAATATAAATAATTTTCCCCAGCAACAATTTTCTTCTGTCTGTGGGAATAGTCATTAAATGATAGTATTTTATCTTTTTCTCCTGCGCCACAGAAAGATAACAAAATAGAGCAATCATCCCCGGCAGCAAAAGTGTATACCACCAGTTCCAAACACTTTCTGCATAAGCATTTGTCATCCCAAGAGTAAATATAAATGCCATGACAAATGTAAGAAGAGGAAATCCCCAGATAAACTTTTTTCGCATGGTTCTTTTGGCTTTTTGATGTTCTGCTTTTATAATATTAACCATGGATTTCACCTGCTTTCTGGTTTTTTCTTACCACATTCATAAACAAATCTTCAAGATTATCTCCCTGCTTTAATGCTCCTTCGTATCCTAAGATTCCACCTGAAATAATCCCGACTTTATCTGCAAGTAACTGTACCTCTGAGAGAATATGACTGGAGAGAATTACAGTGATTCCCTGTTCCGGAAAAGACCGGATCAGCTCTCGTAATTCCTCGATGCCTATTGGATCTAATCCATTCGTAGGTTCATCCAATATCAAAAGTTCCGGTTCTCCAAGCAATGCCATTGCAATGCCTAGTCTTTGCTTCATCCCCAAAGAAAACTGCCCTGCTTTCTTCTTGCCGGTGTTTGTAAGTGATACAATCTGCAAGACCTCATCAATTCTGTTTTCATCTGCACCAAGCAATAATTGTCTTACCTTCAAATTCTCTCTGGCGGAAAGATTTTCATAAATAGGCGGATTTTCAATTAACGCTCCTATTTTTGACAAATCTTTCCTATCCCAAAGTTTTCCATCAAAGTAAATCTTTCCTGCAGTTGGTTTCATCATACCGGTCAGCATTTTCAATGTGGTAGATTTACCAGCGCCATTCGGTCCAAGCAGTCCATAAATCTGTCCCTTTTCGATATTAAGTGAAACATTATTTACCGCTTTCTGTTTTCTAAAATATTTACATAGATTTTGTGTCTGTAACATCATTTCCATCTTTACTATCCTTCCTTCTATATTTCATTTCTTACTGAAATATAACCTAACAGAAAAAAATAAAGATTTGATGAAGATTTATTCCCGTATGGAATAAACCATCAATTGAATATCATTATCAGAACTCGGCTTTCCACTGAAATCAGCAAAGCTGTTACAAATACGAAGTCCTAATTTACAGAATATCTCCGTGATTTCATCCAAACTATATAACCTTATAGGATTTCCTTCTTTCATTTCAGGCTTATAAAGTGCTTCTCCATACATATAGTCTACAAATCATCTATCCATTGCTTTATTAATGGCATCATCAAGTGACTCTGCCTTTACTCTCTGTACTCTTGAGAGCACTTCCTTTATCTCGACATCAAATTCTTTTTCCATCCGGTAACCGCCTCCTACTCCAATCATTTTCATCGGCTCTTTTCTTCCTTTACCTGCTTTTTCTGAAATGGAGTAAAGGAGTGGCAACATCCCTAGTTAATAAAAACTGGATTTTTACTATGAGAACGGCGGCTATGAGATAGAAATTGCATATACTGGCGAATAAAAGAACCGCTGTTGCATGGTTTATTGGCTTCCATGTAGCTGGTATTCGGCTGAGGTATTGAAAGAGCTGGGATTGAAATGAGGGAAGTGGATAAATGTTTTGATTGGCGAAATAACCTATACATGATAGTATAAATCCAAAGATGATGGTCTATCAGAGAGACTGTTATATATCTTCAAGTTTAAAAAGATAATTTTCAATAATTATTCAAAAATCAGAATCGACAATTCCTGACAAATCAACCCTGAATCGGGGAACGTTTCTCATAGAAAAGAACTACAAAAATAAGAAAATAAAAACGGAAAACCATTGTCTGTAGTATAAGTATTTGTTATTATGAAGTAAATAGCGGATATTTTACAAAGTAAAGCTTAATCTAGAAAATCTGCCAGTGGCAGGCCTCTGTAGATACCAAGGTATACAAAAGGAGAATGAAAAAATGAAAAAAGAAGACATGTCCTGTATCGACTGCGCAGTAAAAAACTGCAACAAAATGGATAAAACCTATCCGGATTTCTGTCTGACAACACACATGGATGAAGAAGTTCTAAATGAAGCTATGGAATGCTACAATGAAGACGAGAACCGCAAAGTCACAATCGCTGCAGCTGAAGTAGAGTATGAGAATTACTGCAAACATACCCGTGTCGAAGAAATCATGGATTTTGCAAAGAAGATTAATGCGAAAAAGATCGGGATCGCAACCTGTGTCGGATTGTTGAAAGAAAGCCGTATCCTGGCAGATATCCTGCGCAGACATGGCTTTGAGGTGTATGGTGTCGGCTGTAAAGCCGGAACACAGAAGAAGACATCGGTCGGCATCCCGGAATGCTGCGAAGGTGTCGGTGTGAATATGTGTAATCCGATCCTGCAGGCAAAGCTTCTGAACAAGGCGAAGACGGACCTGAATGTTGTGGTCGGACTTTGTGTGGGGCATGACAGTCTGTTTTACAAATATTCCGAGGCACTGACTACGACAGCAGTGACGAAAGACCGTGTATTGGGGCATAATCCGGTGGCTGCGCTTTATACTGCGGATAGTTATTATTCGAAGTTAAAGAAGAGTGAAGAAGAGTAATATTTCTAATTTGGGCGTTTAAAGATACATAAAGATATCCCATTCAAGCATTTCTCTTTTTATCCAACGAAAGAAAGAACACACAACACTCTGTATGTTCTCTTTCTGTATGTGAAGTCCAATATTATACTTTGAAGTAACTATCCAATCCTTTGAACTCTTCCGCTTTCATTTCTTTTGTAACATCAGCATAGATGTTCAGTGTAGTTGAAATATCTGAATGTCCGAGTGCGTCTTGAATGACCTTTATATTTACTCCAGCTTCACACATTCTTGTTGTAAATGTATGTCTAAGCGAGTGGCAGCTAAAATGAGGAAGTAACACATCAGGTTCATCACTGTGCAAAAACTGCTCATCATTGCAATCACGGATAATTCTTCGGATTGCTTTGTTGAGTGTGGCTTGGTGCTGTGCCTGACCAAAACGATTGATGAAAATAAAATCTGTATATCCGTCAATCGTGACCTCGCAATGAAGTCCTAAATCTTCCTGCTTCTGTTTCTCATGTTCAAATGTTTCCCTTGCCGCTTTCGGTATTACAATCTGACCTTTGCTACCGATAGTGACTGTCCCCCATAAATCCCAGCTATTATCATCAGAATCAATACTATTTCTTATAATATCAATGATATCTGCAAGATGAATAATCCTTGCGAACAATGGAATTTCATTCCACTTTTTTTGAAAAGAGCCAGTTCCATCGGCATGTTCATGATGATACAAAATCACATTTGAAACATCTGTTTTAAAAGGAAGTTTAGTAATATTCTTTTCACCATATATACAATGGAGATTCGTTTTTTCCTCAGATAAATCTTTTTTTAGGTCAATAACAGAATCCTTTTTAAGCTCCTCAGAAATATATTGTGTCAAAGCATTATCATGCAGTAAAGCACACATGGCTAAATCTTGTAATTAATCACCTTGAATTTTCCAATATTCAGCCATGCGTATACTTATATAAGCCACTCTTTTTCCATGTTTGTTTTTGATATTTACCAACTCTGCTTCTATACAGTCCAAAGCATAGGAACAGGCTCCTGCAAGTCCGATAATATCTATACTTAGCATTTCCATAATCCATGCAGGTTACAATATGCATATACTTCTTCTACCTGTTCACCATCGCAAAGACAAAAATCTGCTACCGGCTCCTGTCCCGGAGTTAGCTGCTTTCTGTAAATACCCTGATTTGTATTTAATGTAATCCACTCAATGAAATGCTCTTCAAGCATTGGATGTTTTGTTTCTCCGACTACAACATGAACATGCTGTTTGTCCACTGTATATACAGGAACATGCTTCTCTACAGCAGCATCTGTCACTCCGGCCTTTAACTCGTGCATAGCCTCGCCACAACATATTACCGGCACGCCCTTATCCTTTACCATTTCAATAATGTTTCCACAGTGATTGCATACATAATATTTTACTTCCATCTTTTTTCTCCTTCCATGTGTAAAAAATAAAATCTAAATTGCTTCTATAACTTTTTTAAGAATCCGCCGATCCATTAAGCTTTAATGCTTCTTTGGAATTATCTCATATCTTTAATAATTCTCTTCATGTACTTCAAAATAGCTCTGAGGATGATTACATACCGGACATACATCAGGCGCCTTAGTTCCTACCACAATATGTCCACAGTTACGGCATTCCCATACCTTAACTTCGCTCTTTTCAAATACCTGTGCAGTTTCAATATTCTTAAGAAGTGCACGATATCTCTCTTCGTGATGCTTCTCAATCTCTCCTACAGCCCTGAATTTTGCAGCAAGCTCATGGAACCCTTCTTCATCAGCAGTTTTAGCGAAGCCTTCATACATATCTGTCCACTCATAATTTTCGCCTTCTGCCGCTGCCGCCAGGTTTTCCTTTGTATCACCAATTCCTGCTAATTCTTTGAACCACATCTTTGCATGTTCTTTCTCATTATCTGCAGTCTTTAAAAACAATGCTGACATCTGCTCGTAACCTTCCTTTTTCGCTACAGAAGCAAAATAGGTATACTTATTTCTTGCCTGTGATTCCCCTGCAAATGCCTCCTGTAAATTCTTCTCTGTCTGTGTTCCTGCATATTTGTTTGCTGCCATCTCTTTTACCTCCGTTTACTTTACTACTTTTTCAAAATCTGATGCCGGGTGCTTGCACAAAGGACATATAAAGTCATCCGGTAATTCCTCGCCTACATATTCATATCCGCAGATTCTGCAACGCCATATTGTCTGACCGTCCTCTGTTTTTCCAACCTCCTGTGGCTTAGGCTTAATATTATTCTGATAATAATCATATGTTACTGAAGGAACATTGCTTAAAACTTCCATATCGGTTATCTCACCGATAAACATCGTATGTGAACCCAAGTCCTCTGTTTTAGTAGCTGTCACAGAAATGTATGCATTTGTACCTTCTGTAATATAATAAATACCATTTGTGCCCCTGGCACACTGCTCAAAGGCTTCAAACTTATTGGTATCTCTTCCTGATTGGAAGCCAAAATGTTTGAACAATTCAAATTGTGCCTTCTGACTTAAGACTGATACAGTAAATTTTCCGGTTCTTTGAATCATATCATGCGTATAATTTGCCTTATTCACACAGATACTTAACTGGTTTGGTTCCGAAGCTGCCTGAATGGCTGTATTAATGATGCATCCGTTATCTTTTTCTGCTTCTTTAGCGGTCAATATAAACAGTCCATAACTCAACTTATACATTGCTTTCCTATCCATGCTGTTCCTCCTTTACCTTCTCCCTGCATTTCGGGCAAATGCCTTTAAATGAAATATCATAATCCACAAATTCAATTCCATGAGTGTTATGAATTCTTTCCATCAAATCCGGTATTTGATCCATATCCACATCAAAAACTTCACCGCACTTTATACATCTTACATGGTAATGATTTTTCAATGTAAAATCAAATCGGTTCGGTCCATTCGGAACTTCAACCTTTCTTAATGCACCTTCCTCTACCAATATATCAAGATTTCTATATACAGTTCCTTTTCCGATTGTAGGATATGCTTCTTTTATAAATTCATACACTTCATTTGCCGTAACGTGCCTTCTCATTTCGTATACGGTATTTCTTACAAGATCTTTTTGAATGGTATTTCTCCTACTTGTCATTTGCCCTCCTTATTAGGATTAGTTCTTAATAAGGATTATATACCACTATTATCCTGTTGTCAATAAAATAGTAATAATTCTCATTATTATAAAAGCTACCAAACTGAGCATCTTTTACCTTAATAACTATTTTATTTTGCGTTCAAATACATATTCTGAATCTGAAGATAAATCAGACCTAAACGAATATCCGAGTCTGTCAAATTTCTGAACCTCCAACGGATTTTCAATATTATTTTCCGCTATGAATCTGACCATTTCACCACGAGCCATCTTGGCATAGGTACCTTTTGTTACCAATTTATCTCCGGCTAACTCACAAAATACAATCGTAATATATCTGTCCTGTGGTGTCAGATACTTTTCTATACATTTTGAGTATTCTTTTGATGCAAGATTAATGATAATCCTACTGTCATCGATTACTGAGCGGTATAACAATTCTCCCCAGTACTCATACAGATTTTTTGCATCTCCAATTCCAACCTTTGCCTGCATTTCAAGACGATAAGGAGTCACACCATCCATTGGTTTTAAAATGCCATAAAACGCAGACAAGATTCTTAAATGATTTTGCAAATACTCAAACTGCTGGATTTCAAACACAGATGGTGCCATATATTGAAATGCAATCCCTTCATATGCTAAAACAGCCGTAGTAAGCCTGTTATAAAGATCCATATTCTCCAATCTGTTAAAGTTCTGCTCTGCAATCTTGTCATTACATTTCCAGATAGCTTTCAGTTCTTCTTTTGATTTGCTTTTCATCCAGTTTAATACTTCTGCTGTCTTATCAATATAGACAGGCAGTTCAACCGGCGCTAAGTTATCGGTATCTACAATCATCTTTTTTGCAGGTGATAAAATAATCTTCATTATGCCAATTCCTTGAGCATATTTTCAGGATCATCTGCCGCCTTGACTTTATCATTTGCCTTTATAATGATTCCCTGCTCATCAATAAGATATGTAGTTCTTACTACACCCATAGATACTTTTCCATAATTTTTCTTTTCCTTCCAGACATCATATGCTTCAATAACTTTACGCTCTGGATCTGCTAATAGCGTAAATGCCAGTCCATATTTTTCTTCAAATCTCTTGTGAGAGGCTACAGAATCCTTACTGACTCCAAGGATCACTGCGCCTTTCTCGGTAAATTGAGGATAACGCTCTGAAAAACCACATGCCTGTTTTGTACATCCTGGTGTATTATCCTTTGGATAAAAATATAAGATCACTTTTTTTCCTGCATAATCGCTTAATTTATGCATTTCTCCATTCTGATCCGGCAATTCAAAGTCCGGTGCTTTGGTTCCTGACTCTAACATTTACTATTCCTCCGCTTCTGTATTTTCCACCTGTTTTCTTACTCTCTTATTAACTGAAATCATTTTATGTCCAGTGTACATGGACATGATCATACATATAAGAGTGCTGCATGCAAAATACTTATGACCTGATTTGGATCCTTTATATCCTGTATAAAAAGTTCCAATCATAGTAATTAACGCTCCCATTGACCAATACTTATGTGCTTTCATTTTATACCTCCAAATTGATTAAACTTTTTCCAAAATAAATATCTCTGGATTATGAACAATATTATACATTCCATCCATTACTTTCGACAAGCAGAGAAAAAAAATAATCAATCCAAATACAAAAGGATGTATCACGATAATTCTTACATTACCTTGACGCATCCTTTCGTGTTGTATTTTTTATTCTTCTTAATGACAGCTATGGTTTCCACATCCATGCTCACCACATGTATGTCCTTCCCCATGGTTGTGCTCATGGTGAGAACACTTCACATCCGGATTATACTCAAGTGTTTCATTGATAAAAGCTTCTACCGCTTTATCTGCATCTCCTGAAACTCCTCCGAAAAGCTTAATTCCTGCTGCCGCTAATGCTGTCTGTGCACCTCCTCCGATTCCGCCACAGATCAGAACATCTGCATTCAACGCATTAAGAACTCCCGCCAATGCACCATGTCCGCTTCCATTCGTATCTACTACTTCTGAATGTACTACTTTTCCTTCCTCTACATCGTAAATCTTAAATGTCTCTGTGTGTCCAAAGTGCTGGAAAATCTGTCCATTTTCATATGTTACTGCTATTCTCATGATACCTTCTCCTTTTTCTTCTGCATATTTTTTGTAAATTTCCTGTTTGTAACATCCTCCAAAGCTGCAGTTGCTGCTCTCACCATCACAAATTCTGAAATCCCCACCCTCGATTCTGAGTGGATGTCCATCAATGAGTGCATCTGCTATTTTCTTCCTGGCAATCTCGTAAATCCGTTGGACCGTCGTTCTTGCGATCTGCATAGATTCTGCACACTGCTCCTGACTGTAACCTTTCTTGTCCAAAAGACGGATTGTCTCGTACTCATCTACCGTCAGAACAATGGGCGTTTTTTTCTCAGTATCATCTGCCGGAAGAAATTCTAAAATTTGTGGGAAATGACAGACTTTTCTGCATTTTACTGGTCTCGGCATAAACTGCTCCTTTCTCGCTTTTCTTATATGATAGCCCTATAAAAGGCATATGT
>NZ_ACFY01000138.1 GCF_000174195.1 Roseburia inulinivorans DSM 16841 | reverse complement strand
GTTTGCTTATGATTTGGCAACTGATGAATTGCAGCATTTCGAATCCAATATTAATGGATTCAGTCATATCACTTCAAATTTCTTGCAATATATTATGGAGGATCGAGCCGGTGGTATTTGGGTCAGTTCGGAATATACGGGTATTTCTCGTCTTTTCGGTCTTGAATGAAGGAGCTGAGCGTGTTTTTCCTGAAGATGAAACTTTATCAGACCGTTCAAATACCGTGCGTATGATCAACCGTATGCCTGATGATAAGATTTGGCTGGGGACCCGTCGTGGAGGATTGTATATTTATGACCCTCATTTGAAAACGATAGAGAGCAGTCGTTATTTTGATTCTAACATTTATGCTGTTGAGGAAGGGGCTGATGGTAGTATTTGGTTGGGTAGCCGTGGAAACGGATTGAGTATTGACGGGAAATGGTACACTTATCACTCGGATGATCCTCTGTCTATTGGGAATAATAATATTTTTACTCTTTACCGGGACCGGAAGAATAGAATGT
>NZ_ACFY01000139.1 GCF_000174195.1 Roseburia inulinivorans DSM 16841 | reverse complement strand
CCGTACCATGCGGTACTGTGCGCTTATGCGGTATTAGCAGCCGTTTCCAACTGTTATCCCCCTGTGTGAGGCAGGTTACCCACGCGTTACTCACCCGTCCGCCACTCAGTCACTAAAACTTCATTCCGAAGAAATCGGTTAAAGTGCTTCGTTCGACTTGCATGTGTTAAGCACGCCGCCAGCGTTCATCCTGAGCCAGGATCAAACTCTCATGTTAAAAAGTTAAATCCAAACCAGAATATCTGGCTTTCTAAATCAGAAACAAGTTCCTACCGGAATCTTGATTCAGGTTTTACTGTTTTTAAGGTTTGCTTTATTAAAAGCTGTTCGTTCATCTTTCGATGACTTGAATTATTCTCTTATGAATCTTTCAAGGTTATTCACTGTTCAGTTATCAATGTTCTTTGTTGTTTTTAGCAACTCTGATATATTATCACGTTCAGAAGTGTTTGTCAACAACTTTTTTATTTTTCTTTTTCAACTCTTCCGAGCTGATGTGTTGTCGTTTTTGACAGCTTTGATATTTTATCAAATCGTCTGTCGTTTGTCAACAACTTTTTCAAAAAAAATTCGAACAACATATATTGCAAATAAGAGCGGAGAAAGAGGGATTTGAACCCTCGCGCCGGTTACCCGACCTATACCCTTAGCAGGGGCACCTCTTCGGCCACTTGAGTATTTCTCCAAAGTTCATAATTGTCAATATGATGTTGTTCGTTACGTCTGTGACGCATTTAACATATTACTAAATTTCTATTTATTTGTCAATCCCTATTTTCTATATTTTATTTTACCGGTAACCGTTGCTTCCTTTCAGACTGGTATTGATCCTGCATATATCTTTGTGAACATTACTCCGTAAGTAATTCTTAATCTAAATTCCAATATAATAAGTAATTACGGACAGACATTGCCAAAAGCACTATCATGATAGCAAGTAAAGCAATTCTTCCCTCTGTCTTTGAAAACAACACATTTCCCCATAAAAATATCAATAAAAGAGTTCCTGTCACAGCCGGCCAGCATATGCGTAATATTCTCATCCATTTTTTCTGCCATGTCTATACGTTTTTTTCCTCCATGTTTTCGTTTTACAGCATGGATTCTAAACCCTGTACAAACTACAAGGTCAATATTTTTTTTCAAAATTATTCTGTTCTTTCATATATTGAAATATCTTTTTATCATTCTTTGACTTTTTATACCAGCCTATACCTATCATTATAATTCCAACAATAATAGCTGTAGTTCTTATCGATGAATCCGGGGAAAATAAACACGATGCAACAATTCCTGTTCCTGCACCTGTAAAAAAATCTACAATTGATTTTCTTTACGGATGTTTAATATTTGATTTCCTATGTTCATAATACTACGTCCTCCTTCGAATACTATTATCTAAAAATAATGTTCAAAGTAAAGCAATCAACACCTTACATTGCATATATCGTTACGCAAAGATTCTTTGACAGGTACTTTTCTCTTATTTGGAATCATTTTCCACCTATCTTTTACTCATTTATCAGCTTCTGGCTTTTCAGATAATAATAAATCCCATCATCTGTCACGCTTTCACAAATATCAGCCGCAATTTCTTTCACTTTTTCAGCTGCATTTCCCATTGCAATCCCTTTTCCAACGGATAGTAACATATCAATATCATTTTCTCCATCTCCAAACGCTATGGCTTCTTCCTTTGAGAATTTATAATGTGCAAGAACCTGTTCAATCGCAGTTCCTTTTCCACCATCTTTTGGAATAATATCTATGGCTCTACTCCACCACGCTGCTACTTTGGCATTTTTCGTTCCCTCTAATATATACTTGCGTTCTTCTAAGTCACATCCCAACATAATTTGAAAAACATCTTTTTCCACATATTCTTCAAATTTTTCGGATACATTCACCCTATGGTGCGCAATCGCAAAATAATCTTCTAAATCTTTATCACTTCCATTTGCAACAATTTCTTCCGCAGTTGCAATAGAAACAGGTCTTTCCATTCTTTTTGCATTTTCAATAATTTTTTTTACATCTTCTTTCGGAATAGGACATTTTGCCACTACTTGATCCCCTGCAACGCAAAAAGAACCATTGAATGCCAAAATCGCATCAAATACAATCCCTTCAAACATTGGTATGGTAACAAACGGACGCCCTGTTGCGATACATATTTTAATACCATTTTGTTTTAATGAACATAACGCCTTCCTCATATTCGGTGTTATCTCTGTTTTTCCCATCTCTAGCAATGTTCCATCAATATCAAAAAAAATTATTTTTACTTTATTTATCTCGTTCTTAAGTTCATCTTTATTCTCGTATGTTCTCAAAATAGTCCTCCACGATTCTCTATCCCTTATTTCAGCAGCAACTGAACGTTATCATAAGCCAACTTAAATCTGTCAGAATGTATCATTTGCATTTTTTATATATGTAATCCAGTTTTTCAAACTATCCACGCTGAAATCCTCAAGTGCTGTTTTATAATGAACAAATGCAATAGGGTGATTTTGCTCCATCCATTTCAATGTCTTTTTCGGACCAAAATAAGGATATTGCATCAATTTCTGCTTTTGATTTTTGGGGACGGTTCTGTATATGTGAAATCACTTTCACTTGAAGTGCTTTTCCTCGTTCATTGCTATCTACAGTAATCTTGCCATCAAAGATTTGTACAAAATCACTGTTCAGATTATTTGTTCCGTCAGCATACGGACCATAAAGGATGACAGAAATAGGATTTTAGTTTCGCTTTATATATTCAATAATCTGTTCCAAAATAATCACCTCTCCAAGCATCGATTTATAGGTACAATTTGTTTTCCTTTCTACCGGAACAGACCTTCTATAAACATCTTTGCAAATATACCATATCTATTAGTTGTACACCACCCTCATAAATTGGGTGGTCATAATTGTCCGTAAAGAAATTCGGAATCTTGTTAGACCGAACAAATCCACATTTTTCATAAAATGGTATCGTCAATGGACTGTCACCTGTTCCAACCTGCAAAACGGAATATTCATCTGCATATTTACCGGCAAGAAAATCAATTAGTGCTTTTCCATAGCCCTTTCCCTGATTCTGAGGATCGACTGCAATATTCTTGATTTCAAGTATTTCGTTACCTTCATCGGTGACAACACATTCAGCTTTTACATCACCATCTTCAAGCACATACATAGTTCCTTTTTCAAGATAGCGATCAACCATATTTTCCTGCTCATCAGCTAATAACAATAATGATATAAACTGCTTTTTATCCTCATTCACTTCTCTGATTTTCATATCCATCACTCCGTCAATTTGGAAGTTAATTTATAAACAATAAATTCTAATCAAACCTAATATTAGAAGATGCACAGGATAAAATAAATAGAAAAACCACTTGGAGAATACTTTCCCCTTTTCCATTCGCTTGCCATTATAGAAATATAAAATTACAATTCCCGCAAGAGCAATTCCTGACATACTTCCTAATGCATAAGCGATATTTGTACCAAGCGAAAATCTTCCAATACCACCTGCAAAATTAAAAAGTCCAAATAACAACATTGAAATAATGAATGTATATTTCATCTTATTTCTTAATCCTCTACTCCATATAAACAACAGTGTAAATATTGGTGCCAATAATGCCCAGTCGCAGAATAAAGAAAGTACTATCAATCCCAAGATACATATATCTTTTAAAAATTTATTTGATACTTTATCATTCACAATCAGAATCATAAAACATATCAGCAATGTAAATAACATATTCAAACCTTGAAATTCTAACACTCCATTTGTTGTAAACGCCATACAATATGGGATTTCAGAAATCAAGGCAAATATTAGCAGTCTAATAGCATAATTCTTTTTTGAATGAGTATATTGAAAGCCCTCTACAAGAAAGTAACACATTGTAATTGCTGTAAAGTACCCTATGTCCAGAAATAGCTCCGACAGAAAATATCCTGATTTCATAAAGACTTGTGAAATATGATTCAACAACATAGTCAACATGGCTATATATTTAATAACATCTCTGTTTAATTTTGAGTTACCATACGCCATTTTTGTTTCCATTTTTACCACCTCAAATTTCGATTGAGATTTCACCTGTCACAAACTATTGAAAACACTACGTTTGTGACAAATGAGCTTTCCCTTATATATTCCCTTGTGTTATATCGTCCCACCAGTGTTTACAAACTCTGATAAGGGAAAATACAAGGGCAAAAAAATCTGATAACATATTATAACACAAAATGAAAATCCTGTTCCATCAGGCAAGTTGCAGTCAAGAAAGATGATATCAAAACAGCCTTTTGCTATTTTTCGTAAACCATCTTTTTTATACGCCGTGTATATTCTCTGATATAATTTCATATAATGTGCGAATTGATTTCATAATTGTATGCCCATACCTCGATTGTGCGATTTTCAAGCATAAGATTAAAGTTGTACTTGATTTCTCTTGGTGTAATGATATCTCCTGTAGAAATATCAATCTTTAATGGGGTAATTACTCCATCAAATTTTGTTTCCATGCTTACACGAACACCCGGATAATCTGCTTCTTCCATGATTTCTGATATCCGTTTGATCCGAAACGAGACACCATCGTCCAGGGGGATTGATATAATTTGGGATATAATCATCTCTACATCCTCCACACTGACATTAGTGCCTTTTATGGTAGCATCCAGATCCATAGTAGCTCTGGCATCCAGACCAACCATTGCCGCCACCAGCATCCCACCTTTTAATATAAACTGATTTTTATACTCTGATAAAGAAATTCGTTCTAAAAAACGTTCCATCATATAATTCCGCATCAAAATCTGTGCATCTGCAGATTTTTTCTTTGACAGATTACGAATCAAATCCTTTAATTGTCTTGCCGTTGTTATCATCTAAAGTAACACCTCCAAATATGGTCTTAGTATCTTTTCAACATGAAACATAGCTGCGTATTTCATAAGCACCCGTAAGTTTTTATCCTTACGCTTCGCATATTGCTTTAATGCATCTTGGAATACCTGCATTTCAATATTTTTCCTGCTGCGAAGCAGATCGCAAATCGTTCTCTCCATATCATAAACCGGAACTGAATGTCCAAATGATGTCAGCATAGTTGTGATTCCTATTTCATGTAAATCCTTTTTTACTGTATACACTTGAAAACCGTCTTCCTGCAAACGGCTTGGATTATATCCAGTTCTTACTGTTATGGTGTATTTCAAAGGCTCTCTGTCCGTTAAATCATGAAAAAATAATGCAGTTTCATGAGAAAATACAGCTTGACCACAACGTAAATGCAAAAGGTACATCGCATCTGTCCACGTATCAGGTGATACATACACACCATGAGAAGCTTGCTCTAATCCTCGTTCCTTCACATAGGCATAAAATGCAGACTTACTAATTCCATTATTTAGGACTTGAAATGTCTGAATTGTCCCTCCACATTCACGCAATAACAGATCTAATTTTTCAAATTGAGTCATATGGAATCTCCTTTCATGCTAATATGATAATATATATTAGCATGAAAGTAAATATAAATAACACCTATGTGACAAACTCCCGAAACAAGCTTCCCATTTCTTTTCCAACTGACTTTTCTTTCAGGCAACGGCAAAGCCATAATTGATGGAGAAGAAATCAGCCTTTCAACTGGAGACTGGCTAAAAATCGCACCTGCTGCAAAGCGTCAGTTTTTTGCATCCGATATTTCCGGAATTACTTATATCTGCATTCAGGTAAAAGAAAATTCTCTGGAACATTTTTCAGCAGAGGATGGCGTAATCGGCTAATTAAAAATATTTATTTACAAAAATGCACAGCTCCCGATAAGCCGAGAACTGTGCATTTCTTCAATTTTACGATTTCTCAATTTTTCAAACAAGAATTTAACCTATTCTCTTATCATTCGATAGAATGTTCCAGTACCAATTCCTGTTGTCAACTCATAAGCTTGTCCATCAATCCTAAATCCTGCCTTTTCATAGCATTTTACCGCTCTGGTATTCCATGTACGAACTTCCAAATACAACGGCTTGTTAGGATATAACTTTTTTGAAATCTCATAAGCAATCAAGAGCATTCGTTGACCATAATGTTTATTACACAAATCAGGATTTACCCCTATTCCAATAAATACCTCCTCTTTTTCCTCCAATATATTGACAAATCCTACCAATATGCTTTCATCCCAAAAACCATAATAATTTTTTTCACTTTTGGGATTCATGAATCCTATCTGTCGAACTTGCATTTCTTCGTAAGCAGGAAGATTATACAAATCGTATTCTCCGCCATATTTCCATGCACATATTTGTCGTTTTGCATCTTCGGATAGATTTCTATATACTAATTCATTCATAACATTTACCTCGGTCAATCCCAATTGTTACTTACATTGCCATCGCCATAATCCTTATAGAATTCTTCAATTTTTTCATTGGAGGATGCAATGTCTGACAAATTATATTCTCTTTTTGTAAAGAGACAGGAGTATACAACTTTTTCTTTGTATCTTTCACATCTTTTTGTCATACCGTTCAATGTATAAATAAAAAATACAAATACAATCCCTGTAAATCCAATATCAAAAACCATCGTATCTGTACCAGCACGAAATGATATCATTCCAAAGTACAGCGTACATGACAAAAATAATATCGACATTATGATATGCAGAATTCTATATCCTTCCTTTAACGATATTATGTATTTTGGTTCTTCTTCAGCCAATATATTAGATTTCTTTTTCAGATCCATTTATCTCATCTTCCCTTTTAATAAAATATCGCATTTATTCCATTTCTTCTCTTGGCTGCTTCTTCGATACCCTGCATAGCATAAGAACAAATGACGGAATCGCTCCAAATAACAAATCTATCCCCCAAAATGACAATTAAGTAACGAAATCATTATTTCCCTCAAAATTATAAATTCTTTAGTTTAAAAAACTTGAATTTACTTGCTTTTCTTCTCTTTGCTGCGTCTCACTAATGCGATAAATAGTTCAATGACTCCGCCACATAGCCATATGATACCTAACGCAATATTTTCTGCCCAGAACCAAAACGGTGACATAACAATCCATGTAATCGCTAAAATAAAAATTCCCCTACTGCTCATGATTTTCCTCCTGAAACTTCGATTGTTGCTTACATTATACTTCGTCCATCTCTCTAAGGACAGTGGGATGTTGTGATGAAAGTGAGAGAGATCGCTTACCTGTCAGACAATTTATCTTACTATATTTTTTGCACGATAAATTTACTGATTTAATATCTCTGCAATCGTGTTTGGTGCATATTTATTGAGTTCATGTCCTGCATTTGGAACGATGTGCAAAGTAGCTTGGGGTAGCAATTCTTTTAGCCTTTTAGAAGCCTTTAGATTGGCAGTATCCTTTTTGCCACACAAAATTGTTACTGGACAACGAATATTATTTAATTGCAAAGTAAAATCCAATGACCGCATAGAGTGAGCCAATTTTATGGTGCTGCTTTTTGATAGTCCCATACTTTCAAAAACCTTGTTTGGCATACAACGGAAGATAAGATTTTGAAAATCTATCAGTAAACTTGGAACTTTATATTGTGCGCCAATCAAAACCAGCGAATCCACTTTTTCCTCATGTCGAATAGCAAAATCAATCGCAAGAAGCGCACCTAACGAAAGACCGCAGATACGAAGCGGCTCTTTTACTTCTGAATACCGCTGTTCTAAATCACCCAAAATCTGCGAATAGGATATTTCATCTTCTGTTAAAGAAAAAAGTTCTGGGCAATCGACATCAGAAATTGATAGTTGTTGGACTACTTCTTTCCAGTCCTGTGCAGTTTGTCCCAACCCATGTAAAAAAACAGTTTTCATTAAACGCCTCCTAAGCTCAAGATAACCATCAATGCACAAACAAATTGTTATTGTAAATCATTTTTTGATATTTCAATCGATGGATAGTGCTCTAAACTTGTTAAGTCAACATCTAATGGAGTAACGTATTCCATATAAAATTTTTCAGGATTTTTATCTTGCAATTTTTTAAGTTTATTCTTAATTTTTCCTCCTCTGTAGAAACAAAAACCACTGATACTTCTCCTACCTTTTCACTTGGATTCATTCTGCTATCTTCAACATTTCCACATAAAATCATTCTAACTGTATTCATAATAATCCTCCTCCACATATAACTCCTAATTTAACTTTGCATCAACTTAATTGCCTCATCAACAGATACACATGTAGCAAATCTCTTTGGCCACATCATATCATTGTAATATTTATAGGTTTCTTCTCCAGACATATAGTCGTTATCAAACGTTGAATTTGCCCCTTGTGGAACAATTACTTTATATCCTCTTTCAAAAGCAGATTTCACAGTTGCATCTATACAGAAATTTGTCTGTAACCCAACTATCATTAATGTATTTTCATCTTTAACATAATCTGTAAAATCTTTATTTCCGAAACAACTATTGATATTTTTTGTAAATATCTTTTCACCTTCCCTTGGATGCACCTGTTCTGCAATCTCGAATTCTTCATCGCCGATTGAAAATCCAGTTCCTGGTCCATCATCATGCTGAAAATAGATAACCTCTATTTGATTGTCTCTAGCTACTTGTATAATTCTTGAAGTATTATCAATAAATTCATCAAAATTAAAAAGTCTGCTATCTGTTATTCCTTTTTGTATATCTATCACAAGTAGTTTCATTCGTTTCTCCTTTACACATAAAAATTCTCAATTCAAAGAACAGCATAAATAGAGTAGCAACCAAAAATCCAATCATCAATATTTTATGGCAGATTACAAAATAAACAATATATGCTACGATAGCCACCAAGTATACAATCATCAAAATGTGCCACTTTTTAGCTGAACTATCAGTAATTATTTTCTTTTTTACGGCAACATCATCCTTAATCAACTCGTCCAAACTCAATCCAAATTCATCGCTAATCGCTATTAGATTAACAATATCGGGAATACCTTTATTAGTTTCCCATTTTGTAATTGCTTGTCTTGATACATTTAGTCTTTCAGCAAGCTGCTCCTGTGAAAAACCTGCCTGCTTTCTGCATTCTTTGATTTTTTCTCCTAAATTCATTTTTGAGTCCTCCTTATTATTTGGTAAACTCATTATAATGATTTTCGAGTTTTTAACAAGAAACCGCCATTTACAATGCCTGCTACAATACGTAGCAGACATTGTGTACAATTACTTTACAAATGAACAAATGCGATTGTTCCTTTTTTCAAGCGTTAAATTGCGATTGTTCTATTTCTTCCTTTTCTGATTTGAAATACTTTTTTACTTCTTTCTCCAGCAACACAATTAACCATTTAATTTCTGGAACATTTTTCTGCATCAATTGCAAGTACAAACATCAACGCATCTAATGCATTTCCCGGATCCTGTACATCAATAACATAAGTGTCAGTCATACGAAACAATTCTTTACTTATTTTTGCTATCTGATAACCGCTTCGATCAAGAATACTATAATCCCATTCCATAATGGTTCCATCAATATGCCATCCGTTGTAATCAATATTGTAATGTGGTGTCAGGAATGAGAATTCTTTGCTCAGGTATCCGATATAACTGCCGTTTTTATAAATTTCGAATTTAGGAAGGAAGGTAAGAACTTTCTGAACAACCATTCCTACTTCATTTCCATAAGCGTCATAAATTGCAAGTTTATGTCCCCAGGAAAACTGGCCTTTTACTACATACACAGTATTGCCGGCTTCATCATAAATATCATAGCTGTCAAACCATGAAAACAACCTTTGTTTAAACAATAACTTCATAACTTTTCACCACTCTCCAACAAATATAATCGTTCCTTATGCGTCTGATCTGGAGTATGCATTTTTCATCTGATTGCTCAGCTCATACAATACTTTATTCAATGTATCCTGAGTTTCTTTTTTTACCATGTCAGCGATTTTTTCATTTGCCTCCTGACGAAGCTGCATGCGTTTTTCTGCGTTGCTTTCCTTCTCAAGAAGTTCATCATATTGGTTGATATATTCATGTCCTTTTGACATAACTCTTTCCTGATAACGTTCAATATGGAAAATGGATTTACTATAAGAAGCATCTGCCATGGCTGCGATCATCCTGCTTGCCCAGTAAAAATTATCAGTCGAAGCATCTCCGGTCGTATTGGAAAAATACTCCGGTACTTTCTCTACATCTGTGTAAAACGGTGCAGTTGTATTAAATACGTTCGAAGCAAATGCGACCCATTCGATTGCCCGGCTGTCTTCTCCTGCATCCGGTCTCATCTGGATGATTCCCAGGAAATCTGTCCGGTTTACACCAATTGCACGATATGCACCTTTCATGGATTTATCTCCATAAGATGCATACGGATCATACGGTGTTCCCTGAAAATGAGAAGAAAGAACGTATTTCACATCTTCGATCGTCACCTTTTTCTCCGGAACCATGCACCAAGGGATATCATCAGAAAGTGGTGTAAAATCTGCATCCGGTCCATCCCAGTTCATTGTACTCGGATTCAGGCAGCGTGCCATATACCATGCTCTCGGTGTATTATATACATGATCAGAGTCATCATGACTGCCAAAAATATCTCTTGGATTAAACGTTCCATCCTGTGAAAGGTTCAAATGATATTTTTCAACAAACTCCTTCAGATCGGCGGAACACATATATTCTTTCTGGTTTGAAAGTGCATCCTCAAGATCGAACTGATCCATTCCAAACTGATTTGGCATCATGACATAAACATCATCCGGTACTTTGCGTGCGATCCAGTGATGTCCGCCAATTGTCTCAAGCCACCAGATTTCATCTGCATCCTGGAATGCAATTCCATTCATTTCATAAGTACCATACTGTTCTAACAGGCTGCCAAGACGTTTGACACCTTCCCTTGCACTGTGTATGTATGGAAGTACAATGTATACAATATCCTCTTCCCCGATTCCTCCAGGAATTTCTTCTTTTCCGTCTTTTGCAGGCTGATATCTTACAAGCGGATCAGCTCCAAGAACTCTTGGATTGGATGTGATTGTTTCGGTTGCTGTCATTCCGACATGGGCTTCATTCACTCCGCAGGCTGCCCAGATACCTTCGCCCTCTTCTGCATTTGGCATTGCAGTATAACGCATCGGATTTTCCGGAAGCTCGATCTCAACATGCGAAATGACCGATTTATAGATTTTCGGCTGTTCCTCCGGGTGGATCACTGCAAATTTTTTTGAAGTATAATGTCCGGATCCTGAATCATCATTTCTTGCGATTATGGTTGATCCGTCATAACTTGCTTTTTTTCCTACTAAAATTGTTGTACATGGCATAGCTGTCACACTCCTTATTTTCTTTCAATTTTTTATCATCAAACATGCATCCGCATAACTGCCATCTGCATATTATATCTTCTTTTATCTCTCGTAAAATCCGTTATCATGTTCCAGTGGGATGCTTTTTGCATCCATATTTTCAATCCAGACGTAGGTACGGTTTTGCAAAAAAATGATCAGCTCATCGATCAGCGGTTCCTCGCCTTCTACTTCCATTTCCACGCTGCCGTCATACAGATTTTTCACCCAGCCGGTCAGTCCGAGCTGATTTGCTTTCTGCACTGCATAATAACGGAACCCCACTCCCTGAACTCTGCCATAAAAAATAATATGTTTTCTTATTTTTGTTTTCTTTTCCCAAAACATACTGATCCGCTCCTGCTGTCTTTCCTTATATCTACATGAATTCATCCTGAACTTTAAAACTTCAGTCTCATCTGATTCCACACGACATTTCCGTGTATGGATTCTGAAACGCCCTCGTTTTCAAAACCAAATTTTGCATAGTAATGCACCAGCCGGTCTTTGCACGTAAGGACAAGACCTTTTCTTCCCTGGTCTTTTGCATCTGCGATCGCTCTTTTTAAAAGTTCTCCTGCATAGCCGTGGTTTCTATATGCCGGGAGCGTATTGACACCAAATATCATCTGCCATGCTCCATTTTCCTGATGCAGGGATGCATTTTCATACATTTCATCTGTCAGGTCTTCCTGATCTGTCACCATACCATCAACAAATGCGATTAATTTATCATCCTCGAACATCAGCCAGAAATGATCTGCATAATGTGAAAGCCTCTGCTCAAATTCCTCTTTTGTTGCCGCCTCTGCTGCCGGAAAGCATTCTTTTTCCACTGCCGCAATCTGGTCTATGTCTTGTAATGTTGCAGTTCTTATATTCATTTTCATCATCTCCTGATTTTACGGATTTATATTTAAGGGTGTTTGTTCTGCAAATGTGAGCTTTTTCCTAACATTCCTTTTCATTGTTTCTGGCACGGTAATCCGGAATTTTATAATATGCGGCTGCCTCTTCAAAATTTTTTTCATCAATATGCGGCCACTTTGTCTGAGCATTGTCCTCTAACGCAAGTTTTTCTGCCAACTCAACCATTTTGGCTGAACAGTCGATTCCGGTAAGGATTGTCAGAATGTTGCTGTTCACAAACCACGGTGCTATGGAAAGCAGGCCGCCGGTGATCATATCCTGTGCAACTTTCTGATTGTCATAAGGTACTTTCAGAAATTGAGGTTTCCATATTGTTGTTCCATTTTCCACACCGGACTCTAACAACATGCACTGTGCATATCCGGCATCATCAATGGATATTCCAACACTGCCTGAATTAAAGTAATGTTTGTTTTTGTATGTCATCTCTCCCGGATAATGCGTATGAGCACAGATCATGTAATCAGTGTCAATCTTTTCTAACCATTGTTTTACCGGATCCTCATTCAACTGCAAAAGTTCCCTGCTGCTCGCCGGTGATCCGTGACAACAGGTAATGGACGGATAACCTGCTTTCTCATAAATAAATGTGATTGGAAGATTCCGAAAGAAATCAAAATCTTTATCCACAAGCTGCCCGTAAGTGTAGAGTAGGTTTCCACTTGCTGAGTTACTTATCCACATCTGCTCTGTGCATTTCTTTTTCTGGCTTCCTGCTGTGTGAGCATGTACTCCTCACGATTGCCCCTTAACAGATAACAGGTATGGTTTTCCATAAATTCATACAGATAATCCATGGTTTCTCTTGTGTAAGGTGTATCGGAAATATAATCTCCAAGAAAGAAGTACTCGTCACATTTGTGTTTTTCCATATACTCTGTGCATGCCTTAAAAGCGTAAATGTTGCTGTGTATGTCTGATATAATACCGATTTTCATAATAATACTCCTGTATTCCCGTTGTGAGATTATCTCTCTTCTGTCCGAAACGGAATCTCTGTCTTATCTGCCATGATCTCGTAATATCTATAGTCACTATAGATGACGCTGCTGCTTGAGTTTTTATTTCTTCCTGCAAAAATAAGATAACCGTAGTAATAACTCTCATACATTGTTTCCCAGGAATCATATTCATTCTGCAGATAGACTGCAAGCGGTGCGGCATGAATCAGATATTCGTCATACGAAATATAACCACATATATAGCCAAATGCAAATAACCGGATGCATCTGCAATAGTCCCATGCATCCACTCCTGCATCCCCAATGTTATTGTATGCGTAATAAGTTCCCAGATATTTGCACATTTCATCTGGGGCATACAATTTGTATGTATAATAGATACTGTCCTCCGGTAATGTCAGCGCCTCTTCCCCTAATTTTTCCAAAGTCTGTGCATAAGTATATTTATCGCCTTTTTGTAACAGGGAATCGGTTGTTTTCATAAGGCTTTTTCTGTCATGAATTCCCCAATAATCGGAGATATTTTCCCGGATAGCTTCCACCTTATCCTCTCCCATGACGTCCGCATAATTTTCCACATCAAATGCATCAAACTCTCCAAAGCTGGTACTGTTCACATAAAAATATGGATAGAAGGACTGTTTCAACCATTTTTCCAGTTCTTCCCGCTCCATTCCTGCAGCCTCCACCGCTGTATTTGTCTGTTCATCTGTGACAGCATCACGCGCTGTCCACTCTGTTTTTAAGTTTCTTCCGTCATGTGTGTAAATAAAAATCTGCGCTTTTCCAAACTTATATCCACGAAAACCAATCCATACAATGAAAGCGATACAACCCACGGTCAGGATAGGATGCCGTTTGATCCATTCACCCGGGGTAAGTCTTCGTCTATCCATGAACATTTTAAACTCTAACGGCTCCTGATCCAGTAAGTATGGAACAAACGGACTGTACCATAAGATTTTCTTTTCGCCAACACCCAATCCCCATGCAGTGTCCGAAGCGTTTACTTTGTCCGATGGCCGCTGATGTTTCACTCCATATTTATCCTGAAATTCATAAATCAGGTGACGATCAGAATCGGAAGATCTGAATGCAAAATCTTTTTCATTGACAGCAGTCCCTTCCACACGATAGAACGTCGGCTTTGTGATTTCAAATTCTTTTCTGCGGCAAAGATATTTACTCAGTAACATTCCAATAACTCCACCGAAAAAGAAAATGACCGCCAATTTGCCACTTGTTCCACCAGGAGTGTTAAAAGCCAGCATAAACATTCCTCTTAAAAAAATAATCAGGCTCACAATCTGTGCTATCTGGAATATTTTTCTGTTTTTTTCAATCTGCTTTTTTATATTCTGGTCAAACTGACTGTCCTGCTCCTGCTTTTTGTCCGATACAGAGGAGGTCTGTGGCACGTAGTATAACGATTTATAGCTATTGATTGTCTTGGAAACTTCTCCCGTTGCAAGATAATCGGTAAAAATTCTGTCACTACCTTTTACGACAACCTGTTTTCCGTTTCTGACGGAAAATGTAAATGTACAAGTTCCTGCTTTTTGCAACGTTTTTAAAATGATCTGCTCTTTATCCTGAGTACTTTTATATTTACAGATCAGATTTGATTTTTCATCGAATAATCGGATCTGTTTTCTTCGTCCAATGGTGCATACTTTTACATCCTGAACTGGGATATTTTTTGTTCTTCCTACAAATGGCGTTACATAGAAAGTATTGATATCTAATACGGTTTTCTCCCTGTTTACTTTAAAAATAAACGGTATTGAAACTATCATCGGAATGATACAGGACACTCCGATATATCCCACAATTCTATCTGCTGTTGATCCATATTCCAGAAAGTTCACACTGATTGCCGCCAAACCAAACATACACAAAAACTGATTGCTGGCATGAGTGTGACAATCACTCTCTTTGCCACAGAATTACGTACTACCACTGTTCCCATAACCTCTACTCCCCCTGATTTCACTATTCCTTTATAAAAAATGTGTATTTTCCTTTTCCATGTCCGGTTACTTTTTGGATGATATTTCTCTCGAGTAGTTCTTTTAAGAACAATGATGCTCTTGTATTTTTTAACCCGGTTACCTCTTCAACCCTGCTTCTTCCAAATATTTCATTTTTATCAAAGGAATCACACAGTTGTTCCATATGCTGTATTGTTTTCTTTGAAATACCGGAAATTTTCTCTCCAAACATTCCAATATTCACTTTTTCCAGTTGAATGTTCACTTTTCTATTTTCAATGTTCGCTTCTGATGTTTTATATTCTATTTTTTGGCTCTCTCACAAGCATTTCCTTATAATCAACATGCATAAGACGATTCTGTAATAAATTTTTTTCATCCAACAACAGATTTCGCAAAAACAGTTCCAGATACTCTGTTGTTTCATGAATCTCATGTTTCAGATCATTATAATTTGCCCGAACCAATGCATTTCTGAAATACCATGCATTTTCCGCAAATATATCATTCGTTGCATCAAATCCAAGTGTTCGAAGATACTTGATAAAAAATACGGCTGTCGTTCTTGTATTTCCTTCTCCAAATATATGGATCTGCCATAAATTTGCAACAAATACTGCCAGATGGTGAATGATTTCATCCATGGATAATCCTTTGTAACTATAATGTTTCTCCTTCATAAAATCATATTCTAACGTTTTCCTTAGTTCAGAAGCACTTCCGTAAATAACAGTTGCTCCATTCAGCACCCATTCTTTTTTTGTAATATTATAATCACGGATTTTTCCTGCGTGGTCATATATTCCGGTAAATAATTTTCTGTGAATTGAGATATACTCATTTGGTGTAAAAGAAAATGCATGTTCCGAAAGTATTTTCGCAATGCGTATGGAAACTTTATCAGCCTCTTCTGTCCTGTCATGATTTTTCTGTGGTTTTTCTTCATAGTAAGAATCTAATAAATTTTTTACTTCATCCAGCGTAATTTTACCTTCAATATTCTGAATTGCTGCATCAACGAGATATTCGGACGGCTTCAATCCATCGACTGCCTGCAATCCAATCGCAGTCTGCCATGCATAACCTTTATACTTTTTATCTGGCTCCTGCTGTTTTAGATATTCTTTAAATGGATCTGTCTGCATGAACACACCTCCAAAAATGATAAAAAATTACGCTTCAAATGTTATTTCTCGTACATAACCTCTACTGCACCGCAGAATTCCTTTGCTTTTTCCATCCACATATCCAGTGACTTGAAATGCTATATTTTCTTCCAATTTTTTTATTCTTTTGTTCTCATTTTACTCCAACGTGCAATATTTTTTGATTGCTGTCTCATACAGATTGTTTCCCTCACTGTCAATGACAACGATCACCGGAAAATCTTTCACTTGAAGCTTACGGATTGCCTCAGCTCCAAGATCTTCATAACATACGATCTCAGATTTTGTGATACATTTGGATAAAAGCGCCCCTGCTCCGCCGACTGCTGCAAAGTAAACTGCATGGTTTCTGACAATCGCGTCAATGACTTCTTTCGAACGTTTTCCTTTTCCGATCATCGCCTTTTCTCCGAGATCTAAAAGAGTTGGCGCATATTTATCCATTCTGGTTGCAGTTGTCGGTCCTGCAGAACCTATTGGACGTCCCTCTCTTGCCGGAGATGGTCCCATGTAATAGATTGTGGAATCTTTGATGTCGATCGGAAGGTTTTCCCCGCGCTCCAATGCCTCGATCATTCTTTTGTGTGCGGCATCTCTTGCCACATAAATGGTTCCCGTTATGTAAACGTAATCACCGGACTTTAAATTTTTTGTCACTTCCGCGGTGATCGGTGTTGTAATATGTTTGTCCATATTCTGTGCTCCCATTTCTAAATTTATATTTTTCTTCATTTATGACTGTAAAATTTAACAAACTACATTTGTAGTAATATGTTTTTTCTTACACTTCCCTCACCACATGCCGGTTCACATGACAGCAGATATTGACTGCCACCGGAAGTCCTGCAATATGTGTCGCGTAAGTATTCACATTCACTGCGAGAGCAGTGGTTGATCCGCCAAGTCCTCCCGGTCCTATTCCAAGCCGATTGATTTTTTCTAACATTTCTTCCTCTAACTCTTTCACGTATGGGATAGTAGAATGTTCGCCCACCGGTCTGGTCAACGCTTTTTTTGCTAAAATCGCACATTTTTCAAAAGTACCGCCAATACCAACTCCGACAACCATTGGCGGACAGGCATTCGGTCCTGCATCCTTCACTGCTGTAAGAATTGCATTTTTTACACCCTCAATTCCATCAGCTGGTTTTAGCATGAACACACGGCTCATATTTTCACTTCCGAATCCTTTTGGAGCCATTGTAATTATCACTTTATCTCCCGGAACAATGCTGTAATGAATCACCGCTGGGGTATTATCTTTCGTATTTTCGCGGATGATAGGATCACCAACGACTGATTTTCTTAAATAGCCTTCCGTATATCCCTGACGGACACCTTCGTTTACCGCATCTTCGACTGCCATTCCCTCAAAATGAACATCCTGTCCGACTTCCAGAAAAATAACTGCCATTCCGGTATCCTGACAGATTGGTATCATCTCTTCATCTGCAATTTTCAAGTTTTCCTGAAGCTGATTTAATATTTTTTTACCAAGTTCTGATTTTTCAGAAACAGTGGCATCTTTCAGGGCTTTATCCATATCTTTGGAAAGATAATGGTTTGCCTCGATACACATTTCTTTTATATTTTTTACGATATCCTCTGTATTGACTGTTCTGATCATGTTAATTTCTCCCGATAATTGTATTACATTTGTAATTTAATATATATTTTCCTATTCATCTTTCTTATGATCCGGTTTGCGGATGTTAAAGTATTTCTTGTATTTCTCCAGAGATTCATTCTGTTCACGGGAAGTCATATCTGGGAACGCCTTCATCAAACGCTTGAAACCAAAATTCTTCTCTGCAAATAATTCTTTGTATCTGCGCTCAAGTTCCTCTTTCTCATGCTGTTTTTCCAGACGAGCCGCCTCGCGTGTTTCTTTGTAAGCAGCAATCTTTTCTTTTACATTGATATTTTCTGCAGACTCAGAAAGTTTTTCTCTGGCACTTGCTGCAGTAGAAGCAATCTTCTCTTTTGCAGTGGATGGCAGATCCATAAGATTTTCTTTCGTATCAGAAATTTTTGTGAGAAATTCCTCATGTGTTTCCTGGAACTCCTCCGATTTTTCTACTGCAGTTGTCACATTTTCGTAGATATTTTCACCGATTTCATCGGATAATTTATGTATTTTCGCAGCCATTTCATCCATAACTTTTAATCGCTTGTTAAACTTCAAAATTGTAGTAACAGTAACACCGCAGTCAACAGCGAAAGCCGACATGATAATACAGAGCAGCACAACACCCAGAATATGTGGAATCATGGTGATTCCTTTGTAAATGATTGGATGAATCACATCCATAATAAATGTACATGCGAGTCCCCAGTAGATGGAAAATTTCAAACATATATATCCGTGAAGATTAAACGGCTTATTGCTATAGTCCCACCATTTATTGTGAAATACTTTCTCCAGAATAAATCCTGTAATGTATTCCAAAATGGAAGTCAGTAAGAAAGAACCCGCAAATAATATCAGCAGGTTGTCCTTTAGCGGAGTCAAAGCAGCTACAACAATCACCACTCCACATCCGTAAATTGGACAATACGGTCCATTTAAAAATCCCCGGTTTACAAAAATTCCCCGGTCCAATGCTGCATAAGATACTTCTGTGCACCATCCGATAAATGCATAAATAATAAAAATCCATACTAACTCATAAAAATTTTGCGGCACTTTTCATTCCCCCTGTTGTTCTGCTTTCTATTGGAGTTTTACTACAATTTTAAAACTCATGTATTCTATATTTACGCAAAAGTATAAACGAAAGTTTTTGCTATGACAATGAAATTTTTCCACGGAAGTTGGATTTTCGCAACACGTTATCCACATTTACACTATGGATTTCTTGATAACATATGTTGTTTTTCATTTTTGTGTTGACATCATTCATTTTTCAAATAATCAAAATTGAACATCCTTTTTTTCAAATCAGGCTTGTTATCATGAAAAATAATTTGTTTTTAGATAGACAAATCGGCTGCTACATAAAAATGTGGCAGCCTACTGTCCAGACCACAGTGAAGTCTTTGTATCACTGCGGTCAAAATATTTTTTTATTCCTCTTCCGAATCAGACTCAGCACGGCTTAATAATTCCTGCATTAATTCATCATCCGTTTCTGTCATCTGACCTGCCGCTTTTTTCGCAGCCTCTGCTGCAGCCGCAGCACTCTTGGCTTCCTCTTCCTCTGTGACAAGTTCAGATTCATCTGTATTTTCCATGAGGGATTTGTCCTCACGTACTTTTGCAATGCTTGCAACTGTGACATCATCCGCAAGATTCATCAGTTTTACACCGGAAGTAACTCTTCCGAGCAAAGCAGTATCACTGACTTTGATACGGATGATAATTCCTTCCGTTGTGATCAGCATCATCTCATCATCCTGATTTACTGCTTTCACACCGACGATATTTCCGGTTTTTTCTGTGATCTTATAGCACTTGACACCTTTACCACCACGGTTCTGGGCAGTAAATTCAGATGCAAGTGTGCATTTTCCAAGACCTTTTTCAGATACGATCATCAGAGCATCCCCCTGGGATTCCATCTGCATTCCGACAACTTTATCGCCGTCCGTTAAGTTCATACCGATTACACCCATAGAGGTCCTTCCGGTACTTCTGACATCTCTCTCATTAAAACGAATACACTGTCCGTATTTTGTCACAAGGAAAATATCCTGTTCGTTATCTGTTTTCTTTACCTCAATCAACTCATCATCTTCACGCAATGTGATTGCTGCAAGACCTGTTTTTCTGACATTCGCATAATCGGTGATCGGTGTTTTCTTCACAATACCATTCTTGGTTGCCATAAACAGATAATGTCCTTCCGTGTATTCCTTGATTGGAATTACAGCAGTAATCTTCTCTCCCGGCTGAAGCTGCAACAGGTTGATGATTGCAGTACCTCTCGCGGTTCTGCCCGCTTCCGGAATTTCGTAGGCTTTCATTCTGTATACACGGCCGGTATTGGTAAAGAACATCATGTAATGATGGGAAGTCGTCATCAAAAGTTCCTCGATGTAATCTTCATCAATCGTCTCCATTCCCTTGATTCCCTTGCCGCCACGGTTCTGGGCACGGAAATTATCAAGGCTCATTCTCTTGATGTAGCCAAGTTTTGTCATTGCGATCACAGTGTTGGTTACCGGAATGAGATCCTCCATGGAAATATCATACTCGTCAAATCCGATGGAAGTTCTTCGCTCATCACCGTATTTTTCTGCAATCAAAAGGATTTCCTCACGGATAACACCAAGGAGTTTTTTCTCATCTGCCAGAATTGCTTTTAACTCTGCAATACGATCCATCAACTCTGCATACTCAGCTTCGATCTTCTCGCGTTCCAGACCAGTCAGTGCGCGCAGACGCATATCGACGATCGCCTGTGCCTGGACATCTGTCAGGGAAAATCTCTCGATCAAACGATTTTTTGCTTCCGGTGTATTTGCACTGCTTCGGATAATATTGATCACTTCATCGATATTATCAAGCGCAATCAGTAAGCCCTCCAGAATGTGAGCGCGTTCTTCTGCTTTGTTTAAATCATATTTTGTTCTTCTGGTCACAACATCTTTCTGGTGATCCAGATAATAGCCTAACATTTCCTGAAGATTTAATACTTTCGGCTGATTGTCCACAAGGGCTAACATGATAACACCAAACGTATCCTGCATCTGCGTATGTTTGTAAAGCAGATTTAAAACCACATTCGGATTTACATCGCGGCGCAGCTCGATACATATACGCATACCCTGACGGTCAGACTCATCACGAAGATCCGTGATTCCATCAATTTTTTTATCTCTTACAAGCTCTGCGATTTTCTCGATCAGTCTTGCTTTGTTGACCATGTATGGAAGTTCGGTCACAACAATACGGTTTTTACCATTTTGCATTGGTTCGATATTGGTGATCGCACGAACTCTGATTTTTCCGCGTCCGGTGCGATAAGCTTCGTTAATTCCGGTTGTTCCAAGAATCATCGCTCCGGTTGGAAAATCCGGACCTTTTACAATACTCAAAAGTTCTTCGATATCTGTCCCCCGGTCCTCTAGCACTTCGTTGTCGATAATTTTTACGACGGCATGAATCACCTCACGCAGATTGTGAGGTGGAATGTTTGTTGCCATACCGACAGCAATACCGGTTGTTCCGTTTACCAGAAGATTCGGATAACGGGAAGGAAGCACCGTCGGCTCTTTCTCAGTCTCATCGAAGTTTGGTACAAAATCAACGGTATCTTTATTGATGTCCGCGAGCATCTCCATGGAAATTTTACTGAGTCTTGCCTCTGTATATCGCATTGCAGCGGCACCGTCACCGTCGACGGAACCAAAGTTTCCATGACCATCAACAAGCGGATATCTTGTAGACCAGTCCTGTGCCATGTTGACCAATGCTCCATAGATGGAACTATCTCCATGTGGATGGTATTTACCCATGGTATCACCGACAATACGCGCACATTTTCTGTGTGGCTTGTCCGGTCCATTATTTAATTCGATCATGGAGTAGAGTACACGACGCTGTACCGGTTTCAAACCATCTCTTACATCCGGCAATGCACGCTGGGCGATAACGCTCATCGCATAATCGATGTAGGATGTCTCCATTGTTTTTTTCAGATCGACATCATGGATTTGATCAAAAATTTTGTCATCCATTCTATTTACCTCATTCCTGCAAATTCTTTTTGGTTAAAAATCTGCATTTCTCTAATTAAACTACATTTGCAATTATATTATAAATAAACTTTCTATTTTTTATTGAACTACATTTGCAGTAATATATATAATTTCTAACACATGCAATCTTAGATATCGAGATTCTGCACATACTTCGCATTTTCTTCAATAAACTCACGTCTCGGCTCTACTTTATCTCCCATCAGAGTTGTAAACGTAATATCAATTTCAGAAGTACTCTCATCATCGATCATGACACGTTTTAAAATTCGTTTCTCCGGATCCATGGTAGTTTCCCAGAGCTGCTCTGCATCCATCTCACCAAGTCCTTTGTAACGCTGGATCTTATTATTTCCATCACGTCCGATTTCCGTTAAGATTGCATTTAACTCATCGTCACTGTAGGCATACCATACATTTTTATTTTTTTCGATCTTGTATAGTGGCGGCTGTGCCAGATATACATGGCCTTCTTTGATCAGATCCGGCATGAACCGATAAAGGAATGTCAGCATTAACGTACTGATATGGGCACCATCGACATCGGCATCCGTCATAATGATAATCTTGTTGTAACGAAGTTTGCTGATATCAAAGTCTTCATGAATACCTGTACCAAACGCAGTGATCATAGCTTTGATCTCAGCATTTCCATAAATCTTATCCAGTCTTGCCTTCTCGACATTTAAAATCTTACCACGAAGTGGGAGGATTGCCTGGGTTGCACGGCTTCTCGCAGTCTTAGCGGAACCGCCGGCGGAATCTCCCTCGACGATGAAAATCTCACAGTTCTTTGGATCTTTGTCAGAACAGTCTGCCAGTTTTCCCGGAAGAGACATTCCCTCCAGTGCTGTTTTTCTTCTGGTTAAATCTCTCGCTTTTCTTGCTGCCTCTCTCGCGCGCTGTGCAAGAAGTGACTTTTCACAGATTGTCTTGGCAACCGTCGGATTCTGCTCTAAAAAGTAAGTAAGCTGTTCGCTCACAATGGAATCCACCGCACCGCGGGCTTCGCTGTTGCCCAGTTTTTGTTTGGTCTGGCCCTCAAACTGAGGTTCCTCGATCTTGACACTGATAATGGCAGTCAATCCTTCACGAATATCATCACCCGTCAATGCCGGTTCATTGTCTTTTAATAATTTATTTGCTCTCGCATAAGCATTAAATGTCTTCGTCAATGCATTACGGAATCCGGCAAGATGTGTACCACCTTCCGGTGTGATAATGTTATTGACAAAACTTAACGTCAACTCATTGTAGGAATCATTATGCTGCATGGCAACTTCCACATAGACACCATTTCCACTGCCCTCACAGTAAATGACTTCCGGGTATAAAGCTTCTTTGCTCTTGTTTAAGTAAGTAACAAATTCCTTGATACCACCGGCATAGTGAAAATCATAGGTTCTAACAGGATTTTCCCTTAAGTCTGTAAGCACGATCCTCAATCCTTTTGTCAAAAAGGCTGTCTCACGCAAACGCTGTTTTAACGTATCATAATCAAAAACGGTCTCTTCAAAAATCGATCCGTCCGGCCAGAAAGTAACCTTTGTTCCGTGCTTGTCCTCGCCGCATTCTCCGATCACTTTTACCGGTTCATCCGGTTTACCGATCTTGTAACTCTGGAAATAAACCTTTCCTTCACGGTAAACCTCAACTTTTAACTTTGTGGAAAGTGCATTTACAACTGACGCACCTACGCCGTGAAGTCCACCAGATACTTTGTAGCCTCCACCGCCAAATTTTCCACCGGCATGAAGTACAGTGTATACGACTTCCAATGCGGATTTTCCAGCTTTGTGATTGATGTCGACCGGAATACCACGTCCATCATCTTCTACGGTAATAGAGTTATCTTCATTTATGGTCACTTCAATATTTTTGCAGTATCCGGCAAGTGCCTCATCTACTGAGTTGTCTACAATCTCATATACCAGATGATGTAAGCCCCTGGCTGATGTACTACCGATGTACATACCCGGTCTTTTACGAACAGCCTCAAGTCCTTCCAAAATCTGGATCTGGTCTCCACCATATTCGTTTTCTGTACCCATTTATTCCTCCATTCTGCACATAAAAAAATATGTACAATGCAATTATATTTCTTTTCTCTCTTCCACAGTCCCCTGCACAACTTTAAATATCTTGTTGATATGAAATCTGTTTTTTACAAATTCATCCAGCCCTGTGCAGGTGATCAGCGTCTGTGTGTCATGAATACTGTTGAGCAGATAATTCTGCCGGTTACTGTCAAGCTCCGACAACACATCATCGAGCAACAAAACCGGTGTATCATGAATGGACCGTTTAACCAGTTCGATCTCTGACAATTTTAAGGACAGCGCAGAAGTTCTCTGCTGTCCCTGGGAACCGAACTTCCGGATATCCACCTCACCGATGGAAAAAAGAAGGTCATCCCGGTGCGGTCCCACTGATGTCATACACTGCCGCATATCCCTCTCTTTGACTCTGGACAGTTCATCCTCAAAAAAAATATCTTCAATACTTGGTTCATACTGCAAAAGCAAATCTTCTTTTTCACCGGAAATCCGATAGTGAATATCATGCACGATCTCATTTAGCTCATCAACAAACTGTTTTCTTCGCCGAATGATTTTCCTGCCAGTTTCTACCAGTTGCATATCCCATACCGGAAGTGTATCCTTTAAATCCGGTCTGTAAACCATATCTTTTAATAATTTGTTACGCTGATTCAAAATTTTATTGTAAGTTGTAAGATCTGACAAATATATTTTATCCAACTGGCATAATTCAGAATCCAGAAATCTGCGGCGCTCCGCCGGACCATTTTTGATAATATTCAGATCCTCAGGCGAAAAAAATACCATATTGAGAATTCCAAAAAGCTCACTGGCTTTTTTGATTGGAACTTTATTGATTGCGATTCCCTTGGAACGATTGTGTTTTAAATGCATATCAATCTGATATTCTTTTTCTTTTTTTACAACAACCGTTCTGATATGGGACTCCTGCTCCCCGAAACGGATCATTTCCTTGTCCTTACTACATTTGTGGGACTTAGTTGTTCCACTTAAGTATGCAGCTTCAAGGATATTCGTTTTTCCCTGCGCATTGTCCCCGTAAAAAATATTGGTTCCCTCATCAAATGAAATATTTAAATCTTCATAATTTCGAAAATTCTGCAATTCAATTGACTTTATGATCATTTTACAATCTGAATTGTCTCGCCGTTAAAGGAAACAACATCTCCATTGTATAATTTTTTTCCACGCTGAAGCTCTGTCTCGCCGTTTAATTTTACCTGTCCATCCTGAATAAAAAACTTTGCATCTACTCCGGATTCTACAAGACCTGCTTTTTTCAAAGCCTGTCCCAGTTTGATAAATTCATCCGTCTCTCTGATATTTACTGTGATCATCTTTCTGCCTTTCTTAGTTAGTGGCTGCGTTAAAGTTTACCGGAAGAATCAGATAAATGAACTTTCCTTCATCATCCTTGATAAAACATGGAGCCTTCGGGTTTACCATATAAAGAGAAACCTCTTCCTCATCGATGACTCTCAGTGCATCGATAAAGAATTTCGGATTAAATCCAATGAGGATATCTTTTCCCTCTTTTGTGATATCAATATCTTCATTCATGGAACCAATAAAAGAATTGATCTTTAATTCCATATTTCCATCTGTGATATTCATGATAATTGGTTTCTTGTCACCCTCTTTTACGAGAAGTGTTGCACGGTCGATACAGTCTAATAATTCACGCTTATTAATCTTAACTTTTGTATCATAATCAGAGGAAAGCATCTGCTCAATCTTGAAATACTCCCCTTCAATCAATCTGGATACAACTGTAGTATCATCAAATTCAAATACAATATGATTCTCTGAAAGGAAAATATTGACTTCTTCCTCTGCACTTCCAGGTAAAATCTTACTTACTTCCTGAAGTGTTTTACCAGGAACAACTACTTTCTTATGATCGTAATTATTCTTTAATTCAATATTACGGATGGAAATTCTATGTCCATCCAGAGAAACTACTTTTAACTGATTCTCTTCAATCTCGAAAAGTTCACCCGTCATCAGTTTATTGTTGTCATTGTCAGCAATTGAGAAGATCGTCTGACGAATCACTTCTTTTAAAGTAAACTGGGAGATTGAAATACATTCATTTCTTTCAATAAATGGAATATAGGAAAAATCATCACCTGATTTTCCAACAATGTTAAACTTTGCTTTCTCACAGGTAATGGTAGTTTTAAAATTGGAATCTGTTTCGATCACAACATCACTGTCCGGTAATTTACGGACAATCTCAGAAAAAATCTTAGCATCTAATGCAATGATTCCCCTCTCTGCAATTTCTCCTTCAATCTTAGTTTCAATTCCAAGTTCCATATCGTTTGCTGTTAATTTGATTTCATTAGCAGAAGCATCAATTAAAATGCATTCAAGGATTGCCATTGTGGTTCTGGTTGGAACAGCTTTGGACACAATGTTAACTCCATGAAGCAGATTTGATTTAGAACAGATTAATTTCATAATGTGAATAACTCCTTCCTGCTTGGCGAAAGCCAAAATAAATATAATTAATAAAAGATATTAAAAGTAGTCGTATTAGTGTGTGTGAATAAGTGAATAACCCTGCAACCCTTGAAAACATAAGGGCTTGTCCGAAAAATCCGACTGTATAACTATGTGAAAAGCATGAGGATTAACCTTGGATAAAATGTGAATTAAAATTTTAAGCCTCCTCAGAAAAAATTTGAAATTCATCTTGAAAAGTAGGTTATCCAAAACTTTAAACATAAATTAAACATGATTTGAACAGGTTATCCACAAAATTTTGTTAATAACTCGAAAAAAAGTTGATAACTTTAGTTTGGATTGATTTTTTTCTTGATAGTTTCAATTAAATTGCGTGTCTGTTCGTTGGAATCGTACTCATCCGCAATTTTTTTGATGCCGTGGATAATGGTCGAGTGATCTCTTCCGCCCAGTAAGGAACCGATGGAATCCAATGGAATATCCGTCATGGTTTTACAGAGGTACATGGCAATCTGCCTTGGTCTTGCAATCTCATTACTTCTGTTTTTTGAGATCATCTGATCCAGTGAAATCTGGAAATGTTCCGAAACAACTTCAATGATAAGCTGAGGAGTGATTTCTCTTGGCTTGTCCGGTGTGATAATATTCTGAAGTTCTTTCTTGGCAATCTCCATGGTGATCTCTGTTTTTTCCAGATTCGAGTAAGCGAGGAGTTTGTTCAAAGCTCCCTCTAATTCACGGATGTTGGATTTAATATTATTTGCGATGTAATTTAAAATGTCATCGCTTAAGGACATATCATCAGATTCCACTTTCCGGCGAAGGATTGCCATTCGCGTCTCGTAATCAGGAGCTCCGATGTCTGCCATAAGTCCCCATTCGAAACGGGAACGGATTCGTTCTTCTAACGTTTCCATATCCTTTGGCGGTTTATCCGATGTTAAAATGATCTGTTTGCCTGCGGAGTGGAGAGCGTTGAACGTGTGGAAAAATTCTTCCTGTGTACTTTCTTTTCCTATAATAAACTGAACGTCGTCGATCATGAGAACGTCGATGGTTCTGTATTTTTCACGGAATTTATTCATCGCAGAGGCGTTACCACTACGGATAGATTCGATAACTTCATTGGTAAATTCCTCGGAAGTAACATACAAAACTTTTGCTTCCGGATTTCTTTCCAGGATGAAATGTCCAATGGAATGCATCAAGTGGGTTTTTCCAAGTCCAGGTCCACCATAAATATAAAGAGGGTTGTAAGCTTCTCCCGGAGATTCCGCTACTGCCAGGGAGGCAGACTGTGCAAAACGGTTATTGCTGCCGACAACGAAAGTATCAAATGTGTAATTTGGATTTAAGTTGGAACGTTTGGAAGCTTCAGGTTCAGGTGTTTTCTTTCCTTTATTATTGGAAGGTCTGATATTCCTGGTCTGTTCCGGTAAAATAAACTGAATCTCATATTCGGTTCCGATAATTTCAGCAATTGCTACTTTTAAAGGAAGATAATATTTTTTTGAGATATAACTTAAAGTCATCTGTTCAGATGGAACAAGGATATAGAGGGTATTTCCCTCAACACCAAAAACTTCCAGAGGTTTGATCCAGGTATCAAAAGAAATGTCGCTGACATCATGCTCTGTTTTTACTGTCTGTAAAATTTCATCCCATTTTTCCAAAATCTTGTCCATTTTCTAACTCCGTTTTCTGATAGCACTAAAATATAGCAGTTAATCTTAACTGCTTAAAAAACTCTAAAAAATTCTATATAATGCTATCCTACACTATTTTTGCGGAATTATCAACGTTTAATTGTGGAAGGACTGGGGATAGGGCGTTGATAAAAAAAGTGGCTATATGGGCGTTTTAACGCTTAATGTGAATATACTAGAAGTTATTGTTAATAATGGAAAAATAGTTATAGACCGGAAAAAATAAGGCTTGTACACATTTATACACAAGTTATGATGATATTATCAAGAAATTGTCCACAAGTTATCCACAAATTGAGGATAACTTATGTAAACGGCATAAATACTGGGTTTTCTGTGGAAAAATTTTTAATTTTCTATGTGTATAACATTATACCATATATAGATAAAATGCATTTCTTCCTTATATATATAGTGGTAAAAAAACAAAAATGACAGAAAGTGGAAAACTAAATATTGGCAAAAGCCTTATTTTATGAGATTTTGCTTGACTTTGTCTGATTATTTTGATATAAATAAAAATGATGTTTTGTCGCTATTGAAGTAGACTTATCATAACATTGAGTAAAATATATGTTTGAATTGTAGAGGAGGTGTATGTGACATGAAGATGACATTCCAACCTAAGAAGAGACAGAGAGCGAAAGTTCATGGATTCAGAAGCAGAATGAGTACTGCAGGCGGAAGAAAAGTATTGGCTGCAAGAAGATTAAAAGGTAGAAAAAAATTATCAGCATAGGCCACATATTTGTGGTCTTTTCTTCTTTTATGATCAATTTTTGGCAAAGGAATATTAGATGAAATATTCAGAATCATTAAAGAAAAACAGAGATTTTCAGAACGTATATAAAAAAGGAAAATCTTATGCAAACCGTTATCTGGTGATGTACGTTCTGGAAAATGATACAGACAGAAACCGGTTAGGCATATCGGTAAGTAAAAAAGTAGGAAATAGTGTTATAAGACATCATGTAACCCGATTGATCAGAGAAAGTTACCGGCTACAGGAAGACATGTTTAATAGTAGTTTAGACATTGTAGTCATCGCAAGAAATACAGCAAAAGATATTTCATATCATGAAGTGGAAAGTGCTTTGTTACATCTTGGAGGTCTTCATAAAATTTTGAAGTAAAGATTTTAGAAAAGAAGATGGAATCATTTTGAAAAAAATATTGATTGCTTTGATTAAATTTTATAGAAAGTATATTTCTCCGATGAAAACAACAAAATGTCCATACTACCCGACCTGTTCCACCTATGGGTTAGAGGCTGTCGAAAAGTATGGAGCTGTCAAAGGTGGGGCGTTAGCGCTTTGGAGAATTATAAGATGTAATCCTTTTTCAAAAGGCGGATATGATCCCGTTCCATAATTGGAGGTATTTTCAGTGTCAGAGATGTTATTAACAGCATACAATGGTGCCATTCTTGGACCAATTGCAAAATTACTTGGCTGGATAATGAATGGCATGTATATTTTAATGGAAAAAGTTGGAATTACCAACGTTGGACTTTCTATTATTTTATTTACCATTGTTATTTATGCTTTAATGTTCCCATTGACTTATAAACAGCAGAAGTTTTCGAAGTTATCCCAGAAGATGAACCCGGAACTTCAGGCGGTCCAGAAAAAGTATAAGGATAAAAAAGATACCGTATCCATGCAGAATATGCAGACTGAGACACAGCAGATCTATGAGAAGTATGGTGTTTCACCGACAGGCAGCTGTGTGCAGATGTTAATCCAGATGCCTTTACTGTTAGCTTTGTACCGTGTGTTTATGAATGTTCCTGCCTATATCAGCAGTGTGAAGGATGTTTATCTTGATCTGGTTGATAAGATCATGGCAACAAGCGGCTATCAGGATATTATGACAAACCTGATGAGCACATTAAAATTGAACACAGTACAGGTTGATTTTACGGCAACAGATACAACAACATTACAGAATTATGTAGTAGATGTTTTATCAAAAATGAGTTCTACCGGATGGGATTCCTTAAGAGAGTCATTCCCGGCGCTCACAGATTCCATTGATTCTACATATGGTGTAGTTTCTCATGTAAACAACTTTATAGGATTAAATATTTCAGATACTCCATTTCAGATCATCAAAGCTGCATTTGCAGGTGGAAGTATTCTGATGGCAGTTCTTGCATTGCTGATTCCTGTGATTTCTTATTTGACACAGGTTTTAAATATCAAGTTAATGCCAACGGCTGCAACAGCAGGCGGAGATAATGACCAGATGGCTCAGCAGATGAAGATGATGAACCGTACTATGCCATTATTCTCACTGGTAATGTGTTTTACTGTTCCGGTCGGTCTCGGTATTTACTGGATTGCAAGTGCGGTTGTAAGAAGTATCCAGCAGTTCTTCTTAAATAAACATTTTGATAAGATTGATCTGGATGATATTATTGCAAAGAATCAGGAAAAAGCAAAGAAAAAACGTGAGAAAATGGGAATTTCCGAAAACCAGATTTCCAATGCTGCACGTATGAACACAAGACAGGTTACAGCAAGTTCCAAGAGTTCCGTTAAGACAACGGCAGAGAAGGAACTTGAACTTGAGAAGGCAAATGCATTGAAAGCGAATGCAAAACCTGGAAGTATGGCTGCAAAAGCAAACCTGGTCCGTGAATTTAACGAGAGAAATAATAAGAAAAACTAACAGATTATTTTTCAAAAACGTGTTGGTAAGATAACGTATATGTGGAGGTTATTGTTATGGAGTATATTGAAGTATCAGCAAGAACAGTCGATGATGCTATCACAGAAGCTCTTATAAAACTTGGAGCTACCAGTGATCAGATTGAATATGAAGTAATCGAAAAAGGAAGCACAGGATTTTTAGGAATCGCAAGAAAAGATGCTGTGATCAAAGTTCGTAAGAAATATTCTGTAGAAGGTGATATCACAGAATTTTTACAGAAAATCTTTGCTGCTATGGATCTTAAAGTTGAGATCATTATTGAAAAAGCAGAAGATGGTAATACTTACAACGTAGAACTGAAAGGAGATGACATGGGTATCCTCATTGGTAAAAGAGGACAGACTCTCGACTCCCTGCAGTATCTTGCAAACCTTGCAGTGAATAAAAATTCTGAGGAATACATTAAAGTTAAGATTGATACAGAAGATTACCGCAAGAGAAGAAAAGAGACATTGGAGAATCTTGCAAAGAACATTGCATACAAAGTAAAGAGAACAAAACGTCCTGTTTCTTTAGAACCAATGAATCCTTTTGAGAGAAGAGTTATCCATTCTGCATTGCAGAATGACAAGTTTGTAACAACACACAGCGAGGGCGAAGAACCATACAGACATGTGGTTGTTACTTTAAAAAGAGATAGAGAAAGATAAATTCAAGTATAGAATTTAAAAGACCAGAAGCTGCACGTTACAAAGCTTTATGAAAATGCCGGAAATGATATGGCAGGTTCTTATGAAGTTTTGCGGCGTGCAGTTTTGTACATGGAAAGGATATCACTATGGGAACGGATACCATTGCTGCAATTGCAACTGCAATGACAAGTTCAGGAATCGGAATCGTAAGAATCAGCGGAGACGAGGCAGTTTCTATCACAGACCGTATTTTTGAAATGAAGAATCAGAAAAAGTTAGAAGATATGCCAACGCATACAATTCACTATGGTCATATTCATGATGGAGATGAAGTGATCGATGAAGTTATGGTTGTTCTGATGAGAGGACCGAAAAGTTATACCAGGGAAGATACGGTTGAGATAGACTGTCATGGCGGCGTTTATGTCATGAAGAGAATTTTAGAAACAGTTATCAAATATGGTGCGCGTCCTGCAGAGCCGGGTGAATTTACAAAACGTGCATTTTTAAATGGAAGAATTGATCTCTCACAGGCAGAATCCGTTATTGATGTTATCAATTCCAAGAATGAATTTGCATTAAAAAGTTCGTTGAGCCAGCTTTCCGGTTCTGTTTCAGAAAAAATTAAAGAAATCCGCGGAAATGTTTTACATGAGATTGCATTTATCGAAAGTGCATTAGATGATCCGGAGCACATCAGTCTGGATGGATATCCGGAAAAACTATCCGGTATAGTATCGGATGTGATAAAAAAAATTGATAAACTGCTTGCAAACAGTGATAATGGAAAAATGTTAAAAGAAGGTATTTCAACTGTTATTGTTGGGAAGCCGAATGCCGGAAAATCTTCTCTTTTAAATTTTCTGGTTGGAGAAGAGAAGGCAATCGTTACAGATATTGCGGGAACAACAAGAGATGTTCTGGAAGAACAGATTAATTTAAACGGTATTTTATTGAATATCATTGATACCGCCGGAATCCGTGACACGGAAGATGTCGTGGAAAAAATCGGTGTGGAACGTGCAAAGAAATATTTGAATAATGCCGATCTTGTTATTTATGTAGTTGACACATCCACAGCGTTAGATGAAAATGATCATGAGATCATGGAATTATTGAAAGACAGACATGCAATCGTTTTGTTAAATAAATCTGATTTAAGTCCGGTCACAACTGTGGAAGATATCAGAAAACATCTGGATAAAAAAATGATATCAATTTCTGCAAAAGAGCAGACCGGAATGGATGATCTTGAAGAAACGATCAAAGAAATGTTCTTCTCAGGGGAAGTTACATTTAATGATGAAGTTTATATTACGAATATCAGACATAAAACATCTTTACAGGAAGCTTTACGAAGTTTACATTTAGTATTGCAGAGTATTGCAGATGATATGCCGGAAGATTTTTATTCCATTGATCTGATGAATGCTTACGAGGAACTTGGAAATATTATCGGTGAATCTGTGGAAGATGATCTGGTAAATGAAATCTTCAGTAAATTCTGTATGGGTAAATAAAAAATAATTTGCAGATTGTAAATGTGAAAGAGAATCATTCAAAATCTTATATGAGTTGAGGACAGAAAAATGGAAGAGAAGAAGATTCCGTATGTAGAGGAAGAATATGATGTGGTTGTAGTCGGAGCCGGACATGCCGGATGCGAGGCAGCGTTGGCGTGTGCAAGACTCGGACTGGAAACAATTATTTTTACCGTGAGTGTAGACAGTATAGCGATGATGCCGTGTAATCCGAATATTGGAGGAAGTTCCAAGGGACATCTGGTTCGTGAGATCGATGCGCTCGGTGGTGAGATGGGAAAAAATATCGATAAGACATTTATCCAGTCCAAGATGTTAAATAAATCCAAAGGTCCGGCCGTTCATTCACTGCGTGCTCAGGCAGATAAAATGAATTATAGTATGGAGATGCGTAAGACGCTTCAGAATACCGATCATCTTACCATCCGTCAGGCAGAAGTTTCTGAAATTATCACGGAAACAACAGCGCTGGAAAATGGAAAAGAGATTCAGAAAATGACAGGCGTGAAAACGTTTTCAGGTGCGGTTTATCATTGTAAAGCAGTCGTATTGTGCACAGGAACTTATCTTTGCGCAAGATGTCTGACCGGTGAGATGATCACATACACCGGACCAAACGGTCTGCAGGCAGCAAACCATCTGACGGATTCCCTGAAAGAGCATGGAATTGAAATGTTCCGTTTTAAGACAGGAACACCTGCACGAATCGACAAAAGGTCTGTTGATTTTTCAAAAATGCAGGAGCAAAAAGGAGATGAGAGAGTTGTACCTTTTTCCTTTACAACTAATCCTGAAGATGTGCAGATCGACCAGGTTTCCTGCTGGCTGACTTATACAAATGAGAAAACACATGAGATCATCCGGAATAACTTGGACCGCTCTCCAATTTATGCAGGAATTATTGAAGGTACAGGACCAAGATACTGTCCTTCCATTGAAGATAAGGTTGTAAAATTTGCGGATAAGGACAGACATCAGATTTTTATTGAACCGGAAGGAATAAATACGAATGAGATGTATGTTGGAGGAATGTCTTCCTCTTTACCGGAAGATGTCCAGCATGAAATGTACCGCACGCTGCCGGGACTTGAACATGTGAAAATTGTCCGTAATGCTTATGCGATTGAGTATGATTGTATCAATCCAAATCAGTTGTATGCTACTCTGGAATTTAAAAATATCAAAGGACTGTTTTCCGGTGGTCAGTTTAATGGAAGCAGTGGTTATGAGGAGGCTGCCTGTCAGGGACTGGTTGCCGGAATCAATGCAGCCATGAGTATTCTCGGAAAAGAGCCGCTGATATTAGATCGCTCCGAGGCTTATATAGGAGTTTTAATTGATGATCTTGTGACAAAAGAAAATCATGAGCCGTATCGCATGATGACTTCCCGTGCGGAATACCGTTTGCTGCTCCGTCAGGATAATGCCGATCTGCGTTTATCAAAAAAAGGATATGAGATTGGTCTGATCTCACAGGAGCGTTATGACTGGATCTGTCAGAAGGAAGTATTGATCCAGAATGAGATTGAACGTGTTGCCGGAGTTAAGATCGGTGCTAATAAAGAGGTTCAGGCTCTTTTGGAAAGTTACGGAAGTATTCCATTAAATACAGGAACAACTTTAACAGAACTCATTCGCAGACCTGAACTTGATTATGAAAAATTAGCTCCAATCGATAAGGAAAGACCTGAGCTGCCTTATGATGTAGTTGAACAGGTTAATATCAATATCAAGTATGATGGATATATCGTGCGGCAGATCAAACAGGTAGAGCATTATAAAAAACTGGAAAATAAAAAAATAGCAGAAGATTTTGATTATGATGAAGTACCAAGCCTCCGTATTGAAGCCAGACAGAAGTTAAAACTTTACAGACCGTTATCAATTGGCCAGGCATCGAGAATTTCAGGAGTCTCCCCGGCAGACATTTCGGTACTTTTGGTTTATATGGAGCAGATGAAATATCATAAAGGAAATATAAAATGACATATAATTTAGAAAAATTTTTAAAAGGTCTGGAAGAACTTCAGATTGAATTAAGCGATAATCAGATAAAGCAGTTTATCAGATATTATGAGATGCTGGTGGAAAAAATAAAGTTATGAATCTGACTGCGATCACAGAATTTGATGAAGTCATTGAAAAACATTTTCTGGATAGTCTCTCCCTGATCAAAGTGTATGATCTCCAAAAAGAAGTTTCAGTGATGGACATGGGAACCGGCGCCGGATTTCCGGGGATTCCTTTGAAAATCGCATTTCCAAATCTGAGGATGACACTTGCTGATTCTCTGAATAAAAGAATATTATTTTTACAGGAAGTGATAGAGAAACTTGGATTAAAAGATATTGATGCACTTCACGCGAGAGCGGAGGAGCTTGGAAAAAATAAGGAATACCGTGAAAAGTTTGATCTGGTTGTCTCAAGGGCAGTTGCAAACCTTTCTTCCTTAGAAGAGTATTGTGTTCCTTTTGTAAAAATAGGTGGAAACTTTATTTCTTATAAATCCGGTGAAATTGAAGAGGAAGTTGCTAATGCAAAAAATGCAACATTTTTGCTTGGAGGAAAAATGAAAGAAGTCTATAAATTTGATCTGTATGAGCAGAAAAGATCGTTTGTCGTGATCGATAAGGTGAAGGGAACACCGAAAACTTATCCGAGAAAAGCCGGAACACCGACAAAGACACCGTTGTAAAAATAATAGTTACTGAGTGATGTAATAATTGGGTGATAAAATAAATCACCATATACACAAACTCCTGTCTTTTTTATGATGCAATAACATGCTTAAATGTAAAAATTTTTACATTCTATTATAAAACGTGTTTTTAATGCATCATTTGGAGGACAGGAGTTTTTTCTTTTTATTATTAAATTCAAAAATGATCCTACTTTAAAAACATATCAATTGCTTCCACAACTTTATCGGCAACTTCCAACTGAGGATATTTTTTACAGTTGGATAAGTATACGATTTCATTTCCGGAGTTTGTCTTTTTATAAGAATCAGCAATTGCGATAGCATCTTTCATGTTTCGACTTTCTATCACATAAATTGGAGTTTCTAATTTTTTCAGCGCATGTTCGATACTGTTCTTTGTGTAATTTGCTTCCATGCTTGCCATTAAATATTTACCATGACTGAAATTCATGTGGGCTGCTTCGTAATATGCGTCGATCAATTTGGAAGAAACGAGTTGTGGTCTTGCATAATATTCCTCACGGAAATACTTGGTGATGTTGGTATTGCTCACTTTGATATTGTAAAGGAAGGTTCCAATCACAGGGAGTTCCAATAAAGTTTTTTTCACAGATGCATATTTATCGGTTGTAATATGAAGCTCTTTCAAAGAAGTCGGATTGATCGCAATAATAGAGTTTGCCAGATCCTTATTCATATTGCAAGCTAACGTTACAAATGAGATTGATTCATTCGATGCAATAATATCTGTTTTTCTCCAATTACATTTTGGATAAAATCCGTCACAAGCTGAACATATAAATAATTGGTGTAAGTTAAGTACGGTTTTGCAGAGCGTCCACATCCAAGTAAGTCCAGTGTGTAGACAGTATGTTTCTTTTCCAGTTTTCGAATCACTTTGCACCATTCATAAGAAGAGCTGACCGGATTCAGATCGTGAATCAGCAATAACGGACTGCCTGATCCGCGTTTCGTATAATAAATCTGTCCGTTTTTCCAATCGTAAAAATTGCCGTTCTCTGCTTTCAAAATATTCTTGATATCAGCTGTCATATTAATAAATCTGTTAACAAAATGGATTGTTCCAGCGGCAAGAGCTGTCAACAGAAAAAAATGTTTGATATTCTTTTTCATAGAAACCTCCTTATTTATTTTATGATCATTAAAAGATGCATTTCATATAATTGAATAATCGTTTCACCATTTCATAATCATAAATCTTTATTTAATAATATTATATCCGCTTTTTATAACATATACAAATTAATTTTTGAAAAATCATTCATTTCTTTTACATATTTTGAAAATTTTAGTTTACTTAGAAAAAATAAGATAACTATAAATGTAGTATAATTGTTTTTAAAATAATGATATGGTATAATGTGCGTATGCAATGAGTAGTGCCAATCGAGAATAGCAGCATTATTAATGATTACTCAAAAGTAAAGGAACAAGTGATTATGGTCATAGAATATTTACAGCAAATAAAAGATTCTTATTTCGAACAGAAACATGCATTGGAAAAACAGTTAAATTTATTAGAAATTCAATTAAAAGAAAATACCGGAATGATAAAAATGTTGGAGGAAACAAATGATTCGTGCTACGAACTGTTTACACCTAGAAATGTTAATTCAAAGAATAAAGCTAAAATTAATGAACTGATGGAAGAACAGAAAAGTATCAATGAGTCTATAGAAAATTTGAAAAATTCTATCAAAGAATATTCTAGTAAGATCGAACAATTAGATCAGATAGTGGAAGAAGAAAATCGAGAAATTGAAATTGTTCAAGAATATACGGAGACAATGTCACAACAGAATATAGTAAGTGAAGATGAAAAGATAGAATCATCGGAAGATAATTTACTTGATGGTATGAAGAATATTTTGAATCGAGTGGAGTTATGCAGCCGGTTGATTGATATTGATCCAGTTCGATGCAGATTGGAATTAAGTTCTGTTATGAAAATTCTTACTGATCTGATTGAAGAAAAAGATGAATCGGATTTTTGAAATATATATTTCTAAAAGAGACACTTTTCCCAATTAAAATAAATTCATAAATCTATTAGGTAGATAAATTATATATAAAGGAAAAACACATATGAGTAACAAAATATATAAGAGTAAGATGAAAGATGAAAATAGATTACTTGGAAAATTTGTGAATATATCATTAATCCCTTTATCAATTATCTTTGTGTTATTATTTTTGAAAATAATAGTAACAGAAATATCATTTCATAAAATGATTGCGGAAATGGTTGAGGGGATTGATTATTACATTGAAGATATAGTAATAACAGATAAAGAAACTGTAGAGGACTATAATGGTTCGGAATCAGGTGCAACGAATTATTTTTTTTAATATGGACATGATACTGATAAGCGGATGCAAGTAAATCAAAAAGTGTATTCTCAATATAATGTAGGAGATATGTTCCCAGCTTATACAAAGGATCATTATTATTATGGTTCAACAATTAATTCGATTTTGCCAAAAACTGAGTATAAAAACAATGAATTAAGTAAAGCCGGTATAGTAACAATTGGTTGTCTAATACTATTACTGCTTATATATAAATGGATTGATAATTTGAAAAAAAAGACAAACAATAAATAGTCAAGACCGTAAAATGTTTCACGTGAAACATTTTACGGTCTATGTTATATTTTAACAATATTTAGTAGGCTCTTATAATATTAAATACTATAGTTTGAAGTGACACAATAAAAATATGAATGTTTCACGTGAAACATTTTTGGATAATTAATCATAGCATTTGAAATATAGAAGTGTTATAATATACAACGTAGAAAAAAACAACAAAAATATCTGCTTATAAAATAGTAAAAATATCCAGCTATTATGGAATGAAAATTGATTATATCATGAAGCACAAATCTATGATCGTTATCTATACCCGCTTCGCTCGGTAGATTATATCATACACAAAAAAACACATGATTCACAGGGCAGTCTTTATTTATATTATTATAAAGAAACATAATAGCTAATAACAGAACTATGGGAAAGGAAAATATAATGGGTAGAATTATAGCAGTAGCAAACCAAAAGGGTGGTGTTGGTAAGACAACAACAGCAATTAATCTGGCTGCTTGTCTTGCGGAAGCAGGAAAAAAAGTATTAACAATTGACCTTGATCCACAGGGAAATATGACAAGCGGACTTGGAGTAGATAAAAATGAAGTGGAAAATACAGTTTATGAGTTAATGCTTGATGAATGTTCCATTAAAGAAAGTATGACGGATACGGTTGTAGACGGAATGAAAGTAATTCCATCAAATGTAAATCTTGCCGGAGCTGAAATTGAATTATTAGGTATTCCAGAAAAGGAATACATATTAAGAAATGCTGTTGATTATATCAAAGAAGATTATGATTTTATTGTAATTGATTGTCCGCCATCTTTAAATATGCTGACAATTAACGCAATGACAACTGCAAACTCTGTCCTGGTTCCAATTCAATGTGAATATTATGCGCTGGAAGGATTGAGCCAGTTAATACATACCATTGATCTTGTACAACAAAGATTAAATCCAAATCTTTTGATTGAAGGGGTTGTCTTTACAATGTATGACGTGCGCACAAATCTTTCTAATCAGGTAGTTGAAAATGTAAGAAATAATTTAGATGCAAAAATATATGATACATTGATACCAAGAAATATTCGTCTGGCAGAGGCACCATCTTATGGATTGCCAATTAACTTATATGATTCCAAATCTGCCGGAGCAGAAAGTTACCGTTTACTTGCAAAAGAAGTAATAGATAGAAAGGATATTTAAAATATGGCAACCGCAAAGAAAAATGGATTAGGCAAGGGACTTGATTCACTTATTACTAATAAAGTAAATACTGCAAAAACAACAACAGCAACAACAAAACCAGCTGTTAAAAAAGATGAAAAAGTAGTGGAAGGTATACTCGTTAACATTAATAAAGTAGAACCAAACAGAGAACAGCCAAGAAAAAATTTTGATGAGGATGCACTTTTGGAATTAGCAGAGTCCATCAAACAGTTTGGTGTTTTACAACCATTACTTGTACAACAGAAAGATGATTACTATGAGATCATTGCTGGCGAAAGAAGATGGAGAGCTGCCAAACTTGCTAATTTAAAAGAGGTTCCTGTTATTATCAAAAAATTAACAGAACAGGAAGTTGTAGAAATTTCACTTATTGAAAATATCCAGCGTGAAAACTTAAATCCAATTGAAGAGGCAATTGCATATAAAAGACTTTTAACAGAATTCAATTTAAAACAGGATGAAGTAGCGGAACGTGTATCAAAAAGCAGAACAGCGGTAACAAATTCAATGCGTTTGCTGAAATTAAATGAAAAAGTTCAACAGATGGTCATTGATGATATGATTTCTACCGGCCATGCCAGAGCACTGCTAGGTCTTAATGATCTGGAAAAACAATACACGGTAGCACAGCAGATATTTGATGAAAAGCTAAGCGTTCGTGAAACAGAAAAATTAGTAAAAAAAATCCAGCAGGAAAAAAATCAGAAAGATACAGAAAAGAATAAAAAAATAGATCCGAAATTAGAAGCAATCTGCAATGACCTGGAAGAGAAGATGAAAGGAATTTTAGGAACAAAGGTTGCTATTAATCAGAAAGATAACAAAAAAGGAAAAATTGAAATCGAATATTATTCCATGGATGAACTGGATCGCATTATGGATTTATTCAGAACTATAGAAAAATAATAGAGTATTTTTATAAAAATCGATTCAATAAAAATAAGTTCGTTATATGAAACAGCAGAAGGAGAAAAAATGATTTCACAGTATTTAGGATTTGATTCAGATTATATTATCATTGGACTAGCAGCACTGGTTTTAATACTTATTATTTTAATGATTATAAATGTAGTTCAAATGAGTAAATTGAAAAAGAGCTATAAGATTTTTATGAAAGGAAAAAATGCAAAAAACTTAGAGGATACACTTATTAAAAGGTTAAATCAGGTAGATGATCTGATAAATGCAAATTCCGCAAACGAAAAAAATATAAAAACCTTATTCCAGAACATGCAGAGAACATATCAGAAAATGGGACTTGTAAAATATGATGCATTTAATGAGATGGGTGGCAAGCTGAGTTTTTCTCTGGCAATGCTTGATGTGAAAAATAATGGATTTATCATTAATGCGATGCACACAAGAGAGGGCTGTTATACTTATATTAAAGAAATCATTGATGGAAATTCAGTGATTGTTTTATCTGGTGAAGAACAGGAAGCATTAAACAACGCAATGGGGGAAAATAACATTGCAAAATAGAAAGACATATTATATAATAAAGTCCGTCTTGTAAATAGTAAAATTGGTTTACATAATTAAAAAATCGGAAAGGAGGATAGTAGTATGCACAAATTTTTAAGAGCAGTCGGTTTTTCAAAAATCACAAAAGAAGAGCTGAATGATATTTTTCAAAAAATAATAGAGAGACCAATGCTGCAGAAAGTGGCAGAGGATTCCGAAGGTAATGAGTTTGCAGAGCTCTCTATCGAGTTTGGAGATTTCTTTGGACTGTCTTTGAGAGGAACATTTAATGAGAATGATTCTTTTGAGATGAGCTACTACTATCCTTATTTTTGTGGTAATAAAATTTCAACAACGGAACAGATTGATATTGAAAAACATGCAGAAAAAGAGTCTTATGCGGGAATCTGTGATGAGGTAAGACTTGGCGTTACATTGATTTTTTATTTGCAGAATGTGGCGGATTATCTGTCTGTGAAAAATAATAAATTTTACATGAGTCAGGCAAATGGAACAGTGCTTGCTGCGCTTTCTACAGAAGGAAAAATTTTACTTCCTATTAATAAAGATGAACATAAGCAGAAGCTGACAGAACAGACTATGAACGAAAGAAATGGATTGATCGCTGCAGCCAGAAAGGGAGATGAAGATGCTATCGAGAATCTGACTTTGGAAGATATCGACACTTATTCCCTTCTTTCAAGACGTGTACAGCATGAAGACATTTTGAGTATTGTGGATTCTTACTTTATGCCTTATGGAATTGAAAGTGATCAGTATTCCATTCTTGGTGAAATCATGGATTGCAGGCTATTGCAAAATTCGTATACAGAAGAAAATGTTTATGCGATAGATATCAAATGTAATGATGTAGAATTTCCAATCTGCATCAATCAGAAAGATCTGATTGGTGAACCAGCAGTTGGAAGAAGGTTCAAAGGAAACATCTGGTTACAGGGAAGTATTAATTACAGAGATTAGTGATTTTTACAAAATCACTAATCTGATGAAAGAAAAAGATTGAACTTCTCTGATAGTTGGAATATAATAAACAAGTATTTGTTCCCTTAGTTAAATGGATATAACGGGGTCCTCCTAAGACTCTATTGTAGGTTCGATTCCTATAGGGAACGCTCATTTTTAGCGGTAATGGAGATAGTTTCATTGCCGCTTTTTTCATGCAGAATTGTAATTTCAGTGACAAATTTGTCAGCGAAGCAGGACTGAAAATACTGATTTTGTCAGCGGGAATGGATGCTTGTCACCGATTCACACTTTCCTAGCCGTCACCCAGAGGGATTAACTACAGTGTAGACCATAATTTGGGAAAGAAAAGCATTGAGCTCATTGGAGAAGAATGTGGAGACAGCCCCAAGCAGGTTCAGAGGTATATCAAAATAACAGAACTTATTCCTGAAATGCTTGAAAAGGTGGATGACGGAAGTATGGGATTTACTCCGGCGGTTCAGTTGTCATTTCTGAAAAAGAAGGAGCAAAAGGAAATGCTAGATGTAATGGAATTTGCACAGTGCACACCATCTTACCAACAGACATTATCAGGGTGGATTTCCCCAAACTGTGCGAAGAGAGTGTGTTGGAGGAAGGGGTATTAGATGAAGATACAGCTGATTGATTTTGGAGGGAGAAGTCCAGAGAGAGCTCATGCCAATGATGCCGGTGCTGATGTATTCAGTCCCAAGGATGCTGTGATCCGGCCGGGAGATATCTGTAAGTTGCCTCTGGGATTTGGATGCCAGTCCTGATACCGTATTTTACTTTTGAAAACTGGAAGGAGCGTGGTACGGGGGCTTTTGGTTCCACTGGGAGATAAGGAGAACCTCTTCGCAGAGATTCTCCTTGATTTTAAACGGTAGGTTTTGTAGGTCTTACTGTAAGCTGTAAACCGAGATGCTGAAAAATATTAAGCAGTGTTCCGAGATTCGGGGTTGTTTTGCAGGATTCGATCCGTGCTACGGATGATTGTGGAATACCACACATAGCAGCAAGCTCTCTCTGGCTAAGTCCAAGAGAAGTACGCTGTTCCACCATGGCACTTACGATGGAGGAAATATTTTCAACTTCATCGATGTCTTTTCCAATTTCAGGATCAACGGTTCTTACATGTTCCTTATAGTCATTCCAGGTTTTCATAATCATTCAGCCTCCTTTCGGGCAAGGTAATCATCACGTTCAGCCTTTGCCCGTTCAATTTCGCGCTTGGGAGTTTTTTGAGTTTTCTTGCGGAATTGATGCAAAAGCACAAAGGTATCATTTTTGAAATAAAAATATAAAACACGGTTATTGCCTGGGCGAAGCTCCCAGATATCATCATCAAGGTGTTTTGTGATATTTTCATTAAGCCGTGTACCATTATCTTCGAGGAGCTGGATGTACAAACTTATCTGTTTGTATTGAATACGGGCATCTTTGTTTGTAGCTGCTTTGACTCGAAGAGATTCAAGAAATTCCCAAAGCTCTGATCTGCCATTGGAATCTTCGTAAAATTCAATGTTGTACATTAGTATATGTTCTCCAAGTGGAAATATTTATTCTATATACATGATAGCATTTATGCTATCAAAAAGCAAATAAAAAATGAAAGAAGGAAACAAAATTTGAGTGAAAAAAATATAAAACTGATTTATGTGTAGCTCAACATAAACAAGC
>NZ_ACFY01000140.1 GCF_000174195.1 Roseburia inulinivorans DSM 16841 | reverse complement strand
AAAAAATCACTGCGCTCTATGAGCGCCTGTCCCGTGACGATGACCTCACGGGCGACTCGAACTCCATTCTGAACCAGAAACGTTATCTTGAAAGCTATGCAGCACAGCGGGGCTACACCAATATCGTCCACTACACAGACGATGGGTGGTCCGGCGGCAACTTTGACCGTCCCGCATGGAAGCGCCTTGTGGCGGACATCGAGGCGGGAAAGGTGGCCCACCTGCTGTGTAAGGACCTAAGTCGGATCGGCAGAAACTATCTGCAAACCGGCTTTTACACCGAGGTAATGTTCCGGCAGAATGGGGTTCATTTTGTTGCTGTTGCCAATAACATTGACAGCGAGGAACAGGACAGCGGCGAGTTTGCCCCCTTTCTCAATATCATGAACGAATGGTATCTGCGTGACCAGTCCAAAAAGGTTTCGGCAGCATACCGTGTCAAGGGCAAGGCGGGCAAGCCCACCACCAACAACGCCATCTATGGCTACAAAAAAGACCCGGAGGACAAGGACCACTGGCTGGTGGACGAGGAAGCTGCCACTGTGGTGCGGCGAATTTTCCGGCTTGCGGTGGAGGGACACGGCCCCTATGAGATTTCCAAAAATGCTCACAGCCGAGAAGGTGGAGTGCCCCGCCTATTATCTGGCCCGCAACGGCAGGGGCAGCCGGAAGAATACCGTGGACACCAGCCGCCCCTATGACTGGTACGGCTTTACGGTCAGCTCCATGTTGGAGAAACCGGAATATATGGGGCATACCGTGAATTTCCGTTCCTCCAAAAAAGTCCTACCGGGATAAGCGGGTAAAAAATGACCCGTCCGACTGGCTGATTTTTGAGAATACCCACGAGGCCATTGTTGACCCGGAAACCTGGCAGCTGGCCCAGCAGGTGAAGCGGACGGTGCGCCGGACAGATACCACTGGCGTCGCCAATCCCCTGACCGGCCTTGTGTTCTGTGCCGACTGCGGAGCAAAGATGTATAACCACCGGGGCAAACACACACGGGCAGATGGCAAGGAGTACAGAAACGACACCTATAACTGTTCCACCTACTGCTTGACCATCGAACGAGAAACCCAGATGTGTTTTTCCCACAGCGTCAGCACCAAGGCTCTGAACGCCCTGATTCTGGAAACCATCCGCACTACCGCCAGCTATGCCATCCAGAACAGGGAGGAATTTATTCAGAAGGTTCGCAGCATTTCACAGGTTCGCCAGCAGGAAGCAGCCAAGGAGCTGAAACGCAAGGTCGCCAAGGAGCGCAGGCGCAGCGCCGAGCTGGACGTGCTGATTAAAAAGCTGTATGAAACCTATGCCATGGGCAAGTTGGAGGAAAAACGGTTCGAGCTGCTGTGTGCCGAATATGAGAAGGAACAGGCCGAGCTGGAACAGCTGCTTGCCTCCGAGCAGGCGCAGCTGAACCAGTTCCATGAGGACACGGACCGTGCCAGTCACTTTCTGGCGCTGGCACAGAAATATACAGATTTCACCGAGCTGACCGCCCCTATGATCCATGAATTTGTGGAGAAGATTCTGGTCCATGCCCCGGACAGAAGCACCGGGGAACGGGTTCAGGAAATCGAGATTTACCTGAACTTTATCGGGAAATTTGAAGTGCCCATGCCCGAACCCACCGAGGAAGAACTGGCTGCGGAGGAAAAGCGCCGCCAGAAGCGCATCCGTGACCATGAAAAATATCTGCGCCAGAAGGAGCGCAAACAGAAGATTGCCGAAGGGCTGATCGTTCCGGGTGAACCGTACCAGCTGGTGTGCCAGTGCTGCGGAGAGTCGTTCCAGTCTATCCGCCCCAACGCTAAATTCTGCAAACCCGCCTGCCGGGAGAAGTTCTACCGGCAGGAAAAGCGGAAAGCCAAAGAAACGGAAGCATCACAAACTGCATAAGGATTGCGGCCTGCCCAAATAAACCGGGCAGGCCGCATTTTTTATGCCCTGAAACGGAGGGATTTTTTATGACACTCTTTGAACTGGTAAAACAGAATATTTGTGTGCCCGATGCGGCTGAACACTATGGGCTGCAAGTCAGCCGAAACGGGATGTGCAGCTGTCCGTTCCATGAGGACCGGCACCCCAGCATGAAGCTGAACGAGCGTTATTTTTACTGTTTCGGCTGCGGAGCCACCGGCGATGTGATCGACCTTGTGGCGAAGCTGTTTGACCTGAGCAGCTACGAGGCAGCACAGAAGCTGGCCCAGGATTTTGGGATTGGCCCGGACAAGCCGCCTGCGGCAGCTGCCCTGCCCAAACCGGAGCGTCCCCTGCTGAAAGCATACCGGCAGGAGCAAGTGCGCTGCCTGCGGGTATTGTGCGATTATCTGCATCTTCTGGAACGCTGGAAGGTGCAGCACACACCCAAGACACCGGAAGATGTTCTGGATGACCGGTTTGTGGAAGCCTGCCAGATGCTGGACTATGTGGAGTATCTGGCAGATTTGCTCATTGCCGCCGAGCTGGAACAACGGGTAAAAATCGTAGAAATGCTGAACAAGGATGGTCTGATCGCCGGTTTGGAGGAACGGCTGGACAGGCTGAAAAAGGAGGACGATGCCCATGAAAAACAAAGCGCAGCTTGACGGGATGCCCGTCTGGTTTGATGGAAAAAGCATCAACGAAGCCCTGTTTTGTGAGGAGTTCTTGCAGACGCACAAGATCATCTTCACAAACGGGGCTTTTTTCACGCCCGAAGGCCGTGTGACAGACGAACTGCCCCTGCGGGGAGAGATTTTTGAGGAGCTGAAATGCTGTGCGGTCAGCAACATTCCCCGCAAAATCAGCAACATTGTGGAGCTGATGAAGCTGGCGGCGCTGGTGGAGGATTTTCCCCCGGAGCCGGACCGGATTCACCTTTCCAACGGGACGCTTTTTCTGGATGGAACCTTTGCGGAGGGAAAGCCGGAAAACGTCCGCAACCGTTTCCCCGTGGCCTACAACCCCAACGCCCCAAAGCCTGTTCTCTGGCTGCAATTTCTGGATGGTCTGCTCTACCCGGAGGATATTCCCACCTTGCAGGAATATATCGGCTACTGCCTGATCCCCAGCAATAAGGGACAGCGGATGATGGTGATTAAGGGCAGCGGCGGCGAAGGAAAGTCGCAGATCGGCGCTGTGCTGGGAACTTTGTTCGGTTCCAACATGAAGGACGGCAGCATCGGGAAAATATCCGAGAACCGGTTTGCCCGTGCTGATCTGGAGCATATCCTCCTGTGCGTGGATGACGATATGCGGATGGAGGCTCTGCGCCAGACCAACTATGTAAAATCCATCGTCACCGCCCAGGGCAAAATGGATTTGGAGCGCAAGGGCAAGCAGAGCTATCAGGGATGGATGTGCGCCCGGCTGCTGGCTTTCTCCAACGGAGATTTGCAGGCGCTGTTTGACCGGAGCGACGGATTTTACCGCCGTCAGCTGGTGCTGACCACAAAAGAAAAACCGGCTGGCCGTGTGGATGATCCCGACCTGGCCGAGAAGATGAAAGCCGAGGTGGAGGGTATTCTGCTGTGGGCTTTTGAGGGATTGCAGCGGCTGGCCGCCAACAACTTCAAGTTCACCGAAAGTGACCGCACCAGAGAAAACCGGGAGGCAGTCAAACGGGACAACAACAATGTCTATGATTTTCTGGATTCTGACGGGTATGTTCGCCTGAAAGCCGATCTATCTGCCAGCTCCAAAGAACTGTACGAAGCATACCAGATTTACTGCACCGAGAACAACCTGCCTGCCCTGAAACCACGCAGCTTCAGCGAAGCTCTGATCGCCTGCCAGAGCCGCTACAATCTGGAATACTGCAACAATGTGACCAACGCAGCCGGACGGCGGGTGCGTGGTTTTCTGGGGGTTGAAGTATTGGTGAGAAATCATATATCAGTGTTTTCCGGCGATTCGATGCGTACGTACGTACCGGAAGATGTGCCGGAGGAATGGCGGCGCTGAATCGTGTACGTACGTACGCTTTGATTGACAGTTGTTCTCCCTTTTATAGCAATTCAGCGGTTGTATATCAAAAATCGCTGGCAAAATCGGAGGGGTAAATCAAGGCAAGTGGGAATCGAAAAGTATTTGACGGTTGGAAGAAATCATTTTGCGAAACCGTGCTTCTCACCCCGGTGAACCGAGTGCATGGAACCATGGGAAAATGCACGGTTTCAAACCAAGTCACACGGAACGGGAAAGTCGGAAGGTGCGACCTATGGACGGGACATCACACCGGCAATTCTGAACGGATTTATTGATAAGAGAATTTTTCACGACACAGCGAAGCGGCTATGCCAGAGGGCGTACCGGCTTCGCTTTTTTATCAAGTAAATTTAGGAGGATTTTTGATGATGACGGTACGCAACGAAATTAAGGCACAGATCGTCCGGGCGGGATACACCATGCAGGAGCTGGTTGACCGGCTTCATGAGGAATACGGCTGGTCGGACAGTGTTTCCAACCTGTCCGCCAAGCTCCAGCGAGAATCTATTCGCTATAAAGAGGTCGTGGAGCTGGCCGATGTGCTGGGCTATGACCTGATCTGGCAGAAACGGAGGTAAACCTATGACAAGTGAAGAAAAGAAACTGTTACAGGCAAAGCACCGCTTGGAGGAAGCCCAGGCACGGGACCGGGTGAAGGCACGAAAAGCCCGGACAAGGCGGCTCATTCAGGAGGGCGCTGTGCTGGAAAAAGTGCTGCCGGAAGTACAGGCGGTAGGGCTTGATAATCTGGAAGAATACCTGCGGCGAAAGCTGGCAGCGCACGATTGAAAATGGCTGGGAGGTCTCCGGGAAACCGGGGGCCTTCCTCTTTTTCATCCCGAAGGGCGCACTTACTCACCACCTGCTAAAGCAGGCGGTGGTAGCCCTCCCGTTGGTCGGGCACGTGCGCTCTCCGAGAGGGATTGCGACTCCTGCGGGAGCCGCTGGACAAGGCTGCATTTCTGCCAAACTGCCAGCCTTGCCCATGCAGTCGGCGCAGGGGTTTTCGTTTTGGAATCCCCTGTTCATGGGGTGGTATATTGCCACCCCATCCCGCCGCCTGCCTGCGTCAACCTGCCACCGGCAGCTTGACACAGATACAGGGGTGGAACGATTCGCTCCACCCCTGCTGGTGGTACGTCGCATTTCACGACGTACCTGTTGTAATCGAGTACGGAAGAAGGGCTGCTGCGTTTCACAGTAGCCCTTCGGAAAGGACGATAGACAATGGCGATTTATCATTTGGAGGCCAAAATAGTCAGCCGTGGAGCTGGACGCTCCGCCGTAGCTGCTGCGGCCTATCTGAGCTGTTCCCGGATGCTCAACGAGTATGACGGGGTGCAGCACGACTACACCCGCAAACAGGGCCTTGGGTGGCGGCAGGTTTTTCTGCCAGCCACCGCCCCCGCAGAGTGGCAGGATCGAGAAATCCTGTGGAACGCTGTGGAGGAAACCGAAACCGCAAAGGACAGTCGCCTTGCCCGTGAATTTGTGGCGGCGCTGCCCATAGAGTTAAGCCGGGAGGAACAGATTCAGCTCCTGCAAGATTTCATCAAGGAGCAGTTTGTGGCAGACGGAATGTGCGCTGATGCTGCTATCCATGACCCGTATCCCCCCGGACACAATCCCCATGCCCATATCCTGCTGACAGTGCGCCCGCTGGATGAAAAGGGAAAATGGCAGTACAAGACCGAGAAAGAATATCTCTGCGTCAAAGACGGCGAAGAACAGGGCTTTACCGCCGCTGAGTTCAAACAGGCACAGGCCGACGGCTGGGAGAAACAGTACCAGTACAAAGTGGGCAAAAAGAAGGTGTATATGGCCCCGTCCGCAGCGCAGGCGCAGGGCTATGAACGGGTATCCAAATATCCTAAAAGCACCAAATATGGCAGGCAAAATCCCATCACGGAACACTGGAACAGCGACGAGCAGCTTGTTTTGTGGCGGGCTGCATGGGCGGATGTGGCAAACCGCCATCTGGAGCGCACCGGGCACGAAGAACGCATCGACCACCGCAGCCATGCCGAGCGTGCTCTGCTGGAGCGGCCCACGGTCCATGAGGGTGTGGTTGCCAGAGCCATGGAGAAAAAGGGCATTATCTCTGACCGGTGCGAACTAAACCGGCAGATCAAGGCGGACAATGCCCTGCTCCGGGAGCTGAGAGGACAGGTCAAAAAGCTGGCGCAGGCAGTTAAAAATACCATCCCGGCGCTCGCCGAGACCATGGAGAATCTGCGAAAAAATTTGCTTCTGTTCTGCTATCAGCTGGGGTATCTCCGCAAGGGCAAGGAACGCCTGAATGCTTCGCTGAATACGCTGCGCCCTGCCCTCACACAGTACAATCAGCTTGCAAAGGACATTCGGGATAAGACGAAGGAGCGCCGCAGTCTGCTTTCCGAGAAAAAGGCGCTCTCTGCGGTTCATGTATTCTGGCACCGGGAACTGGCGGCTAAGATTGCGGCACTGACAGAGGATTTGGAGGAACTGCGTTCGGAGAAAAATCTGCTTCTGGCGTCGCTGGCATATTCCGAGGAAGATGCCGCCGATAAATTTCCCAAAGACATCGCCGCCATGGAGCAGAGCCTGAAACGGCTGGAAGAACAGGAACAGAAATATTCCGCCGAGTTGGACGCTGCCCTGAACGAGTATGCCGGGCTTCGGGAGCAGGCCCAGGGCTTCGACCCAGTGCAGCTGTATGAAGCAAGACAGGCCATCCGCCCCGGCAAAGAACAGGAAGCGGAGAACCAGGCACAGCAGGTTTACGTTGAGAAGTACAGCCCACTTCTGATGTTTGACAGTAAAAAGGCGGTGTCCCGGATGCTGGACGAGGATGCAGAGCGGCTGGCCGTGCGGAGAATGGTGCGCCAGACGCAGAAGGAGCAGCAGATTTCCAACAAGGGAAAGCGCAAGAATCAAGGACGAGATGTGAGATAAAAAGCTCTTTCTATCTCTGTCAAATGCGCTTGCGCAGCTCCGTCCAACTGGTTGCAGTCTCCAGCTCCACACCTGCGTCCAGTGCTTTGAAATGCTCCTTGCCGCAGTGGATTTTTAGCTGCTCACTGGTTTTCAGGTGCATAAAGCTGGTGTCACCCTTGGTTTCCAGGACGAAGTACAGCTTTTCCTCACCGTTCTTATTCAGATACACAGCCCAGTCGGGGTTGTACGTGCCAATGGGGGTTTCAATTTTGAAGCGGCTGGGAATCTTGAAGAACATCTTCACATCCGGGTCGTTGTCCAGGGCCACCGCCACCGGCTTCTCTACCGTGGAGCTGTCGTAAACCACATAGTCATAGACGCTGTGTTCCACCTTTACGGCGTTTCGATCCAGGTTAGCAAGCAACTCCGTGGTGTCGAAGATTTCCTGCACATAATATTCCTGGCCATCCAGCTTCACATAACGGATACCGTCGATAGCCAAGGCGTGGCGGTGGCTGCGGATTAGCTCTACGGCTTGCTCCAGAAATGCCTCCGGATTGTTGAGGAAATCGCCACACCGTCCGCTCTCTACCAGAATCCGATTGACGGTAGCCGGGGTCAACAGCGTTTCATCGCTGATGGCGGTGATGATGTCCGGCAGGGCCTGATAATCGTTGGCAATCTCCATCGTCCGCATTTCCCGTTCCATGTGGCTGATCCCGGACTGCTGGATGTGAATATCGGCAGTCTGGGACACCAGACGGGTTTTGGGGATATGGGGCATTTCCTGAAAGGCTTTGACGCAGTTCTTCACCAGCTGCTCTGTGTCAATGCTCACCCGGTAGGCGGTTTTCTGCTTGATCTTGCTCCACAGCTCCAGGAACTCCGGGGAGAGCATGACCTGTTTGTTGAGCCGTACCACCACATCACGGGAGGCATCCCGCACCGGGGGCTTCCGGTCGGCATTGGCGATAATCTGCTCAAAACGCTCTCTGGCAGCTTCATATTTTTTCGGCAGGTCAAGGGTTCCGTTCTTCAAAGCGTTCTTCATGGTATCCTTGACCTTACCGGTGCTGGTGATATACCCCTTCTGCTCAAAATGCTCCAGCAGCTCCGTAGCTTCCTCGTGGGTGACGGTATGTTCCTCTACGGTAGTGATTGTACTGGTGATTCCAATAATTGCCTCTGCTGCCTGTTCAGCGGTCGCACCGTTTTTAATTTGGCGCATGACTTCCGTTACGGGGCTGGGCGGTTCGGTGATTTTCCCTGATTCCAATTCCGCTGTAATTTTTTCTTCCGCTGCCGTCATTTCGGGGTCGGCCATCCATTTGTCAATGGAGCCGTCGTCCATCCAGGTTTTTACCAGCTCGTGGGCCTCTTCTCTGTCAATCGTATGCTCACGGGTAACTTCTTCCTGATAGGTCATCCCAGCAAACAAACTGAGCTGGAGTACACCAAACTTGACGCCAGTTTCGTCCTCGATCTCTTTCTGGAGGGTGGAAGCAAACTCGGAAAAGCTCTCGTTGGCCATGACGTGAAGGACATTGATATTCTTGTCCTCGATGCGTTCACCGTCCTGGTTCACGCACAGGCGCAGGCCACGGCCCACCTTCTGGCGGCAGGTAAAGGTGGACTTCTGCTCGATCAGGGTGCAGACCTGAAACACGTTGGGGTTGTCCCAGCCTTCCCGCAGCGCCGAGTGGGAGAAAATAAACCGCAGCGGACACTCAAAGCTGAGAAGCCACTCCTTGTCCCGCATGATGGTGTTGTAGGTGTCATCGTCGGCCTGGGTGTCGCCCTTGGTGTCCTTCAGGCGTCCTTTCTTGTCCTGAGAGAAGTAGCCGTTATGTACCTTGCTCACATCTGTGGTGAATCGCTCTCGGAGGAGCGCATACTTGGGCTTTGCGATCAGCTCCTGATAGCACTCCTCAAACATAGTGGCGTAGATGCCGGGTGTGCCGTCCTCGTGGCGGTACTTGTCCACCTTATCGATGAAGAACAGGGACAGTACCTTGATCCCCTTGTCCAGATACCGCAGCTCTTTGTCAAGGTGGGTTTCGATGGTGCGCCGGATTTGCGCCTTCTTGACGATGTTCTCGTCCACGTCTCCAATGGCCTTGCCCAGCTTGACCTCCTGGGTATTGCCAAACTCGATATGTTCAAAATCGGGAGTGCAGTCAATTCCGGTAACGGTGTAGCCTTCGTACAGTTCCCGCCCGCCGGACAGCAGGAATAAATCGTCGCCCGGCTTGACAGTCATGGCCTTGCGGGTCACGGCTCCGGTCTTGCCCTTCACATCCAGTTCCACTCTGGCCTTAAAGCCCTTGTCGTTGCTGACGGAAAGCAGCCGCACATAGGCTTGATTGAAGCCACCGGCAACCTGATTGGAGGATACGGCGATCTGCTTGACCAGCCCCATCTGGTAGGCGTCTACCGGAGTCAGGCGGTAAAGCAGATTGATTTTTTCTCGGTGGGTGGCGGAGTACCGCAGCACACACAGGGGATTGAGCGTGGCAATGGCTTCCTTGGCCTTGGGGGTGTTGTCCACGCTCTGGGGTTCATCGATGATAACGATAGGGTGTGTGTTCTGAATAAAGCCCATAGCCGTTTCACCGTTGAGCCGATCCTGCGCTTGATTGATGATGTTCTCCGCTTTCTTGAAAGCGTCGATGTTAATAATCATCACTTCGATATTGGAACTGGTGGCAAATTGCCGCACGTCGGACAGCTTGGCAGAGTTGTAGATGAAGTACCGGCATGGCACGTTGTCGTATTGCAGGCCGAAATGCTCCTGCGTGACCTGAAAGGATTTGTAGACGCCCTCCCGGATGGCCACCGACGGCACCACGATAACAAACTTGGTGAATCCGTACTTGCGGTTCAGCTCAAAGATGGTCTTGGTGTAGACGTAGGTCTTGCCGGTGCCAGTTTCCATCTCAATACAGAACTGGCAGCCTTCCGCTGTGGGGGTCAGGGGCAGGTTATTCCGCTTCTGGACGGTGTGCATATTGGCGGTCAATGTTTCCTGGTCAATGTAGAGAGCATTGCCCTGGCCCAGCTCATTTAAGAAATTGGTCTGGGCTTCCTCCATGACGGAGAAGGTGCTCCGTGTTTTCTCCTGGCCGGCAAACAAATCCACCACAGCGTTGACTGCATCCATTTGGAAGGCTTGATTCTTGAATTTCAGTTTCATGCCTGTTCACCTCTTAAATAACCGCAGGAACAGGGTATAGTTCCATAAGAGATTATCTGCTTCAATGGAGTGCTGAATATTGATAATCTCATATTTGATTCCAACAATATTTTTGCTGTCCATGTAGAGCTTGAGATTTTTATAGCTCTGCACAACATCAAGTTGATTTAGTATCCCATTGTCAAGCACCTGATCTATTTTTGAAGTTAAGTTCCGATATATGTCTTGATTTCCTGTTTCACAATACAGGGCTGCTCGTTCGTAGGCGGTTTTTAGTGCTAATAGTGCATCTTTGCGTATGTCAATCTGCATTTTTCGCACACCAACAATAATTACTTCGTATATCGTAAAGCAAAAAGCAATCCGCTCAATCCAAAGCCACAAAGTATTACCGCTGGAGATAGGGGAAATGAATGTAGAAAGACAAGCAAGTAAAAATGGAATACCAATGTATTCGATTGTTCCAAGTAAGCAATGTACAATGGTTTTTGTGATTACATGAAACCATTTTAGAGTGTTATTCATATCTTTCTCACACCAGTTTCAGCTCAATCCCATGATCCCGCAGGATATAGTAGGCATTAGCCATAGCGGTATCGTCAGCAAAGCTGTCACGGGAGATGATGATTTTTGCCGGGGCATATTCGGTCATCTGCTCCACGTCCTCGGGCTGCACATCCTCGGCCAGACAGACCAGCAGCAGGCAGTCATCGCCCACGCCATAGACAGTCTTGTTATTGATGGAGAACGGTGTCACGGAGTAGGTCAGCGGCACACCCAGTTTGAGCATGATTTCATAAATCATATCCAGGTCGGTGCGCTCCGGCTTCACCCGATGAATCATGCTGTTCATCCGCCGATACAGCAGGTCGAGCTGCTCGTCCTCAATGGGGGTGGCGTCCCAGGTTTCCAGATTGGAGGTGTCCAGCTTGAAAACACGGAAGCCCACATCCAGTTTTGCTGCCATTTCTTTTTTGCATTGATTACCTCTGGACTTTCTTCCCACTCCGCATAAGCAAATCCTTCAAGTGAATCATGCTGATCTTGATGGCGTTTCATTGCACGAACAAACAAACCGGAACTTTCAAGCGCATCTTTTAGCATTTTACCAGCCCGCCGGATTCGCTCCTTACCGATCTCGCAGATATTCTTGTACCCGGTCTTGTATGCCTCGCTCTTTTCGTCGCACAGTTCGGGAAGCTGTACCAGAATAAAGCGCCGATTTCCACCGTCCTCAGCGTTGAGCTGCATCACTGCATGGGCGGTAGTAGCAGAACCGGAGAAGAAGTCAAGGATGATGTCATCCGTGTTAGACACTTGGGAAACTAATTGCTTAATAACCTCGACTGGCTTTGGAAAATCAAATAAATACTTATTAAACAATCCTCCAATTTCCTTGGTTGCAGTATTTGTATAAACGCCAGTGCTGAAAACAGATGAAAAACCAGGAAGATTGTCTGACAGCTCGTTCAAAAATGATTTTTTGCGCGGCCGCCCATCTGGGTTGTCGGGCCAAATAATCCTGCCCTCTTGAATGAGCCGATTCATGGTATTTCGATCATATCGCCAGCCTTTTTCGGGGCATCCGTAGTTTCTTCCATCTGCCGGATTGATTAAATCATAGTGCAAATTTGGACGAGCATCGGCAGTAGCAAGTCCTACCAAGACGAAGAGGATGAAGAGGATGAGGAGGCAGATTGCCTTGAATATATTGACAATACTGATAAGATAATATATCTTTACTACCAAGACGATAAATGCGTCGGAAAAGTTAAACTGCGAAAAAATTGGAACCGGTACGCTTATATAGAAGATATCGCCGTATGTAAGGATTTCAGGGGGCAAGGCATAGGCAGCGCGCTTATCAATATATCTATAGAATGGGCAAAGCATAAAAACTTGCATGGACTAATGCTTGAAACCCAGGACAATAACCTTATAGCTTGTAAATTCTATCATAATTGTGGTTTCAAAATCGGCTCCGTCGATACTATGTTATACGCCAACTTTGAAAACAACTTTGAAAAAGCTGTTTTCTGGTATTTAAGGTTTTAGAATGCAAGGAACAGTGAATTGGAGTTCGTCTTGTTATAATTAGCTTCTTGGGGTATCTTTAAATACTGTAGAAAAGAGGAAGGAAATAATAAATGGCTAAAATGAGAATATCACCGGAATTGAAAAAACTGATCGAAAAATACCGCTGCGTAAAAGATACGGAAGGAATGTCTCCTGCTAAGGTATATAAGCTGGTGGGAGAAAATGAAAACCTATATTTAAAAATGACGGACAGCCGGTATAAAGGGACCACCTATGATGTGGAACGGGAAAAGGACATGATGCTATGGCTGGAAGGAAAGCTGCCTGTTCCAAAGGTCCTGCACTTTGAACGGCATGATGGCTGGAGCAATCTGCTCATGAGTGAGGCCGATGGCGTCCTTTGCTCGGAAGAGTATGAAGATGAACAAAGCCCTGAAAAGATTATCGAGCTGTATGCGGAGTGCATCAGGCTCTTTCACTCCATCGACATATCGGATTGTCCCTATACGAATAGCTTAGACAGCCGCTTAGCCGAATTGGATTACTTACTGAATAACGATCTGGCCGATGTGGATTGCGAAAACTGGGAAGAAGACACTCCATTTAAAGATCCGCGCGAGCTGTATGATTTTTTAAAGACGGAAAAGCCCGAAGAGGAACTTGTCTTTTCCCACGGCGACCTGGGAGACAGCAACATCTTTGTGAAAGATGGCAAAGTAAGTGGCTTTATTGATCTTGGGAGAAGCGGCAGGGCGGACAAGTGGTATGACATTGCCTTCTGCGTCCGGTCGATCAGGGAGGATATCGGGGAAGAACAGTATGTCGAGCTATTTTTTGACTTACTGGGGATCAAGCCTGATTGGGAGAAAATAAAATATTATATTTTACTGGATGAATTGTTTTAGTACCTAGATTTAGATGTCTAAAAAGCTTTAACTACAAGCTTTTTAGACATCTAACTATTTGATAACCTTCTGTTATCTGAAAAAGTTAATTTGGAATTGCAGGGAACAGAGAATGCAGAACATGGCTGTCTGTCATTGCGCTATGCTGTGAAAAATAAGGATTAGTGCAGCATACTTTAAAAAGTGTCTGTTGGGACAGTGTCCTAAAGGAAGCATAAGCTCATGGCTAGCGGCGGTGTTAAAGTAACGGCACTCGGCCCCAATATATAGTTGATATGCCCCTAAGCCTTTGAGGGCAAGGCGGTCAACCGCGCCTTTTCCGGTCCGCATACAGTCGTTCAATGAGGGTATCAAGCTCGGCAATGCGGCGGTGCTTCTCGGTGGTTCGTTTCTTCGCCGCCGTTTTCGGCTAATTCTAATTGATCCGAACTGTAAGGATAAGCAATTATCCGGGGCTAGTTAAGTATCTTAGAGAGGAAGATAAAGATACCTTATTGCCCTTGGAAGAGTTAGATAATTACCTAAAGGGCGATAAATTAATAAAGGTTCTAATTGATAAAGATTGTAGAATTAAAAGGGACATAGTTCCGACTGATATAGATTATCATGTAAGAAAGCCAAGCGCAAGGGAGTATGATGATTGCTGCAATGAATTTTGGAATGTAACACCTTATGTTATTAAAGGATTGTGCCGTAAGGAAATTTTATTTGCTATTGATCATTTTAATCAGATTGTTCGCCATGAGCTGCTGAGAATGATATCATGGAAGGTCGGCATCGAAACAGGCTTTAAATTAAGTGTAGGCAAGAACTATAAGTTTATTGAAAGGTATATATCCGAGGATTTGTGGGAGAAACTTTTGTCCACCTACCGGATGGATTCCTATGAAAACATATGGGAAGCATTATTTCTATGCCATCAATTGTTCAGGGCGGTATCCGGTGAGGTGGCGGAAAGGCTTCATTATGCCTATCCGGAGTATGATACCATGTTAGCACTTGTCCAAGGGCCACGGGGGTCATTGTCAGGATTCTTATATTGTTCTGTTTTTCTGTCGGTTCCACGGAATACCCGGTGTCCGAATTGCTTTGTATAACACACTACATACTCGTGGTCTATTGAAACACCGGTAATGTTTCGATTATCTTTTCATTTTTTCTTCCAGCTCCATATCCAGCCGCATGGCGTCAAAGAACTGGCTCTCCTGGTGCTTCATATATTCCTGCCGAAGCTGGTTGATTTTCTTCTGTGCAGCCAGACGTTTCAGCCGGTCGCCGGTGACGGCCTCCAGCTCCGCTTGCGCCTGCTGTACCTGGCTGTCCAGGGTGTTCAGTTCTCGGCTCAATGCCGCCTTATCAGCGGACACTTGCTGCTTCATCCGCTCCATTTCCTCGGCCTGGGCAGGCGAAAGGCGCTCCAGTTGCTCCGCCATCATCTTATCACTCGGCACCAGCCGATCCAGCGGGTGGGGGCGGCTGGTTCCTTTTAACCAGTGGGGGGATCTCCGCTCATCCTCCGTGCTGCTCTCCACCGGCAAGTCAAAGATGCTGCGGCAAGCTGCATCGTCCAGGGCCTTGCCGCTATCCGTCAAACCGCACAGTACGGCGTGTTCTGTGCGGCTGGAGCCTGAAACCAGGGTGACAGTATAAAGGGCTATCTGGCACGGCGCCTGCACCGTCGGGATGGTCAGCACTCCCTCGTTGGCACACTCCAGCTCGTGGAGAATCCCACGGCCTATGATACTGGACAGGGTAATCTGTCCGGCCTTGGGTTTGAAGTCTTTTGCCATGCCGTACATCTTCTGGCTGCGATAGGGCCGGTTCCGGCTCCCCGTCCAGTAGTAGAACAGCACCGGCAGTTCCCGGTACTCCGTGGCCGTGATCGTACGGTTGAATTCGTCAATCACAAAACGGCAATCATCGTTCTTTTCATTATAACGAGTAAAAAACCATTTGGTAATTTCCCAGAGGTCGTTGTTCAGCTCCTGTCCACGGCGATTCACATACTTGGGATTGATCTTCACCTTGTCGGCCAGTTCCTTGGTGAAGGTGGTAAACAGAATATCCTCCGCTGCGGAGACGGTCTGCCGGTTATCTTCCTCGTGGGTACTCAGGGTCTGGCGGTATGCCTGCTCAATCTGTGCCCTGGGCCGCAACCGCTGGGCAATGACCGGAAAGGCTGCTTTTACATCATCTGTAAAACCGCCCAGCACGTCATCGGTAATACCAAAGACACCGTCTGTCACCAACATCCGCTTGTTGACCAGCTCCAGCTTGCGAACATCGGCAAAGTTGTTCTTGTCGATGAAGGCCACTGACAGCACATCGTTTTCCTGACCCAGCCGGTGGCAGCGGTCGATACGCTGCTCCAGCTTTAAGGTGTTGTACGGCAGGTCGTAGTGGATGATGAAAGCAGCCTCCTCCAGATTGAAGCCCTTGGCACCGTTATCGGTGGAAATCAGCACCTCGCCATCCTCCTTGAACTGGCGGATCACGGAGTAATCGGCGCTGCCGTTGTAGGCCAGAGTGCGGTACCGGTCAGAAAGAAGATTCTGGAGCATCTTCTGGGTTTCCACGCTCTCGGTGAAGATAACCGCTTTCTGTTTGGCTCCCGTTTTCTTCATCAGGGAAAATCCCTGTTTGAGAACGGTCAGCAGCTCACCGGCCTTGGCATCCTGGGGAATGCTTTCGGCTGCGGTTTGAATCTCTTGCCATTGGCTTAGTTCGTCCGCTGCGTTTTCCAGCCCCTGGAGCCGCTTGACGATACCTTTGATGGTTTGCAAAATTGCCGCCGTAGAGGAACCCAACAGGCCCAGCAGCCGCAGAGCCAGGTCATATTGGTTCATTTCGGGAAAGGCTCGCTTTTCCGGCTGGTTGATGTAGGCGTACAGCAGCTCATAGAGCTGCCGCTCTGCCTTGCCGGGGGTGTACTCCACGGTCAGCAGCACACGTTCCGTCACCTTGGCGTAGTGCTTGGCCTGGGAACGGAGGGTACGGAAACAATAGCGGCTGACCTGTTCGCTGAGTTCCGGGTAGTTCTCTGGTCGGCGCAGATACCGGGCCAGAAACTCTTTTTCTCCCGGCAGCAGCGTTTCGTCGATGAACCAGATCAGACCGTATAAGTCCATGATGTTCTTTTCAATGGGAGTGCCGGTCAGCAGCAGCTTGAAGGAGTCTCCGGCGATCCGCTTGAGGGCCTTGGCCTGCTTGTTGTCCTCCCGGTAGACTGGAGAGAGGGCATTGGCTTCCTCGAATACCGTCAGATCCCAGTTAACTACCTTTGCGGCCTCCTCATTGTCGGCGGCGAAGTCGTAGGTAGTAATAACAATGGCATCTTGGATAAAAGCGTTGGAGTTGTCCTCACTGGTGTTCTGCCGCCATTGGTCCCGATTGGTCAGCACCACATATGGGACGGTATAGAATCGCTCCAGCATTTCCGTCCACTGGTGCAGCAGGTCGGCATTGGGAATGACCAACAGAATCCGGCTGTATCCCTCCAGCCACTTTTGATTGATGACCAGCATGGCCTCGTGGCTCTTGCCCATACCTGCTTCATCGCACAGAACGGCACCTTTCTGATAGGGGGAACGCAGGGCAAAGCTGGCCGCTGCAATCTGAAACGGATAGATTTCAATATCCGATGATGCAAAGACCGGAAGGAACTGTTCTGCTTCCGGCAGTTGTTCCAAAAGTCGGGCCTTGTAATAGGCATGAAACGGTGTTTGCGGCATGGCAATTCCCCCTTTTTCTTTTATTTACACTTCTTTTTATTATGGCAGATATTGACGAAAAACGCAACGACGATTGATTCCTTTATTTAAGGGGAAAATGTCATTTCCAAAATAAAGACCACAATCAGTGCCGGACTGATTGTGGTCAAAAAGCATTATAAAAATGTGATATTGTTTATGCCTTAATTCGTTGCTGAATGGTAAAACACCCTTGACAAATCTCTTTCCAGCGGAAAATGCTTTTAGATTATATCAGAAATGATGCTGAACTAATGGGACAGGAGGTTGCAGAATTTTGTGATGACGGATTTTCCGGTACGAATATGGACAGACCGGGGCTGCAGGAGATGTTAAAACAGGTAAAGCAGAGTAAAATTAGTTGTATTCTGGTAAAGGATATGTCCCGGTTTGCAAGGAATTACATAGAACTGGGTGATTATCTCAACCAGATTTTCCCCTTTATGGGAGTGCGGTTCATTGCCGTAAATGACCATTATGACAGCAGGGAGCATGAAGGAAGTACCACCCCGCTGGATACTGCTTTCCAGACGCTTCTCTATGACCTGTACAGCAAGGATATATCAGTCAAAGTAAAAACTTCATTTCAAAATAAATGTGCAAATGGGGAATATGTATTCGGACAGGTTCCTTTTGGCTATGCCAAGAGTGAAATTGAAAAAAATACGGTGATTGTCAATGAAAAGGAGGCAGAAATCGTCCGCCATATCTTTTCACTGGCAGAAGAGGGAATGGGAAGTACGCAGATAGCAAAAGAATTGATTGCGGAACACACGCCGACTATCACGCAGATGCGTTATCCTGAGAGGAAAATGACAAGGGAGCATCCTGCATGGAGCAATACGGCTGTGAGGGGAATCCTGAATAACCGTTTCTATCTGGGCGAAATGGCTTATGGCAAATCAGTCCGCAAATCTGTGGGAAGCAAAAACGGGATTGCTGTGCCAAAGGATGAGTGGAAAGTCATTACAGATCATCACGAGCCGTTAGTAACGCCGGAGGTATTTGCACGGGTGTCTGCATTCCGACCGGAACAATCCACAAAAAGGAAACGTGAAAAGCATCCACTGACAGGGAAAATATACTGCGGCGGGTGTGGGTATTCGATCAACTATAAGCCGCAGAGCAGTAATGGCAAGATGCCGAACCATTTCTGGTGCAGGAAACATTCCCTGTTACAGATACCGGATTGCTGTACTTATTTTAGGGCAGACATTTTGGAAGAGATTGTGTTGACAGAATTGTACCGGGAGTTGATGCGCCGTGGAGACTTGATAAAACAGCGTGGGAGCCTTGAACAATTCCAGAAAGAGGAATGGAGCAGACTGAATAAAGAGCTGGGTAATTATCGGACGCAGTATCGGAGTTTGCAGACAGAGAAAGATACATTGTACGAAAACTATGCTGTAAAGAAGATAGGAGCCGGAGAATACCGCAGCAGGGCGGATGGAATTGCTTTGCAGATGCAGGAGCTGTCATGTAAAATAGAAGAAACCGAGCTTGCATTTAGCAGGCTTACGGAGGAATACCACCAGCCTAAACAGGATATAAAAGAAATTATCCGTTTTTCACAGATGGAGAAGCTGACGCAGGAAGCGGTGGATGTATTTATTAAAAAGGTTATCATATACAGGGACAAGAGAGTAGAGATTGAATGGAATTATGCTTTTGGGGAGGAGTAAACCTCCCCAAAGCAACTTGACAACTAATCATTCTATTTTCATGGAAATATTGATAGAACTATGATACAATAAATGAAGTAATAACAAACATAATTCACTATAAGTTTGTAATTATAATATAGTTATAAAACAGAGGAGTTCAATGGGAGAAATAGCGTTCATTCATTTGTCAGATATTCATTTTCGTAAATCAAGTGGAAATAGAGCAGATATAGATGCTGATTTAAGAAATGCGATATTAATGGATATAAAGTACAATGCAAAAGCATACTTGAGTAATGTAAAAGGAATATTAGTTGGAGGAGATGTTGCTTTTGCAGGACAAAGAGAAGAGTATGATATTGCAAAAGAATTTTTGAAAGAAATGGCATCAATTTTAGAAATTGATGAAAAGAGTATCTACTGTGTTCCCGGCAATCATGATGTAGACCAACAATTTATAAAATCATCTAAAAGTATACTTGATGCTCAATCAGAAATTGAAAAAGCAGAGACATTGGATTCAGCAGATTTACTTTTAGAGAGATATATATTAGATCAAGCAAGTCCTAATTTATTATTTAAATCAATTGAAGAGTATAATAATTTTGTCGCGGCGTATGGGTGTAATATAAATTCCGAAAAGCCTGTGTGGATAGAAGAATTTAAATTGGATAATAATTTGCGGCTAAAAATATGTGGTATGAATTCCTGCATTATTTCAAGCCATAAAGACCATGAGGATTCAGCAGTTATTCGTAAGATGATTATTGGACAAAGTCAAATACCTTTTTATGAGGATAGTGTTATATGGGTTTCGCTATGTCATCATCCTGTAGAGTTTTGGAAATTTGCCGATGAGCTTCAATCTAAATTAGATAAGCGTATAGACATTCAATTGTATGGTCATAAACATGAACAAGCCATTGAAGCAAACGCTGAAAGATTAGTTATTAGTGCTGGGGCAACGCACCCAACAAGAGGAAAGAGTTGGAAACCAAGATATAATTGGATAAGTTTTGAATGTGTTAGAAAAAAGGATGATAGGTTTGTAGAGGTAAAAACATTTCCAAGGGTATTATCAAAAGATAGAGATAAATTTGAAGCGGATAGGCAGACTTGCGATGCGGAAACCAACTTTTTTAAATATGAAATAAATATTGATGAAAAGAGAAGAAAGAATTTGCAGGATGATAATCTTATTCAAGCTGAAGGAAAGGCAAAAAATAATAACAATAGTGTAGTGTTTCAAGGAATTGAAAAAGAAATTGTCTATAATTTTTTTGAATTATCATACGTTCAACAAAATGAGATATTATTAAAATTAAATTTATTTAGAAATGAATATGCAGGAAAAAGATATATTGAACTTATAGACAAAATATTAGTAGATGCAAAAGAAAAAAATTGTTTATATCAATTGAACGAGATGATAAAACAGAAAATACAAAACTAGGAGGATAGTAATATGGAATTAGAAAAATTATTTGTTAAAAGTTATAAAAGAGTATGTATTAATCCCTCTGAAGAGCAAATTAGTAGTAGGCTTGAAGGAATTAATGCTGCGAAAGAAGCTTATAGTAATGCTGAGAAGATAGCGGAGTTGCTAAAAATTTATTACAAGCTTGTATTATCAAAAGAGAAAAAAGATGAATTTGTTGAATGCTTTTATTCTATAGATAGAACATTTGATGAGCAAAATGAGGAAGAAATATGTATTTTAGCAGGATGTGTATTAGCCACTATACTTCAAGAGGATGAGGAGATATCAATTGCATATTCTATAAAAGTACTTGATGAATTTTTTGATAGTCCAATAAAAGAATTGTCAGATATGGCTAATAAGGCAATTATTGAACAAACAAAAGAGTCAGAACCACTTTCAAAGTTTACGCTTGATAATTTAAAAAATGGATTAGAGAAAGAGTTAGTCGAGGAAGGAAGTTTTTCGTCAACGGCACCAGATAATATCGCTGAATCTTTGAAAAAAATCAGAACCAATTTTACTAAAATAGTAAATTATTCAAATTCGCTTAGGGAGGAAAATTGTAAGTGCCAAGAGAAAATCCAAGTTTTAAGCTGGATTGTTGGAGAGTGGAGTAATCTATTTAAAAAGCCATTATTTGAGGTGAAAGATGTAGAGGGGGCTATGGTGTTGGGAGTAGAATTGGCAGATTTAGTTGATGCACCAGGGCCTTTATCGGCTGAGGCGTTTTTATGTAAAATGATAACCAAATGTGAAAAGACTGTTGAGGAGATTACATTAACAGATTTGATAGACTACCAAACCGAGGAAATTAGAAGAACAATTATAGAAAAATATGGGGAAAATCTTATAGAAAAAATTTACCAATTTTATCTGCGTTGAATATATCATTAACTGTGGATGAAAAAAGAGAATGGTTACCTGCATATAAAAAAGCGTGGAAGATCAATCCGGATGAAATCAAATTTTCAGTAAGTAAATGGTCAAAGTTGATTTATTTTGAATGTATAATTAGCAAATTAATTTGAGGGAATAAGAATGGAAATTGATGAGAAGGACGAAAGAATTGATAAGATAGATCAAATTCTAAATGATGAAATTGATATTGACGTGAATCAGGAAGGTGAAGAAGCGGAATTTTCTTCTTTACAAGATAAGTATCAAATCAACTCAGGTGAAGCACTTAATAGCAGTGATATTTATAGAATTGCAGCTAAAGAAAGTACAAGAATGATAGTATTAGTTGGACCAGTTGCTAGTGGGAAGACGACAATGGAGACAAGCTTGTATCAATTGTTTCAAAATAGTCCTGTTAATGACTTTTGTTTTGCAGGTTCGTATAGTTTACAAGGATTTGAACAAAGAGCTTTTTATACAAGAATAAAATCTAAAGGAAATGAACCTACGACTCAACGCACAAGTTTAGAAGATAATCAGGCCTTTTTGCATATAAGATTGTGGAATAGAAACAATAATGTGATTAGTAATCTGATTTTGGCGGATATTTCAGGAGAGGCATTTACTAATCATATTGGACAGGTGGATGAGGCTAAAATAAGTTTTCCATTTATTGAAAGAGCTGATTATGTTGTGGGAATCATAGATGGAGAAAAATTGTGTAATAAGAAAACTAGAAATAGCATTGTCTCTGAAATGATAGAAATGATAAGGACATTTTGGGATGCTGAATTGATTACGGATGGTTGTGTACTGCAGATTGTATTTAGTAAATTCGATCTTTTTAGTAAGGTTGAAAATCACAACTTGATATTAGAGAAAATTAAACAGCAGATTGTAGCACGACTCTCAGAGCTTTTTATGGATATAGAGTATTATAATGTAGCAGCAATGCCGAGTACCATAGATGAATTTAGTGTCGGGTATGGTTTGGAAGATTTACTACAGGGATGGGTAAGGAAACATGTGCGTAAAAGTTCAAGGAAAATGGAAGAGCCATTTGATGAATTAACAGAATATGATAGGCTATATTATAAATTTCTGGGGGAATTAAATGAATAAAAAATTTTTATTATGGGAGCGCCGAATGCAGGAAAAAGTACCTTTTTGGGTGCGTTATGGAATAGCGTTAATCAAAAGGAAATACATACAGAACTTACTTTGAAAAAGATGGTTGGTGATTCGCAGTACCTTTATCGCCTTGAACAAAAGTGGCTTGAGGTTGAAAGGCTAGAAAGAACAGTAATAGGTCAAGAAAAAGAGAAATTATCAGTTTTACTGACAAATGGTGTGGATGATTTAGAGGTAGAATTTCCTGATCTTTCAGGTGAAACATTTCAAAATATATACGAGAGTAGAGAGATATCTTTTGAATTGTGGGATAAAATAAGTAAGGCAGATGCTATATTGTATTTTATTAATGTTGAAGATATTCATTCTCCTGAATTTATTTCGGAAATTTCGCCAGAGCTTCGACAAGAAGGAGTAAAACTGAAAGAAAGAAATCCATGTGAAGATGATCCTACTCAAGTACAAATAATAGATTTGCTACAAATGGTTCTAGAAATAAGAAAAAGAAGAACTAATTTAGGCATTATTTTTTCAGCATGGGATTTAGTTAATCAGTCTGAACAAAATGATGTGAGAGCTTTTTTAGCGAATCACATGAATATGTTATGGCAATATTTAGAAGCTAATAAAAGTGTAATTAACACAAAAGTTTGGGGAGTTAGCGCAATAGGTGGAAAAATAGAAGAGTCAGAAAAATTGTTAGATATTGAAGATCCAATAAAGCGTATTAAGATTGTCGATGATAAAATGGTAAATTCGTGTGATTTAACATCTATTATTTTAGAAATGTCGGGAGATAAATATGATAGTTGATGAGTTTTATGTTGAACAAACATTACATGGATATTCCAATGGACATAGGTTGTTACAAGCATCTTTAAAATTATCAGAACAAGACAGTAAAAAATGATGATACTAAGTGACTTATCTGGAAATGAATTTGTCAATGGATTTGAGAGATACTTTACAGGGTATAATCTTGATAATAATCATATAGTTTTAGCATGCACATGGTATGCAGAAGAGATGAAAAGACCTGGTTGTGTTTGGACCCATTCATTAATATTTGATGTTAAAGATTTATATCTTGCGAGTGAGGATATTACATCTATTATTGCAATGTTTAAAAAACCAGATAAGGATAGTGATTTTTTATCATATAGCAATCCTTTGAAGTTTGAACGAAGTAGCACTGAAGAATTAGATGAGAATAATCTGAAATATTTAATATGGTGTGTTTGGGGTAATAGAAGACCTTTGATAATATTTGATGATGTGTCCACCAATTTTGAAAAAGAAATGATATTTTTATTTTTAGCGCAACATGACTTGCTTGAAGAAGATTTCTCCTTTTGCACAGGATCAGTTGCTTTGCGTGTATATGGTGGAAAAACTTTGCAGCTTCAGATTGTACCACGTAAAATATCAAGAAGCAAATTGCATATAGGGGAGAAAACATATGAAGCAAAAGATAAGAATGTTATTAAAAATTATCCGTTGTGGGTGAATAAAATGTTTGATAATTTGAAAAAAAATGGTCTAAAGAAGTATAGAAAATTTGTAGCAGGATTTTCTAAAGATTATAAACAGCCCATGTATGTTTCAGCATTTATGAAATTGTATGTGGGATCACGTGCAGATGAAAAAGAAGCAAGTTTAGTAACTCTTTTAGAAATGGCATGTGCCATTTTTGAAGATAAAAAAAAGATATGTAATGAAATTCTAACTCTATATAGTAAGAATTATTTTTCGAGTTGGTGCGGAAAAGAAGATTATAATGAAGTTTTAGATTATTTCATTAATAATAGGTGGTTAGACATTTCATCAATTGATCTTCGGAGAATGCTAAGAGAAGGTTATATTTCGGATTATACAGGTTCGCAGAGATTACTTAAGAATATTATAAAAGGAGAGGAAAATTCTTTAAATGAAGTATTACTTAAAGCATATACTGATATTATTCCTAACAATCAATTTGTAGATTTTACCGGATTAGAATATGATTGTTGTAGCACTTTAATTTCCATTAAGAATGAATTTGCTATATGTCAAGAAATATGGAGAAGAAGCAAAGGATATCAACAAGGGATAATTAGATGCCTCAGTCGAAAAGAAGAAAGGTTAGATAAGAAAATTATACAAATAGTTTTACAGACAAGTGAATATGATTTATCTTATGACTTATATAGGGTATACGAAAAAGAGTGTATACAAGTGTATTGGGACTATTTGTTGGATAATCGGGAAAGCAAAAAGGTAAAAGGAATTATAGATATTGTCAAGGATGATACAGAAAGTGAAGTTAAGTTAATCTTATGTTATTTAACTGAAAGGGATATATTGCTTTTTCTAGTAAGCTTAGTGGATCCTTATGATAAGGAAATTCAGAGACTGAGTAAAGAAGATGTTAATAGAATATATAATACAATAATAGAAAATAATTGTGCTGAAACTGAAAAAGAGATTTTAGCTAAATTTCTTTTGCCGATTTGTATTTTAGAAGATTATATGTTAGAAACAGAAATTGCAAAGTTTTCTTTTGACATTGTAAATGGACTGCTCGCAACTCAAAACTTTCCGGAAAATGAATGGGATAAATTAGAAAAAATACTTCCGGAAGTTGCTTATTATAATAATTGGGACAGATGCAAAAGATTACGAAAAGGATTTCGGAAAAAAGGATATACTTTTATTGAAAAAAGCGAAGAGGAGGAGTTGCCGACATATCTTCTTTAAGGTTTTCAAGAATAGTCGTAAGAAAAGCCAGAGAGAAATCTTTGGCTTTCATTTATTAAATGACTTGACACTAATTTACCATCAATTGCATCAAACTTGACACTAACTTACCATAACCCCAAAGAAGTTATGCGGGTTTCCGGGATTTTGAATCAAAAAAGTTTGTGACATTAACTTGACATAAGAGGGATGGGGAGCATTGTGTACAGCAAACAGTATACCATGAAAATACCGTAGGATCGCTGCCGGAACGGAGTCCGTGTAAACAGCAGCCCATAAAATGTTAAAAAACAGAAAAAATAAAAAATTTAACAGAACTATAACGTTTTGTGTTATACTTTACCATATGTAGTGGAGATTAAGGTATCAGGGTACTTATCGTTGGGCAGAAAGTGATTAGAAGTACCGGATAATGACAGGTATGGGATAATTACGAGAGTATGAGGGACAGAAGATGACTAATTTTGGGGAACATTATAATGAGGAATTAGCGCAGCAGGAGATTGAGATCAATAAGAAGACCCTGAGGGAGATGGTCGGAGCGTTTATTGTTTTGACGGCGGTCTGGGGACTGGCGTTTGGCCGTTTTCCGACAGTAAATGCAATTGTGTTCAGTGTGACATATGCAATTTCTGCTGGCTTTTTTATTGCGTCTGTGATCTTATTTTTTAAAGCAGATCCATCGGATGAGCGTATGAAGTGTTTTTTTGTGACCGGCATCTGCATAATTTCAGCAGCAATGAACCTTATGTTCAGTTACCACATGGTTCTGGTGTATGTATTTCCACTCATCGTGGCAGTTCAGTATAAAGAGAAAAACGTATTATGGCTGTCTTATGCACTGGAAGTTTTTCTGCTGCCGGTCAGCATGATCGTGGGATTTTATTACGGGATCTGTGATCTGAACCTGCTGCTGCAGGGAAATCATACCAGGACATGGTATTTGTCTGAACTGGCAGATGGATTTGCGAGGATCCCTTTTTCGAAGATGCCGGTTGTGGTCATTATAGTTTACCGGATATTACCGCAGCTTCTGATCCTATTTGTGTTCGTGATGATCATCCAGCATACCATTGGCAGCATGCGGGAGGATGCTTACAGGATTGCAGAACTTACCTACCGCAAGGAGGTCGATTCTGCAACAAGGCTTTATAATAAGAATAAATATGAAGATATGCTTGCCAATTACTATACGATGGTGGAGCGTGTCGCCGTGGTTTTGTGGGATATCAATAATCTGAAAGAAATCAACGACCGCATGGGACATGGCATGGGAGATAAACTGATCGAGACAATGTCCGATGCAATCTATGCACAGACAGATAGCCGGAAAAAGGCATATCGTATCGGTGGGGATGAATTTGTCATGCTCATCGAAAATCCGGAGAAACAGGAGGCAGAGCAGATCATCCAGAATGTCAGGGACAAACTTGCAAGACACAGGGAAGAAGGCGGTCTCAGGGTTTCGAGTGCAACCGGTACAGCGGAGGGAAACGGAATCGATATCTTAAAAATAGTACATGACGCGGATGAACGGATGTATGAGGATAAGAAGAGAGGAAAGGAGAGCCGCGAATATGCTATGTTTTATAGTGAATGAGCATTCCAGAAGCGGTAAAGGCGCAAAGATCTGGAAAGAAGCGGAAGCAGTTTTAAAAAAGAAAAACATTGCTTACGAATCATACGTCACCCAATATGAGGGGCATGCCTTTTCACTGGCACATGACATCTGTGAATGTGGGGCGGATGACATTCAACTTGTCGTGGTAGGTGGTGATGGGACCGCAAATGAAGTCATCAACGGAATGACGCATTTTGAGAAGGTACGCTTTGGTGTGATCCCGACCGGTTCCGGCAATGACCTCGCAAGGGGACTTGGGATCATGGGAACGCCTACAGAGGTGATCGGGCATATTTTAAACTGCAGGGAAGATTATGTGATGGATCTGGGGCAGGTGAGCTGGAACGGCTGTGAGAAGCCGAGATTATTTGCAATCAGTGCCGGGGCAGGACTGGATGCATTAGTCTGCAAGAAGGCTTTGAAGTCCAAGGTAAAAGACGCTTTGAATAAGCTGCATCTCGGAAAGCTTACCTATCTGTTTCTGACGGTACAGTCGTTATTTACCATGCAGACAACAGATGCAGGTGCAGTTTTTGATGGAAAAGGACAGAAAAACCATAAGAAAATGATTTTCGCTGCGGCAATGAATTTCCGGGCTGAGGGCGGCGGTGTGCCGATGGCACCGGGGGCAGATGCGCAGGACGGAAAGCTTTCGGTGTGTATGGCGTGGGGAATCCCGAAATGGCGCACTTTTTTATGTCTGCCATTGCTTGTGACAGCCAATCATCTGCGGATCAGAGGGTTTGAGGTGACAAACTGTAAGGAATATGACCTGAAGCTGAAAACACCTATGGTACTTCATGCAGACGGAGAGTACTGTGGGGATGTCACAGAGATGCACTTTCAATGTCTGCCCAAAAAACTGCATGTGATGTGGTGATCGAATAAATACGAATAAAACAAAAATTCCCTTCATACAATGTGATAACATATGGAGGGAATTTTTTTATGGACAATTATAGCGGAAATAAAGAGTATAACATTTACAGGGATATCAGAAACCGTACCAACGGGGAGATTTACCTCGGGATCGTAGGTCCGGTGCGCACTGGAAAATCCACCTTCATCAAACGGTTTATGGAGTTGATGGTACTTCCTTTTATGGAAGGAGAAGCAGAAAAAGAGAGAGCCATGGATGAACTTCCGCAGGCGGCAGCCGGAAAAACCATTATGACGACGGAACCAAAATTCATTCCACAGCAGGCGGCGGAGATCCGGCTCTCTGATTTTAAGACGGAAGAAGAGCCATTAAAGCTGCGTGTAAGACTGATCGACTGTGTCGGTTTTCTGGCGGACGGGGCAGTGGGACATATGGAAGGAAATGGAAGCAGAATGGTAAAGACACCGTGGTCAGACCAGGAAATCCCATTTGCGGAGGCAGCATCGATCGGAACCGAGAAGGTCATCAGAGACCATGCGACGATCGGCATTGTAGTGACGACCGACGGAACAATCGGAGAACTGGCACGGGAAAATTACATAAATGCAGAAGAGAGAACCGTTCAGGAACTGAAAAATATCGGAAAGCCGTTTGTGATCCTGTTAAATTCGGCAAAACCTTATGCGCAGGAGACAATAAAACTTGCGTCGGAGATGGAGGAAAACTATCAGACAACGGTTGTGCCGGTCAACTGTGAGCAGCTGCGCAGAGAGGATGTCTTAAAAATTTTAGAGAGTGTGCTGTATGAATTTCCGATTGAACGGGTGGAATTTTTTATCCCGAAATGGACGGAAATGCTCTCCGCAGATCATCCGGTAAAAAGTGAGATCATTGCACAGGCATCGGATATTTTAAGTCATATGGAGCGCACGAAAGACGTTTACCAGCAGCAGTCAGAACCGGGAGACTGCATCTCAAAGATTAAAATGGATGAGATGGATCTCGCCTGCGGCTGTGTGAAAATACAGATGGAGGTTGCAGAGCCGTATTACTATGAAAATATGAGTGAACTTGCAGGAGTTCCTATCCATGGTGAGTATGAACTGATCTCGATGATCCGCGAGATGGCGGCGAGGAAAGAATCTTATGAGAAAGTCGCAGGGGCTTTTGAGGAAGTGCAGATGAAAGGATATGGTGTTGTAAATCCGGGGTTAAAGGACATTGAACTTGCGGAGCCGGAACTGATCCATCATGGAAACAAGTTTGGGGTAAAAATCAAGGCAGTCTCCCCATCCATTCATATGATCCGTGCCAATATTGAGACGGAGATCGCACCGATCGTGGGAAGTGAAGATCAGGCAAATGACCTGATCCGTTACATTAAAGAGGGACAGCAGAGCGAGGAGGGCGTCTGGAAAACCAATATTTTCGGCAAATCCATAGGGGAGCTTATGGAGGACGGAATCCGGAATAAAATCGCCATGATGGATGATGAATGCCAACTTAAACTGCAGGATACCATGCAGAAAATCGTAAATGATAATAACGGTGGAATGGTTTGCATTATCCTATGAAATTTGGTAAGATTTAAGAATCAAAAACAGTGTATCCCGTCGGGAAAATCATAGATTTTTCCGGCGCGCACTGCAATTTATGACGATCGGATGCCCACAGTGCGGGCATTCTGCTGCAGGATACAGGCAGTGATAAAAGTGGGGGATCGGTATGAATATTCGTTTTTATCATGCAAAAATATTATTGACGAAAGCAGATCACACCTTTGAGGTGGCGGAGGGGGAACTCTGGGTAAGAGGAGACCATATCTGTTATATCGGGGATGGCACAGATACTTCTGATGTCTGCAAAGAAGATGATATCATTATCTGGGACCGGGAGATCGATGCAAAGGGAAATCTTTTAATGCCGGGATTTAAGAATGCACACACGCATACACCGATGACATTTTTACGATCTTTTGCAGATGATCTTCCGCTGCAGGAATGGCTGCAGCAGAAAGTGTTCCCGAACGAGGCAAGGCTGAAAGGGGAGGATACTTACTGGCTTGCGATCCTCGGAATTATGGAGTATCTGACGAGTGGTATCACCTCAAATTTTGATATGTACATTATGCAGGACTATCATATCAATGCCTATGTGGATACGGGGTTTCGGACTGTTTTTACAAGTGGATTGAACAACTTTACCGACAGTCTGGAAGTGCTTGAGGAAAATTATTTAAGGATCAATAAACTGAGTGACCTCACTTCCTATGTGCCGGGATTTCATGCAGAATACACCACATCACGCCCACTGCTTGAGGGGGTTGCCAAGATTGCGGACAAGTATCACGCACCGGTCTGGACGCACAATTCTGAGACAGAGCGCGAGGTGGCAGAGTGTAAGGCACGCTGGGGAATGACACCAATGCAGTTTACAGAAAGTCTGGGGCTGTATGAACATGGCGGCGGCGGTTATCACTGTGTCTGGCTGGAGGAGAAAGATATTGAGATATTGAAAAACATCACATGTCGGTAGTGACGAACCCCGGTTCGAACACAAAGCTTGCTTCCGGTATCTGCCCGGTCAAAAGACTGCTGGATGAGGGAATCAATCTTGCAATCGGTACGGATGGACCGGCGAGCAACAACTGTCTGGACATGTTCCGGGAGATGTTTCTTGTGACAGGACTGGCAAAACTCAGGGAACGGGACGCTTCCTGCATGCCGGCGGAGGAGGTGCTTTATATGGCGACCGCCGGAGGCGCGTATGCGATGGGACTGCCGGATTGTGACTGTCTTGCAGCCGGGAAAAAGGCAGACCTTGTCATGATCGATCTGCAGCAGCCGAATATGCAGCCGGAGAACAACCTTGTGAAAAATCTGGTTTACAGCGGCAGCAAGCAGAATGTGAAACTGACGATGGTAAACGGAAAAGTACTTTACGAGGATGGAACATTTCTCATCGGAACTGATCCGGCAGAAATATATACAAAAGCAAATGAGATAATTGGAAGGATGAAGGAATGCAGGTAATATTTATACATCACAGCTGCTTTTTAGTGGAAGTGGATGAGAAGGTTTTGATTTTTGACTGGTTTGCGGGAGACCGGGTGAACGGCTATACGTTCCGTGGACAGATCCCGGAGTATGAGCCGGATACCCCGGTTTATGTGTTTGCAAGCCACAAACACAGAGATCATTTTGACATGGATGTGCTCCACTGGGCAGAGCGTTACAGCAACATACATTATATTTTCTCAAAAGACTGCAGGATGTCACCTCATTTTCTGGAAAAACACGGGTTTGACCTGTCTGTCCGGGAATTGATCACATACGTTAGTCCGTGCGAAAAATATCAGGTGGATGACTTGGAGATTGAGACGCTGCGCTCCACGGACGCGGGAGTCGCCTTTTATGTGAAGACAAACGGGGCAAGTTTTTATCATGCCGGGGATCTCAACAACTGGAAATGGGATGGAGCAGGGGAACTTGTCAATGGCATTATGGATGTCAATTATAAGAACCAGATTAAAAAACTTGCAAAGAAAGACATCAACCTGGCATTTGTGCCGTTTGATCCAAAACTTGGGATGTATCAGTCACTTGGCATGGAATATTTTCTGGAGAACACGAATGCAGAGTATGTGTTTCCAATGCATATGTGGCAGGATTATTCCGGGATACAGCCTTTTATCAAAAGACTGAGCAATCAGGCGATGGCGGACCGGATCGTGCCAATCGTCCATGAGAATCAGGTATTTGAAATCCGGGAAGAATAAAAGATGGTAGTTTTTGCTGGAAAAGATGACATTTTTTTTAATAAAAGATGACAGCTTTTAGAAGAAAAGATGTTGAATACTTGACGATAAACAAATAAGTGAGCTATAATATTTAAATTGTGAGCCGGCTTTCATTTTTGCAGTGCATAAGTGTCAGCCATAGCAGAAAGGCAGGTAGAAGAAATGGCATTTTTAGGATCATTTTTACAGTATGCAATTATTATGGTGATTTTGGCAGCAATCGCTCTGGCGGGATTTTTTGCAGGCAAAAAGCTGCGGGAAAACAAAGATGCAAAAGCAGCGGCGGAAGCTGATACGGCAGCAGAACACGAGGTTAAATAATTTGTAACTATATAGATAGTTTCTTAGAAGGAAACAGCTGGTAATTACAATTTTATTAAATAAAAAATGTACGGCAGAGAAGTGCCTGTACAAAAGATTTTGGAGGAACTTAGTCGTGAAGAAATTTTACGGTGAAAACGAATTACGAAGAATGTACCTTGAATTTTTCGAGAGCAAGGGACATCTTAAAATGAACAGCTTTTCATTGGTACCACACAATGATAACAGCTTATTACTGATCAATGCAGGTATGGCACCATTAAAGCCATATTTTACAGGACAGGAAATTCCACCTCGCAGAAGAGTGACAACCTGCCAGAAATGTATCCGTACCGGTGATATCGAGAACGTTGGTAAGACAGCAAGACATCTTACATTCTTTGAGATGCTTGGTAACTTCTCTTTCGGAGATTATTTTAAGCATGAAGCGATCGCATGGTCCTGGGAGTTTTTGACAAAGGTTCTCGGATTAGAGGAGGACAGACTGTATCCATCCATTTACGGTGAGGATGATGAAGCATTCAATATCTGGACAAAAGAAGTCGGAGTTCCGGCAGAGAGAATCACAAGATTTTACCGCGATCCGGAAACCGGAGAGTGTGATAACTTCTGGGAGCACGGTGCCGGTCCTTGCGGTCCATGTTCTGAGATTTACTATGACCGCGGAGAAAAATACGGCTGTGGCAAACCGGACTGTAAAGTAGGATGTGACTGTGACCGTTTCATGGAAGTATGGAACAACGTATTTACCCAGTTTGAGGGAGATGGAAAGGGTGGTTACACCGAACTTTCCCAGAAGAACATTGATACAGGTATGGGACTTGAGCGTCTTGCAGTTGTCATGCAGGATGTAGATTCCGTATTTGATATCGATACCATGAAAGCAATCCGTGACAGAGTATGTGAGCTGTCAGGTAAGAAATATGAAGTGGATGCAATGGATGATGTTTCGATCCGTCTGATCACAGACCATATCCGTTCCTCAACATTTATGATCTCCGATGGTATTATGCCATCCAATGAAGGACGTGGTTATGTACTCCGCCGTATCATCCGCCGTGCTGCACGTCATGGAAGAATGCTTGGAATCGACGGCATTTTTATGGCAGAGCTTGCAAAGACTGTGATCAACGAGAGCAAAGACGGTTATCCGGAATTAGAAGAAAAGAAAGATTTTATCTTAAAAGTACTTGCACAGGAAGAAGAGAAGTTTGCAAAGACGATCGATCAGGGTCTTGCAATCTTAGAGGATATGGAAAAAGAGATGATCGCATCCGGTTCTAAAGTATTATCCGGAGACAATGCGTTCAAGCTTTATGATACTTATGGATTCCCGATGGATCTGACTTCTGAGATCTTAGAAGAAAAAGGCTTCACGATTGACGAAGACGGCTTCAAAAAGGCTATGGAAGTACAGCGTACAACAGCAAGAAAGAATCGTAAGACTACAAACTATATGGGAGCAGATGCGACTGTTTATGATGAGATCGATCCTTCCGTCACAACAGAGTTTGTCGGATATGATAAATTAGAGACAGCATCTACGGTGACAGTACTTACTTCTGAGACTGAGATCGTGGAAGCATTATCCGATGGTGAGATCGGAACGATCATCGTAGAGGAGACACCATTCTATGCTACCATGGGTGGACAGCAGGGAGATAAAGGTGTGATCTACACTGCTGATGGTACATTCAAAGTGGAAGATACCATCAAGTTATTAGGTGGAAAAGTGGGACATGTCGGCAAAATGACAAGCGGCATGATCAAGTCCGGTGATAAAGTTACATTATCAGTTGATGCAGATCTTCGTGGCAAGACATGTAAGAACCATTCTGCAACACACTTATTACAGAAAGCACTCCGTGAAGTATTAGGTACTCACGTAGAGCAGGCTGGTTCTTATCAGGATGCTGAGAGAACACGTTTTGACTTCAGCCATTTCCAGGCTATGACAGCAGAGGAGATCGCAAAAGTTGAGAAGATCGTAAATGATGAGATCGCTGCAGACCTTGAGGTGCGTACGGATGTCATGACCGTAGAAGAAGCGAAAAAGACAGGCGCTATGGCGTTATTCGGTGAGAAATATGGTGAGAAAGTACGTGTCGTATCCATGGGAGAATTTTCCAAGGAGTTCTGTGGTGGTACACATGTAAAACACACAGGCGAGATCGCTGCATTCAAGATCATTTCTGAGAGCGGTGTTGCTGCCGGTGTACGTCGTATTGAGGCGTTGACAGGTGATAATGTATTCGCATATTATAAGAATATCGAAGCTGAATTAGAGAGAGCTGCAAAAGCTGCAAAGACAACTCCGGCTGCTTTGGTTGAGAAGATCGAGCATATGATGGCTGAGATCAAGGCGTTAAATGCAGAGAATGAGTCCTTAAAGAGCAAAGCTGCCAAAGAGGCACTTGGCGATGTTATGGATCAGGTTGTAGAAGTAAAAGGTGTAAAACTTCTTGCAACAAGTGTTGCAGGGGTTGACATGAACGGCTTGAGAGACCTTGGTGACCAGCTCAAAGGAAAACTCGGAGAGGGCGTTGTAGTGCTTGCTTCTGAGGCAGACGGCAAAGTAAATCTTGTCGCTATGGCAACAGAGGAGGCAATGAAGAAAGGCGCTCATGCAGGAAACCTCATCAAAGCGATCGCAGGAAAAGTTGGCGGTGGCGGCGGCGGACGTCCAAACATGGCACAGGCTGGCGGTAAGAATCCGGCAGGAATCCCGGATGCGGTAGCCGAGGCTAAGGTAGCGCTGGAAAATCAGATTAAATAATAATTTGATGAAAAAATAGAATTGTCTGAATTTTTCTAAATATAAGAAAAACTATTGACGTGAACATTTTTTATGCTATAATAACTTATAGTGCAATGAAATTTACCCAAACAGTTGAATATGCACAATACGCAACTGGAGGGAGGTTAGGTGTGAGATAATGTCTAGTGTAATAGTAAAAGAGAACGAGACTTTAGATAGCGCTTTACGTAGATTTAAGAGAAACTGTGCTAAAGCAGGTATCCAGCAGGAGATTCGTAAAAGAGAACATTACGAGAAACCAAGCGTAAGACGTAAGAAAAAATCTGAAGCAGCAAGAAAAAGAAAATACAATTAATGTATGTAAAAGAAGCTATCGTGTATGCGGTAGCTTCTTTTTTTGAAATTTAAAGTCAGTTTGTCAGAATCAGTTTTTTATTGGATCGTTTTACCTGAAGTTTACAATTAGAAAACAAAAAAATACAATTAATATCATAAATATCTTGACACTGAAATATGTGTATGATAGACTTTTTTTCGTGTGAAAAATAAAAATCGTTTTTTCATGCAAATGTATGACCACTCAGATTACTGAGGCAGCCTAACGGACAGGCGGGTCGGTTGCCGGTGTGGTGAGGAGACCACGTTATTGATTGAGTCAGAAGCTCAAATTTTATAAGTTGATTACTTTATAATCAGTGTGTAAGCACATCATCTTGTGAAACGGTCAATAAGAGTGACATATATTTGCAGTTGCGATGCAGACAAAGGCAGAAAGCAGAGAGCGGCAGGCAACGGATTCTTTGAAAAACGATATTTGGGATCGCATCGAGAGTAAAAAGGATTCCAATATGGAGAACGAAGGTCAACAGAGATGATTGCTCAGGCAGTTGTCTCTTTTTTATGTAATCGAAAACATCATTTCTATTACATAAAATGTGAAAATGATTATCTTAAAATTATAAATTGCAATGGAGAAAGTTATGAACAGAGAAGATCAGAAAAGAGCTCCCATTTATGAAGCACTGGAAAAATTCAGGAAACAGCGTGTCGTACCATTCGATGTGCCGGGGCATAAGCGGGGCCGTGGCAATCCTGAATTAGTGGAATTATTAGGGGAAAAATGTGTAGGGATCGATGTGAATTCCATGAAGCCACTCGATAACCTCTGTCATCCGGTATCGGTTATAAGAGATGCGGAGGAACTTGCAGCAGATGCATTTCATGCAGAACATGCATTTTTGATGGTGGGAGGAACTACTTCTGCAGTGCAGAGCATGATTTTGTCAGTCTGTAAGAGAGGGGATAAAATTATCCTTCCGCGAAATGTACATAAAAGTGCCATCAATGCACTGGTGCTTTGCGGAGCAATTCCGGTTTATGTGAATCCGGAAGTGAATCCAAAACTCGGAATTTCTCTTGGAATGGAAGTGCCGTGTGTAGAGCAGGCGATCAAAGAGAACCCGGATGCAGTTGCAGTGCTTGTGAACAATCCGACTTATTACGGTATCTGTTCGGATATCCGTTCTATCGTAAAGCTTGCACATGCGCATGGCATGAAAGTGCTCGCAGACGAGGCACATGGAACACACTTGTATTTTGGAAAAAACCTTCCGGTTTCAGGCATGGAAGCCGGTGCTGATCTGGCAGCAATTTCCATGCATAAGTCCGGTGGAAGCCTGACGCAGAGCTCCATTCTGCTTGTAAACAAAGGTGTCAATGCAGATTATGTCAGACAGATCATCAATCTCACACAGACTACAAGCGCATCGTATCTTCTTCTGTCAAGCCTTGATATTTCAAGAAGAAACCTTGCGTTAAGAGGTGAGGAATCCTTTGCCAAAGTGTCCGAGATGGCAGAATATGCAAGAAATGAGATCAACAATATCGGTGGATATTATGCTTATGGGAAGGATCTGATCAACGGAACCAGCATCTACGACTATGATGTGACAAAGCTTTCTATCTACACGCTTGGTATCGGGCTGGCAGGGATCGAAGTGTATGATCTTCTTCGCGATGAATATGATATTCAGATCGAATTTGGGGATATCTGTAATATTTTGGCCTATATTTCCATTGGAGACCGGACACAGGATATTGAGCGCCTGGTGGGGGCGCTGGCAGATATCGCAAGACTGTATAAAAAAGATAAGGCAGGACTTTTATCCGGTGAATATATAGCACCGAAAGTCATCCGTTCACCACAGGAAGCTTTCTATGCGGAAAAGAAATCCCTTCAGATCCGTGAGACCAGCGGCTGTATTTCCGGTGAATTTGTCATGTGCTATCCGCCGGGAATCCCAATCCTGGCACCGGGTGAGATGATTACAGATGAAATCATCGAATATATCATTTATGCGAAGGAAAAAGGCTGCTCCATGCAGGGAACGGAAGATCCGGCAGTGGAACATCTGATGGTGCTGGTGTAAGAGATGAGTGATCCCGGAGAAAACGGTGGAAACCGGGACAGGGAAGGAGAAGCAGAAAAATGGAAATGTGGTTTTCGGAGCTTCACACATCGAATGTAAAGCTCTCAATGAGAATCGAAAAACAATTATTCAGCGGTAACAGTGACTGCCAGAGGATCGATGTTCTGGAATCGGTAGAATTTGGCAAGTTTCTGGCTTTGGATGGAGATATCCTTTTTTCGGAAAAGGATGAATTTATTTATGACGAGATGGTAACGCATGTGCCGATGGCAGTACATCCGGACGTGCGTCACGTGCTGATCATCGGTGGCGGTGATGGCGGCGTTGCAAAAGAACTGACACAGTATGATTCCATAGAAAAGATTGATGTTGTGGAACCGGATGAGATGTTAGTGGAAGTCTGCCGGGAGCATTTCCCGGAGCTTGCCTGTGGTCTGGATGATCCGCGTGTGAATGTGTATTATCAGGATGGACTTCGTTTCCTGAGAAACAAAACGGAGGAGTATGATCTGATCATCAATGACGCAACCGATCCATTTGGGCATACTGAGGGACTTTTTACCAAGGAATTTTACGGAAGCTGCTATAAGGCGTTAAAAGAGGACGGAATCATGGTTTATCAGCATGGAAGTCCATTTTATGATGAGGATAAGGAAGAGTGCATGAAGATGCACCGCAAGGCATTCCGGGCATTTCCGGTAAGCCGTGTATATCAGGCACATATCCCGACGTGTTCGTCCGGCTACTGGCTGTTTGGATTTGCTTCCAAAAAATATCACCCACTCAACAATCTGCGCGTGAAAGAGTGGAAAAAATTACATATCAAAACAAGATATTACACAACGAATCTTCACCGGGGAGCCTTCATGCTCCCAAAATATTTAGAAGATATGTTAGAGGACGAGGAAGACCGGTAGAAAAATATATTAAGTAAATAATGACATGGATAATTGCAAAACTCATAAAAACCTAAATTGAACAATTGAAAGAAGAGTAGGAAGGAGTTTCGCAATTATCTAAAAAACAATAACGTAAAAAAAGGAGAGAAAAAAATGAGCAAGGTAATGATTATCGGATGTGGAGGCGTAGCTTCCGTAGCAATCGCAAAATGTTGTCAGAACAGTGATGTTTTCACTGAGATTATGATCGCTAGCAGGACAAAATCCAAATGCGATGCAATGAAAGAAAAATTACAGCCGACAACCAAAACAGTCATCACAACCGCACAGGTAGATGCTGACAACACAGAGGAACTGATCGCACTGATCAACGAATATAAACCGGATGCAGTTTTAAATGTGGCACTTCCATATCAGGATCTGACCATCATGGATGCCTGCCTTGCAACAGGAGTGGATTACATTGATACTGCAAACTACGAAGCAGAGAACACAGATGATCCGGAATGGAGAAAAATCTACGAAGAGCGCTGCAAGAAAGAGGGATTTACAGCATACTTTGATTATTCCTGGCAGTGGGCTTACAAGAAAAAGTTTGAAGATGCAGGTATTACAGCAATCCTCGGAAGCGGATTTGATCCGGGTGTGACAAGTGTTTATTCCGCATATGCATTAAAACATTATTTCGATGAGATCCACTACATTGATATTTTAGACTGCAACGGCGGTGACCATGGCTATCCATTTGCAACAAACTTTAATCCTGAGATCAATTTAAGAGAAGTATCTGCAATGGGTTCTTATTGGGAAGATGGCCATTGGGTAGAAGTAGAGCCAATGTCTATTAAGCGTGAATATGATTTTCCGGAAGTTGGAGAAAAAGATATGTATCTGCTTCATCATGAGGAGATTGAATCACTTGCAAAAAATATTCCGGGAATCAAGAGAATCCGTTTCTTCATGACATTCGGACAGAGTTATTTAACACATATGAAATGTCTGGAAAACGTTGGAATGCTTTCCACAACACCGATCAACTTTGAAGGAAAAGAGATCGTGCCGATCCAGTTCTTAAAAGCATTATTGCCGGATCCTGCAAGCCTTGGACCAAGAACGGTAGGAAAAACAAACATCGGATGTATTTTCAAAGGTGTAAAAGACGGAAAAGAAAAGACCATCTACATTTACAATGTATGCGATCATCAGGAGTGCTACAAAGAGGTTGGTTCTCAGGCAATCTCCTACACAACAGGAGTTCCGGCTATGATCGGAACAATGATGGTAGTAGAGGGACTCTGGAAAAAACCTGGCGTATTCAATGTAGAGGAGTTTGATCCGGATCCATATATGGAAGCACTGAATAAATGGGGACTTCCTTGGGTAGTCTGCGAGAATCCGCAGGAAGTTGAGTAAGAACCTACTTCAAGAAGAAGGAAAAATGTCCTTCTCATGTGAAATGACAGAAAAAGGAATGAACAGACAGAATGAGAATTGAAGAATTAAAAACACCGTGCTATGTCATAGATGAAAAACAGCTGAAAAAAAATCTTTCCATTCTCCAGAAAGTGGAAAAGGATACCGGATGTAAAATCCTTCTTGCACAGAAAGCCTTTTCCTGCTTTTACGAATACCCGCTGATCGGTCAGTATATCAGTGGAACAACGGCAAGCGGACTTTTTGAGGCTCGTCTCGGAAAAGAGGAAATGGGAAAAGAAAACCATGTATTTGCTCCGGCATATAAAGAAGAGGACGTGAAGGAACTGGTTAAAATCTGCGATCACATGGTTTTTAATTCTTTTTCCCAGCTGGAAAAATATAAAAATTTCTGCAAAGAGACCAGCGTGGGAATCCGTATTAACCCGGAGTGTTCCACACAGGGGGATCATGCGATCTATGATCCATGTGCAAAGGGTTCGCGTCTCGGTGTGACAATTGCGCATTTTAAAGAGCAGTTTACGGATGAGATGTATGATTATGTGGATGGACTGCATTTTCACACGCTCTGTGAGCAGAATGCGGATGATCTTGCAAAAACCTTAGAGGCGGTAGAAGAAAAATTCGGCAGTTATCTTTACAAAATGAAATGGCTGAATTTTGGCGGCGGACACCATATTACAAGAGCAGATTATGACATCGGACTGTTAGAAAAATGCATTCTGCACATGAAGGAAAAATATGATCTTGACATTTATTTAGAACCGGGCGAAGCGATTGCATTGAATGCCGGATATCTTGCCACAACCGTTATGGATGTGGTAGATAACGATATACAGACGTTGATTCTGGACGCATCCGCAGCATGCCATATGCCGGATGTGCTGGAAATGCCGTATCGTCCGCCACTTCGCAGTTCGGGAATGCCGGAGGAAAAGAAGTATACTTACCGGTTATCTTCCTATACCTGCCTTGCAGGCGATATTATCGGGGATTATTCTTTTGACGAAGAGAAAAAAGTGGATGACAGACTGTATTTTGAGGATATGGCGATTTACTCCATGGTGAAAAACAATACATTTAACGGAATCCCGCTGCCGGATATCGCAGTGATGGATGAGAGTGGTGAATGTAAAGTGATCCGCAGTTTTTCTTATGAGGATTTTAAAGGAAGACTGTCATGAGAAAATCCGGCCGGATGGAAGAACATGTGACAGGATGAAGCTATGATTCATGAAAAGACAACACGGAAAAGGCAGGAAAACAGAAGTATGAAGATAGAAAACAGAACTCCGCATCAGGATGGATTTTATATGCCGGGGGAATTTGAACCGCAGGATGGTGTGATCTTAATCTGGCCGAAACGTCCGGGTTCCTGGCCATATGAGGCAAAAGAAGCCGGAAAAGTATTTGCAGAGATTGCCAATAAGCTGGCAGAGACAGAAAAAGTATATATGCTGACAGAACCGGAAACGGAAGCGGCGGCAAGAGAGCTGCTGTGTGAGAATGTAGAAATTTTAACAATTCCGACAGACGATGCATGGGCAAGGGATGTCGGACCAACCTTTGTGACGGATGGAAAAGAAGTCCGTGGGGTCAACTGGAGCTTTAATGCCTGGGGCGGAACCTATGATGGTCTTTATCAGGACTGGCAAAAGGATGATAAGGTTGCAGAAGAATTTTGTAAACTGACCGGTTATGATTATTATGATGCGGCTCCTTTTGTGCTGGAAGGCGGTTCCATCCATTCAGACGGACAGGGAACGGTGATCGCAACGGAAGCCTGTCTGCTCAGTAAGGGAAGAAATCCGGAACTTACGAAAGAGCAGATCGAAGCAAAATTGCAGGAATATCTCGGCGCAGAGAAGATCATCTGGCTTCCAAACGGAATCTATCAGGATGAAACAAATGAACATGTAGACAATGTCTGTGCATTTATAAAACCGGGTGAGGTTGTCCTTGCATGGACAGATGACGAGAGTGATCCGCAGTACGCACTTTCAGCGGAAGATCTTAAGGTTCTTGAACAGGAGACAGACGCCAAAGGAAGGAAGTTCCGTGTGCATAAAATGCTGATCCCGAAGAAACCGGTCTGTATTACGGAAAAAGAACTGGCAGGTTACGTGTTTGAAGAAGGCGAGGATACAAGAGAAGCAGGAGAACGGTTAGCTGCAAGCTATGTGAATTTTTATATTGGAAATCAGGTTGTGCTTGTGCCGCAGTTTGGAGACGAGCATGATGTTCTGGCAACAGATTTATTGCAGAAGCTGTTCCCGGAGCGTGAGATCGTGCCAGTCTTTGCAAGGGAGATCATCATTGGCGGTGGCAATATCCACTGCATCACACAGCAGATACCGGTACGCAGATGACGGATAGCAGGAAATCATATAAAGTATCGTTGCAAGACAGATGGAAAGATAAAAATGCCGGATTTCAGAATAAACAGGAATAGAACGAAAAAGCATGGAAAATATTAAGAAGCGGGAGACAGCATATTATGAGCAGAAAACGTAACGTCACAGTAGCCGCAGTTCAGATGAAATGCAGCACACATGTGGAAGAAAATATCGCAAAGGCAGATGCACTTGTCCGGGAAGCGGCAGAAAAAGGAGCACAGATCATCCTTTTGCCGGAGCTTTTTGAAAGACAGTATTTTTGTCAGGAACGCAGATATGAATACTATGAATTTGCAAAAAAAGTGAATGAAAATGATGCGGTAAAACATTTTTCTGTACTGGCAAAGGAATTGTCTGTTGTGATCCCGGTCAGCTTTTATGAAAAGGATGTGAACCGCCTGTTCAATACTGTTGCAGTGATCGATGCAGACGGAAGCAATCTTGGCATATACCGCAAGACACATATCCCGGATGACCATTATTATCAGGAAAAATTTTACTTTGTTCCGGGAGATACCGGATTTCAAGTGTTTGATACAGCGTATGGAAAAATCGGTGTCGGCATCTGCTGGGATCAGTGGTTTCCGGAGACAGCAAGAGCCATGGCGGTCAAAGGAGCAGAGCTGCTCTTTTACCCGACCGCAATCGGCAGTGAACCAATCTTAGAGTGTGACAGCATGCCGCACTGGAGAAGGGCGATGCAGGGACATGCAGCAGCAAACCTCATGCCGGTGATCGCAGCAAACCGTATCGGAACAGAAGAAGTAGTTCCATGTGAGGAAAACGGCGGACAGAGATCAGCACTTACATTTTACGGATCCTCTTTTATCACAGACCAGACCGGAGAACTTGTGGCAGAGGCAGATCGCAAGACGGAACAGGTGATACTTGCAACGTTCGACTTAAATGAAATGCAGGAGAACCGTCTTTCATGGGGAATCTTCCGGGACAGAAGACCGGAGTGCTACGGGGATATCTGTAAATAAGCAAAAGGACGCATGAAAATACCCTCTTTACTGGACAAACCAGTAAGGAGGGTATTTTATGCGTCCCTTTGCTTATTGTGGATACAAGAGTGGTTATACTCCATAAAAAAGTGCCTTTAGTATCTTTTAGTAGCCAAGTTCCTCTCCAATTAAAATAACTTTAATCCTTCCCTGAATACCGCTTCGTCTTGTGATCACGACCTGATTGCAGATACAGTCAGGAGAGAGGCAGTCGGCACAGACTCCGGTGACAGCACATGGTGTCTGCTTGTTCAGACGTACGCAGTTCATAGGAGTTGCGGTTAAGTGGACACGGTCAACAGCTTCTGCAACGTCCTTTGCAACCTTGTTCATTCCGGCAAGAATAATGACATTTTCAGGACCATAGATCAAAGCAGCGACCCGGTTTCCATTACCATCGATATTGACTAATTCTCCATCAATTGTCATGGCGTTGGTGCTCATGAAATAGTAGTCAGCCATCAGTGCGTCGTGGAATATTTTTCTGGAATCTTCCGGCGTCTTACAGACAGCCCGGTCTAAAAACTCAATATCGGCTGAACGCAGTGCATCCATCATGCCGGTTTCCTCTAGTGTCATGGAGCCGCCGTGAGCCACGACTGCACCGGATGGCAGGAAAGAAAGTGCTTTCTCTACGGCTTCTTTTGCGGACGGGCAGTAGTATGCTTCCATTCTTCTTTTTTCAAAATTTTTGATCATGGTATTGGCGAGTGTTTCGTAATATTTTGCTTTTGGTGTCATATGATCCTTCTCCTCCTATTTAACTTTTTGACTTTTATTATAAGCGGATTTTTTCGTTATGCAAGCGCTATTAAAATAATTGAAAACGATCAGATTTTCTTCTATTAACAATTCTGAAACAAAACTCAAACAAATTCAAAATAATATATGTTATGATGTAATCAATGGACAATGATAGAAACCAGAAAGGAACAGAAAAATGATACACATTCTTGTAGTGGATGATGATAAAAATTTAAACCAGACGGTCTGCACCTATTTAAATGACTGTGGATTTGAGGCAAAAGGCGTTTTGAGTGCGAACGAAGCCTATGACGAGATGTATAACAATCTCTACGAGCTGATCATTTCCGACATTATGATGCCGGAGATCGACGGATTTGAATTTGCGGAGACAGTGCGTCAGGTCAATAAACAGATCCCGATCCTTTTCATGTCGGCTAAGGATGATCTTCCTTCCAAACGGAAAGGATTTTTAGTTGGAATTGATGATTATATGGTAAAACCGGTGGAGTTAGCAGAACTTGAGATGCGTGTGAGGGCACTGCTCCGGAGAAGTAATATTGAGATGGAGCGCAAACTTATTGTCGGAAATCTGGAGATGGATGCGGACGGCATGACTGCAACGATAAATGGGGAGGAGATACCGGTCACAACACGCGAATTCAATATTTTATATAAACTGTTGTCTTACCCGAAAAAACATTTACAAGGGCACAGCTTATGGATGAGTTCTGGGGGCTTGATTCGGGAACGAGCCTGCGGGCTGTGGATGTCTATGTGACAAAGCTCCGCGACAAGTTTTCCACCTGCGATGGATTCGAGATCAAAACCGTGCGTGGACTTGGATACAAAGCGGTATTGCTATAGAAAGGGACTGCCTGAAACCATGAACAAATTGAACCATACCAATACAATCAAAAATGACCGTTTTCCATCTTCCCTGTTTCTGGTGTATTTTCTCGTATTGCTGTTAATGTCCGGTATTCATACAGGAATTATCGTAGGTATGAATGCACTGGGGTGGAACAAAATCATACAGGTGATTTTACCGCTTGGTTACTGGACTGTTGTGGCAGTTGGATTGACACTTTTTACGAAAAATGTGATCCGGAAAAGCTATGAAAAGCCGATGCATGACCTGGCAGATGCAACTAAAAAAGTGGCAGAGGGCGATTTTTCAGTGTATGTTCCAACACTTCACACCGCTGACCGGCTGGATTATCTGGATGTCATGATCATTGATTTTAATAAAATGGTGGAGGAACTCGGCAGCATTGAGACGTTGAAAACAGACTTTTTCTCCAATGTTTCCCATGAGATCAAGACGCCGCTTGCAATTATCCAGAACAATGCGGAGCTGCTCTGTATGGAAAAGACGCCGGAGAAACAAAAAGAATATGCCGAAGTGATCTTTCAGACTACAAAGCGTCTGTCGGAACTTATCAGTAATATTTTAAAACTGAACAAGCTTGAAAAACAGGCGATCACGCCGGTAGCAGAAGAGTACGATCTGTGTGGACAGCTTGCGGAATGTGCCGTGAATTATGAGCCGGTGTGGGAGAAAAAAGATATTGGATTTGATGCAGATATGGAAGATTCTGTAAAGATCACGGCAGACGCTGCGTTGATGGAGTTAGTCTGGAATAACCTTTTTTCCAATGCAGTGAAGTTCACAGAACCGGGAGGAACGATAAAGCTGACCGAGCAGTCGGATGATTCTGAGATCCGTGTGTCGGTGGAGGATAACGGCTGCGGAATGACGGAAGAGACAAGGAAACATATTTTTGAAAAATTTTATCAGGGGGATACGTCCCACGCAATGGCTGGAAATGGACTTGGACTGGCACTTTCCCTGCGTGTTTTGCAGTTAAATGATTATAAAATCGAAGTGGAAAGCGAACCGGGACGCGGCAGTAAGTTTACGGTGATCATTCCGAAAAGGTAGAATATTGGATAACAGACAGAAAGCGAATTTCTGGGAAAGCGTAGAAAAATGAGTGAGTTTGAGAGTTTTGATTATACGAAAGTGACGGTCGCCGAGAATCAGATGTCACAGTATATGGATGGCTACGAGCATTTTGGATGGAAGGTAGATTCCAATGTACCCATAGAAAAAGGAATGGGAAAAGTAACAATCCATTTAAAGCGGAGCAGGGCAGTTTTAAATAAAATGGAACTGACACGGTTACAGAGACATTTTGAGGCGTGCATGGGTGAGATTGCGGCGCTCGAAAATTCCACAGAATCTTTTGCAATGATCGCGGCACTGACCAGTGGGGTTTCAGGCTGTGCATTTATGGCGGGTTCGGTATTCGCTGTGACGGCTGCAAAACCGATCATTTGGCTGATGATTTTGCTTGCAATCCCGGGATTTTTCTGTGGGGAATCGCATATCCGCTTTATAAAAATGTGAAAAAGTGGAGAGCGGAGAAAGTGAAGCCTCTCATTGAGGCAAAGCTTGATGAGGCGGAAAAAGTGTGCGAGAAAGGGCATGCGCTGTTATAGCTGTAAAGCATCTGACGGAAAAATACGGTGGCACGATTGTGGCAAGCCAGGAGAAATACATTTTAATAATTCCGAAACAAAACAGAAGCAATTCGCAAACAAATCCTCTCTATGATACAGACAACGAATGAAACACAGATCATTACAAAAAAGAGAGGAAACATAAAATGAGCGAAACATTATATTTAGTAACAGGAGCAGCAGGATTTTTAGGAAGTCATGTATGTCATCAGTTGTTGGAGCGTGGAGAAAAAGTAAGAGCATTTGTTCTTGATGGTGATCCGGCAATCAAATATATTCCAAAAGAGGCAGAGATTGTAAAGGGAGATCTCTGTGATATCGATTCACTCGAAAACTTTTTCAAAGCACCGGAGGGAACAGAGACGATCGTGCTCCATGTGGCAAGCATGGTCAGTGTCAATCCTGATTTTAACCAGAAACTTGTGGATGTGAATGTGGGTGGAACCAAAAATATCATCCAGAAATGTTTAGAACACAAAGAGTGCAAAAACCTTGTCTACGTAAGTTCTACCGGAGCGATTCCGGAACTTCCAAAGGGACAGAAGATCAAAGAGGTAAATGAGTTTGATGCAGAGAAAGTCGTGGGCTGGTACAGCAAGACCAAGGCGATGGCAACACAGGCTGTTTTGGATGCAGTGAAAAAGGAAGGATTAAACGCATGCGTCGTACACCCGAGTGGTATTTTAGGGCCACAGGACTATGCAGTGGGGGAGACTACAGGAACCATTATTAAAATCATCAATGGCGAAATGCCGATCGGCATGGGCGGAAGTTTTAACCTCTGTGACGTGCGTGACCTTGCAGCGGGCTGTATCGCAGCAGCCGATAGAGGACGAAAAGGCGAATGTTACATTCTTGGAAATGAGGAAGTAACGTTAAAGAAAATGTGTGAACTGTTAGACAAAGATCTTCACTGTGGTACCTGTAAATTTTATCTGCCGCTCGGATTGGCAAAACTGCTCGCAAAGCAGATGGAGAGAAAGGCAGCGAAAACCGGTGCGAAAGCATTGATGACGACATTTTCTGTCTACAATCTGGAACGCAATAATGCATTTGACTATTCCAAGGCAGAAAAGGAACTGGGCTATCATACAAGAAGCTATGCGGAGACATTGCATGATGAGGCAGTGTGGCTTAGAGCAGAAGGAAAAATTGCATAAAAGGCAGTGGAAAGGAAAAAAGTTTATAACGGAGATTTTTGTGATATGAAAAAAGTATGTGTTGTAACCGGAGGCGGCTCCGGAATCGGTTTTGCAGCTGCAAAAGAGGCAGCAAAAAAAGGGTACTATGTAATGATAGTTGGACGAAATGAAAAAAACTTGCAGGTGCAGTAGAAGAATTGAGAAAAGACGGATGCGAAGCAGAAGCGTATAGCTGTGACGTTTCAGACAGGGAACACTGCTTTGCATTGGCAAGGCATGCGGCAGAATGTGGGGCAGTAAAGGCCGTGTTGCATATTGCCGGAATGAGTCCGCATATGGGAGATGCGGAGAAAATCATGCAGGCAAACGCACTTGGAACCGTCAATATCAACGATGCATTTTTTGAAGTGATCGCAGAGGGCGGCTGTGTGATCGACACAAGTTCCACTTCTGCTTACATGGCACCGTCGTTTATTATGCCAAAAAGGGTTTATCCGCTTGCATGTACAGACCGGAAGCTTTTTATGGATAAAATGATGAAAAAAGTAAAAATGTTTCCACGGAAAACAAGAGAGGGTGTCGCCTACAGTATGAGTAAGCATTTTACTATCTGGTTTGCAAAGCAGGATGCAGCACGTTTTGCCAGAAAGAATGCCCGGGTGTTAAGTATTACGCCAGGAAACTTTGAGACACCGCTCGGAAATCTCGAAAAAGAGGAAGCGTCCACCTATCTGAAATTTGCGGCAATCAAGAGAAATGGACTCCCGGAGGAGATTGCACCGCTTTATGTTGCACTGATCGATGAGAGGTTAAGTTATCTGACCGGCACAGACATTCTCTGCGATGGAGGCTGTATCGCAGGCGGAGCCAGTGCCTTTGCGAGATAAAAGTTATAGTAATTAGCCAATCAAATTGAATCAATTGTATTTTTATAAAGAATCCGCTATACTGAAACAGATTTAGTATAGTGGATTTTTTGTATTGGGGAGAACATTTTGATTACAGTAGCAATCGTAGAGGATGAAGCGGCAGTCACAAGGAAGCTGACGAATATGGCGCAGGATGGAAAAACATGGGAGAAGATGAATGCATAAAATGAATGCTAAAAAATCCGCAGATTATTGCAGCCTGATAGAAAATGTAAAAAACAAATATCGAAAAAATCCTATATATGCTAAGAACACACCACATATTAAATATATGCTGATAGGTCAGGATTTCGGACCGCCTGAAAAGGAAGAGATAAAGGGTACGATTGCAAATGTCCGTAAGATGAATGATGGTATAGATGTGATGTTCCATGATAAAGTGAACTTGAAAGCAAGGGATTCACAGACGGATAAAAATATTGTCGGATACTTTGAACTGCTTGGTAAAAATGAAATTGACAAGAAAAAATATCCAGATTTGTTTTTCTGCAATTGTAATTTGGGCTATCGCAGAGATAAGTATTCTGGAAATATGACCAGAAAGATATTGGCAAATGATGCAGCTGAAATAAAATCATTGATTGACATTATAGAGCCGGAAAACATAATCTGTCTGGGGCTTGATACATCTGTGGTTGTAATACGAACTCTGATTGATAAAAAGTTTTCCTGCAATAGAGTATCTGAACTTATAGGAACTGGAGAACCTTATATTTATGGAGAAACATATATATATTCTGTAGCACATCCGGGGTATTGGGGTACAAGTACAAGAGGGGAAGATAATGTTATTGCAGATTGGATGAGAATTAGAAAATAGGAGGTGCCACAATGCCATTTAAGATTGTCCGCAACGATATAACAAAGGTAAAAGCAGATGTAATCGTGAATACTGCCAATCCAAATCCAATATGCGCAAGTGGCACTGACTTAGCAATATATGAAGCAGCAGGAAAAGAAAAGCTTCTCGCAGAAAGAGCAAATATCGGCAAAATTGCAAGAGGTGATATTGATTCTTACATAGATGCTAATTATGTCAGGGAAAGTCATAGAAAAGAATATCCGGTGCGAAGCAGAAGCAACGCCCGCATGAGAGGATTGACAGAGGAACGAGAATAAAGATCCATACAATATATTAGTTGAGAACAATCGAGTATATAAACTTGGAGGATGGGAATTTCTTGATATAGCCAATAAGCTTTTTGACAATGGAAAGCAGGTGGACTGGGGAAGCTATGCATATCAGTGCACAAAGGAGCAACTGGAAAAACTGATGGAACAGACTGGATGTGAAATAGATAAGATGAATGAACTGGCATCTGAGAAAATCTATGGTATTGTGTTTGTTGAAGAGGTGTAAATCTTTTAGAGACCGGAGAAATTCTGGTCTCTTTATTTCGATTACCACTGTCAAATAAAGACAAAATGGTTTATACTTTTTATCAAGTGAAAGAAGAAAGCATTAAAAGTAGATTTGATGGCAAAATTATAAAAGGAATGATGGATATACTATCAGGGTAACAAAAGAAGAATTTTATGCTGGTGGCAATAGTGATCCACGAAATCCGAATATCTTAAAAATGTTTGGTTTTGTAAATGTTGGTGAGCGTGCCGGAAGTGGTGTCGATAAGATTATGACTGCATGGGCAGAACAAAACTGGAAAAAACCGGAATTTGATTTCTCAGAGCGCAGTGACAGGGTAACATTAAAGCTCGAAGTTGGACAAGTGATATATATTCCGGGAGTTGCTGATATAAGAAACACAACTGAGAGTGATGAAGCAGAGACAATAACAACTATGTCGAAAGTTGACAAAGTACTTGCTTATATCCGGCAAAATGGAAGTGTTTCAATGCAAAAAGTAATGGAAACCTGTAACTACAGATCTAGAACTGGAGCAAGAAAGTTAATAGATAAAATGATAAATGCGGATTTTATAGAAAAAACTGGAGAAGGAAACAAAACGATATATAAAATTAAAGAATAGCTTAGTGGTCTCTTTAAATAATAAAGTGACCAGCAGTGGTGCTAGAATATAAATAGTACAAGCCAAAATGAA
>NZ_ACFY01000141.1 GCF_000174195.1 Roseburia inulinivorans DSM 16841 | reverse complement strand
GGGCGCTGATATCTGCCCTTCGCAACCTGTAAAAACACTACAGAATCTGCGCTTTCTTTCACGCAAAATAAACCTGCTTTCTCTCATCCTATTTTATTTTGTAGACTCCTTAAGGACAACTTCGTATGGAAGCAATGTTCTTGTCTCCACTTCCGCACCCTCGATCACATCCAATACCGTTTTACATGCAACCATGCCAAGCTCTTTCGCATCAAAAGAAAGTGATGTAATGGACGGCACATTATTTTCCAGTACGGAACTGTTATAAAAAGATGCCACACGGATGTCTTTTGGAACCTTTACATGCTTTTCACGCAGCTTTTTCAATACCCGGCTGCACACCGCATCGTCCATACACAAAATACATTCTGCCTTTCGCTCGAGTACCTCTTCCACGATCTTGTCGATCACCACATGATTATCAAGATTTAAAAAAAGCATTGTCGGATCAATGACCTCACCCATTTTTTCATAAGCTTCCCGGAATCCCCGCAGACGGCTCTGTGTGACCACATGGTTCTCATCTCCACCGATCAGTGCAATACGCTTCATTCCTTTCATTAAAATAATGGACGTAAGTTCTTTACACGCACTTTTGTGATTGTGGTCGATCTGGATCACACCTGTATAATTGGAGGAACCGATCGTCACAAACGGTACTTTTTTTCCTGAAGATACTCTATCTGCCGATCCTCCACAAACGTCCTCATCAGGATCACACCATCTACTTTACGGTTTGAGATAATGCGCTCTAACGAGGAGATATCGTTATTTTTACAGATGGAAAGCAGGATATCATACTCCATAATTCCGGCGATCTCCTGAATCCCAAATAAGCATTCCTGAAAGAATGTGAGATCCACAACATCATAATCTCCCGGCATGACCACACAAAGATTATATGTTTTTGACTGCGCCAGCCCTTTGGCGATAACGTTTGGCTTATAGTCATGCTCCTCAATATATTTTAATACACGGTCTCTCGTCTCCTGCCCGATCCGTCCCTTCCCTGAAATGGCTCTTGAGACAGTGGTTTTTGAAACACCAAGTGCTTCTGCCACATCTGCGATCGTTATATTTTTCTTCTCTTCTTTCCCCATAAAACCCCTTCTTTCCTCAAAGCAGTTACTTCCCCTGAATTGTGTTGTGGCTTCCTGCATCGCTCGCGCTCCTGCCACAATGTTACTTTGTCCTGCCCTGATATGCTGCGCATCCTTTGCGCAACAATATTATTATCATCCTATTCCCGAAAAAAAGCAATGACATTTTTACATATTTTCCAAACAATCTTTTGTTTCTGCTCACTTATGCCCTGTTCCGGTAACAATTCTGTTTTTTCGTATCAACATCGGATTTACATTTGTTTTTCCTGATGCTATAATATATTTGCGCAATCGGTTGCGTTATCAGATGATGATATATAAAATCACACTGATTGTCAATATGAAAATATTTTTTTGGGGGACAATATGAAAACAGACCATTTACTTTTCGGGGCAGCTTATTACTCGGAATACCTTCCATATGACCGCGTGGAAAAAGACATGGAAATGATGGAAAAAGCAGGCATGAACACGATCCGTATCGCAGAATCGACCTGGAGCACCATCGAGCCAAAAGACGGTATCTTTGATTTCACACATCTCGACAAAATGCTTGAGGCGGCTGCACGCCACCATATTTCTGTCATTGTCGGGACACCGACCTACGCCATCCCGGCATGGCTGGCAAAAAAATACCCGGATATTCTGGCTTTGACCAATAACGGTCAGAACATTTATGGTGCAAGACAGAATATGGATATCACACACGCAGGCTATCTGTTCCACTGCGAGCGGGTTATCCGCGCAATGATGGAACATATCAAAGATGTTCCGCATATCATCGGGTTTCAGCTGGACAATGAGACCAAAAGCTACGGCACTGCCGGTCCGCGTGTCCAGGCAATGTTTGTCGATTATTTAAAGGAAAAATACCCGGATATCAATGAATTCAATCGCGAGTTCGGGCTGGACTACTGGAGCAACCGCGTCAACACATGGGAAGATTTCCTGGATATCCGTGGCACGATCAATGAAAGCCTTGCCGCTGAATTTGCCAAATTCCAGCGTCTGCTTGTGACCAGATTTTTAGCATGGCAGGCTGCGATCGTTTCCGGATACAAGCGCCCGGATCAGTTCATCACGCAGAACTTTGACTACGACTGGACAGACCATTCCATCGGCTATCAGCCGGAGGTCAACCAGTACGAAGCTGCCAGATGCATGACCGTTGCCGGATGTGACATTTATCATCCTTCCCAGTCACTTCTTACCGGAGAGGAGATCACCTTCTGCGGCAACATCTCGCGCAGCTTAAAGAAAGACAATTATCTTGTTTTAGAGACACAGGCTCAGGGAAATATCGCATGGCTTCCATATCCGGGGCAGCTCAGGCTTCAGGCCTACAGCCACATTGCAAACGGCTCCAACAGTGTCATGTACTGGCACTGGCACTCAATCCACAATGCGATTGAGAGCTATTGGAAGGGCATCCTGTCACACGATTTTTCCGAAAATGAGACTTACCGGGAAGCTGCATCCATCGGCGCAGACTGGAAGCGGATCGGCACCCACCTTAGTAACCTGCAAAAGAAAAACCGTGCAGCCATCCTGCTTGACAATAACTCCCTGACCGGACTGCGTCTTTTCCCATTGAAAGACCTCGGCAATTACAGCTATAACACCGTTGCCCGCTGGCTTGGCGATGCTCTGTACCATTTAAATATCGAGTACGACATGATCTCCTCTGCGGAACGTGATTTTTCTTCCTACGAGTGCCTGATCGTGCCTGCACTTTACAGTGCTTCCGAAGATCTGCTCACCGCAATTTCTGATTATGTAAAAAACGGCGGACATCTGATCACGACGTTCCGTTCCGGTTTTTCAGATGAACAGTTAAAAATTTATGCGGACACACAGCCTCACATTTTACAGGAATGTCTTGGTATCCACTATGACCAATATACCTACCCGGTGGATGTTTCGGTAACACTGCCTGATTTTATGGCTTCCGATGTCGGCTCGTCATGTTCCGATGAATCCTGCACAAACAGCAGCAAATGTCTGCACTGGATGGATCTTGTGACCTGCGATACCGCCACACCGCTCTTTTTCTACGATCACCCGGTCTGGAAAAAATATGCAGCTGCCACAGTCAACCAGTTTGGAAAAGGTTCGGCACTGTATCTCTCCAGCATGTTTGACGGTGCTCTTCTGGAAAAAGTTCTGGTTCATTACTTTGCCTCGCTTCCGGAAACACTTTTAGCACATCCGGAATGCCACTTTCCTTTGATTATCCGGGAAGGTGTCAATGATTTTGGAAAACGGGTACGATTTTACTTCAATTATTCCGGTGAAAAACAGACCGCCATCTGCAAAGGATTTTCCGGCACGGAATTATTGTCCGGCAGAAAAATAATGGAACAGGAAACGTTTTCGCTGGAACCATGGGGCGTGGTGATCGTGGAAGAAAATTAATTTTTCCTTCACATACACAAAATATGCCGCACGAGAAGGTAATTTTTCGTGCGGCATATTTTTTTAGTGACATCTTATGAATTTCATTTAGAAGTGTTTATTTTTTCTGTATGCGGTTCCCATCAGCGCACAGCCAAACAGTAATAATATCACTGCTGCTGCGATCGGTGTGTTATCCGAAGTCTTCGGACTTGCGATCACACTGCCTGTTGTCTGGCTCATATCTGTGTCATTTAAGACGATGACATAATCGGATGCATGTGAGAACTTAAAGTCTACAGTACCATCTTCTTTTACCTGTACTGCCTGATAATACTCAAACTTACCGGTTGTCTCATTATAGTAATAAAGATTTGCTATTTTTCCACTGTAGTCCTTGCCAACGGAAAGTCTCAATATTCCCTCAAAGCCAAATACTCCGTCATAATTTAAGGAAAGCTGGATGGTTTCATTTCCGTCTGCCAGCGCTGTCACTTTCTGTTTTGGAATATCACTTGTTCCCACAACCAGACCAAGATCGATCGGTGCTGTCACATTACCGGTGATATCTTTTCCATTGATGATCCAGCTGGCCTGATCACTTACCTTGAAGGTTACGTTCATATCTTTTCCTTTGATACTCTCGAACACATTTGCTGGAATCTTTGTTGTCTTTAACAGATTTACACGGATTTTACTTCCGGTTTTTGCCTTATTCACTGCCTCGATCACATTTGCAAAACTCTCCTCCTGCACGGTTACTTCTGCTACAGCCTGTTCTTCCTGTTTTGGAGTTGTCTTATTTGCAGAAGTGCTCTGGTTTGCGTTGTTTCCGGAAGACTGTGCATTTCCATTGCTCTCTGCTGTATCTGTCTTCTTATCATCCTGTTTTTCATCCGGAGCCGGTTCTGTTTTTGTCTCCGCTGTCAAAACAATCGTTCCACCATCTTTTGCTGCCGGAATGGTAACAGAAACGTTCCGGTCAGCAGAAACAGTGTAAGTTTTTCCATCATAAAGGTTTTTAAGAACTGTTCCGGCACTCTCTGCTACCGGGATCACTACTTCTTTCTCTGCCTCTTTCACATTCATTCCTACATATAAGGTGTTGTTTCCATAACTTCTGCTGATCACTTCATAGCCATCTGCGTCGGAAACTGCAACTGTGCTTCTGTTTCCTCTTGCAAATACATCTGTGTACGCATTGCGGATTGCAAGCATTGTCTTGTAGTGGTTGTAAATACTGTTGCTGTCTGCTTTCTGTTTTTCCAGCTCTGTCCAGTCAAAGTCGCGGCGGTTTGTCTGGAGCGGCCAGTTGTTGGCTCCACCCTGTCCAATCTCCTCTCCATAATAGAGCACCGGCTGACCTTTTGCGGTAATCTGAAGTGTTGCTGCCACTTTCATCAGGTTGTAAGCTTCTTCTTCGCTGATTTTGCTCTCATTTACAAGTTTATACTGCAGAGTGTCCTCATCATGGCTGCTCAAAAAGCTTCCCATGACAGAGGTGTTGTTGATCGCATTGTTTCTCTTCTGCAGTGAATTTTCCACGCTGGAAATATTTCCTGTCACAAAGTTCTGTGCAAAATCGTTGAAATCAAAATCAAGAAGTGCATCCATCGTTCCGGTTCCTAATTCTCCTGCATTGTTGGCATATCCTGCACCGGAATACTCTCCTATCATTTTAAAATCAGGATTTACTTTGGTCAGGGAATTTTTAAATGCTGCCCATGTCGTTGTCTCTACATGTTTTACAGTATCCACACGATAATAGTCAATATTGTATTTTGACATCCACTCGGTCTGCCATGCAACAAGCTGGTCTGTCACTGCTTTGTTTTCCGTCACAAAATCAGGCAGATCTGACAATGAATCATATTTATCATCACCACTGATCGTGTTGCTGGAGTCACGGATCATGGAAATACTGTTTCCATCTGCATCTGTTAAAATGCTGTTAAAGTAATCTTCTCTACCGTATCCTGCATGGTTTAATACTACGTCCACCATGATTTTCATTCCCTTGCTGTGAGCGGCATCCAGTAATGCTTTGAACTGCTGCTCTTTTCCAAGATGTTTGTTTAACTTTGTGAAATCACTTGCCCAGTAACCATGATAGCCATAGGTAGCGGTATCTGTCTCATTATCATGCTGATCCTCTGTGATATTTTCTACGATCGGAGTGATCCAGATTGTGTTCACACCCAGATCTTTTAAATAATCCAGTTTCTGGTTTAATCCGGCAAAATCTCCACCGTGATAGCTGGAACCGCCTTTTTCACCAACGTTATAATCGCCTACTCCGTAAGCATCATTGTTGCTTGCATCTCCGTCAAAGAAACGGTCTGTCACTGCAAAGTAAATCACTGCCTCATCCCAGTCGAAATCTCCGGCACTTTTTTTGCGCTCTGTGACGGTAACGTTTGTCGCTGTTGTGTATACATTTCCATAAATATCTTTCACTGTGACCGGAATATTTTTTACGCCTGCTGCAACTGTATTCAGGCAGGAGATTGTTCCTTCCATAAGTTCCGGCTCGATCGCAAACTCTTTTCCCAATCCCAGCTCACTCAGATCGGCTGTGATCGCTGCAATTTCAGACGTTTCAAGACCTTCTCCGTCTTTTGCTGTCAATTTTACGGATAACACATTGTTGTCATTGTAATCCATTGCATACTGTGATAAAGAAGCCTCTACGCTCACATTTGCTTTTTTGAAGTGGCATACGCTGCATTCTTTTCCATTGCTGTCGTTTGCAGTTACATCATTAAATGCATCTAATTCCTCTTTTCCATTTACCACATAGTAATAATAGTAATCACCCGTGGAAACATCTGTAAGATTGTATACAAAACGATCGTTTTCTGCGTCATAAGCCATTGCATAAGTCTGTCCGTTGATCACAATACTTACATTTCCTTCTAAAGAAGCAAGGTTATTCTCTGCTGCCAGTTCATCATTTCTGTAGTAAAAATGGATTGCATTATTTGCTCCATCCCGCTCAAAACCTGTGTTGCATGGCAATACTCTTGTGATTCCTTCTCCCTGTGTGAACACTGCTTTTACCACTGACTGGTCTGCCGGGATCGTCACATAATGATCTCCGCCGTCTTTGCTCTCCCATTCATCAGCTGCCGTGCTGTGCCTCATACAGAAAGACAATTTAAGATCTGCTTTTGAATCTTTTACCGGTATTTTTGCAACCATTTTGCCATTGATGTCTGCAAATGCTACAGATACATCAGAGCCAAATCCACTGTTCCAGGTGTAAATGTTCCAGCCGGTATAGTCCTTCGCCGGTCTGTCGTACTCGATCATGACGTAGCGGGATCTCGGTGCTACCAGCTCTGGAATCTCTGTGTATGCCTGTTTACTATTGGATACAATATAAAGTGTTACATTTTCTGTTCCTGCGCTGTTGCTATAAGAAATCGTGTCCTTCTCCCATTTCCACTCGTCTTTTGATCTTGGTATGATCTGAAGGTCTGTATATGGAAGTTTTATTTCTGCGCGCAGCCACTCATTCCCATCAGAAAGTGTCTCGGTTGCGGTAAAAGGTGTTCCCTCTGTCGCTCCAGCACCATTTTTCTCCCAGATCCATAAGTCAGATGCATTTTCTGACATATGTGTCTTATCAAAATCATAATAATAAATGGTATATGTATATAATTTTTCTGTCACATTGACCACAAAGTCAGAGGTCTGTCCGTTCTCTGCTTTTGCCGTCAGTTCTACGATCTGTCCTGTATAAGATTTTCCGATTATAATGCTATTTCCATTTAATGTAATATCTTTATTTGCAGTTTTTAAACTGTAAGTAACCGGAGCTTCACTGCTTGTTCCGTCTTCAGACCACAATGTCAGTTTTTCTGGAAGTGCTGTCTCAATTCCCTTCATGGCATCTGCTTTTCCGTCAGCCAAGCCCGGGACGATCAAAACACTGTTTGTTCCACTTACCCTGTTATTTGCCGGATCTGAAAACGATACATCCCAGGTTTTATTTAATGCAAATTTGTATTCATATTTTCCGGGTGCAATGGTAAATGTTCCAGACCACATACCTGCTGTCTCATCTTTTTAAGTTCCCAATCAGATGAATCCTGTTTCCAACCATTCATTCCTCCCGGAACCGTAACAGATGCTGCATCCCCTGTTTTTCTTAACCGGAACACGGAAAGTTACCTCGCGTCCATTTACCTCCGGGCTTACATATCCTGCTTCTTTGTATTCGATCAGAGTTTCGGATTTGTCAGCATCTTTGTACCATTTCATGCCACCCTTTCCATCTCTTAAATAATAGATGGAGGTGTCTGTGGTGATGGCATTGATGGCTTTCACTTCTTCGCTCTGACCATCAAACTGTGTCTCTGCTCCTGTGTCAGCATCTACCAACTGAAAACCTGATATTGTTGTTCCGGTTAATGTAACAGTATAAATATTTTCAGCTTCTGAAACAGCCAGCTTTGGTTTGTCCTGATTTCCCCACGCAGCAATAGACGCATCCCCAGCTCCTTGATTGTCCAATACAAAATCGCCGCCCCATAGATTGATAACAGGCGTTTTCCAATTTTCTGGTTTTTCAAAATAAATTATAACTTTATGTGCAGCTGCTTTTTCTTTCTCTGGTAACACCTGATTTTTATCTTTGTCTAAGTACCATGACATTCCATTATCATTCTTTAAAAGATAAAATGATGTATCTGATGTTGCCGAATTAATTGCATCAATAATGGCACAGTTTTCAAATTTCTTTTCTGCCGGGTTTCCTACACCAGTTCCACCGTTTACAATCTGAAAGCCACTGATGCTGTTCGTCCGGATATCAATATAATAATAACCTGTTGATTCATCTTTCAACATAGCAGGTTTTGATTGACTCGTCCAGACTTCCACCTTTTCTGCATCCCCATTGTCTACTTCAACATCGGATTCATTCCAATAGTTAAATGCCGGGATATTCCAATCATCCGGTTTTTCAAAATACAACCTCACAGTTGGATTCTCCGCCGCCTGCACCGTACTGTTTCCACCGCCAAGCGCCGGAACCATTGTTACTACCATTGCAAGCACTAGCAGAAAACACAGTACTCTGCTTGCAATGCTTTGCCTCTTTTGAAAGCTTTTCGTCAACTTTCTCATTCTTCCTTCTCCTTTTTCTCCCCTACTTGCATGTGATTATATGATAATCCCCCTCTTCACATGTTTTCGTTTTTTTTCGCATTTCTATTGTATTCTAAAATATTGTATTATTCTATACGTAATAAATCCCGAAATCTCGTCCAAATTTTTGTGGATTTTAACCAATTAGAGTGCAAAATTGCACATTTTTCAATTTTCAGGCAAAAAAATAGAACCATCATTCAAAGTTTTCTCTGAATTTTGGTTCTATTTTTTCGAAAATTCTACTTTCTACTGTGCCACAGTTCCATCCGTCGCCTGCGCTGCCGGATCTGCAGTGATATCTGTGCCTCCCGCCGGCGCCGTCTGGTCTGCCGCAGGCTGCTGTGCAGCCGCTGCAGCGCCACTCTTTAAGGCTGCCAGTGCTGCCTCATCATCCACAAGTGTCTGATAATTGGTAACATAACTCTTTGCTGTATCAGATAACGCATCGTATGCTGTTCTTGCTGCCACGATAACAGGTTCGCTTTCTAATGTAACAGTTCCGATACTGTTGATCGTATTGACAACCGCAGCTGCCTCTTTCTGTTTCACACTGTCACTTTCCGTTCCCGGAAGATTATAAACCAATACGCAGTAACCCTTGTCGATCGTCTCATATATCTTCTTTGCTGCCGCATATGGAAGATTGATACATCCATGGGAACCTCTTGTCTTATAAATGTCTCCACCAAATGCTTTTCTGGATGTCAGATCATGCATTCCGATATCTCCGTTAAATGGCATCCAGTATGTAACCGGCGTCTCATAATCCGGTCCGCGCAGTACGGCATTCATGGTTTTATAGGTAAGCATAAATGCTCCACCCGGTGTTGTATGCCCTTTTGCCACGTTTCCGGATACAAAGTCAGACTCGGTCACCAGCACCCCATCTTTATATACAAACAAATGCTGTGAAGTGAGATTGATCTCCACATAGGAATTACCGTAATCATTTTCACCATGGCTGTTCGCAGTCTGGGAATAAACCGGTTCACGTTCCACTTTTTTTCCGGCTTTCAGATCATCTAAAATCTGTGCCACTTCCTCGGAATTGTTGATTTTCCATCCATAAGGTCCATTGGAAATCGTCACAGTGGAACCATAAGATGTTTTCAACTCTTTCGGTTTATAACAGGTATTATATTTACTTGCAAGCTCCTTTACAAAGGAAAGAACACCTTCCTCGTCCACCACAAGATTTAAATCATCGTCCACGGAAAGCCACTCGGAAATACGCTCCCCATCCAGCACTTCTTTTGCAACGTCAAAATCATAAGTGATCGTAGTTCCCACATAGCTGTTCATCTCATCAATAACTGCCAACAGTTTTTCATTATCGTCTTCAACCTTCGGCTTCACATAACAGTCTGCCTCATCCAGATCAAGTTCATCTGCGAGAACTAAAATGGAATCCTCCACCGCTTTTTTGAATGCACTTTTATCAATGGTCGTACCATAATCTGCCGGAACTAAAGAATATCCATCTGCTGTGTACGCTGAAACCGTTGCATCCACGGGTTCACGCTGTGCACCAGCCTGCATACAGTTTAACGCCTGAAGCTCGCTGTCCAATGCATTCTCATCAAATGTCACAACCTTAGCCAGTTCCAGATTCTCATGTTTAAACAGTGTAACCACCCATGCGAAACCATTCTGTCCATTCAATAATTCTTCCACTTCGCCATTAAACACTGGTGCAATGTGAATGGAATCTCCTGCAATGCTTTCCTGTCCCTCCTCACGTTCCACGAGATTCAGCACATAGCTGTCAATCTCCTCTGTGATGAGCTGCTCCATCTTTTCTACCGACTTACCACCGGCTTTTATTCCATCGATGGTCGTACCAAAGCAGAAATGGCTCTGGAAAAAGATTCCAAATCCGACATAAATAACTGCCAGACACGCCACCACAACACCTGCGATGACAAAAATCCTCTTTTTGTCTGCGGATTTTCCTGCTGCATTGTTCTGCGTCAGATTCTTTTTTTCTTTTTTCATAATTTTTCCTCTCACTCTTTTGTAGCTTATTCAAAAAGACGTATCAATATGCGCCTATTTTCAGCAAAACCATACTCTATTATAGGTAGAAAAAGGGCTTTGTCAACAATTTGCGGCAATCGTAATATTTGCGTAATGAATTTGTTTTAATTCGTAACAATGATGGTAAAATTTTTCTTCTGAAATTGTTTGTAAGGTTGCACAAAAACCAGACATTTACCTTAAGAAATCTTTAAATATTCAATAATCTTTCTTAAAAAAAGAGAAAGGGAATTGTTTCCTAAAAATCACTATGTTATAATCGCACAATGTAAGGAAAAAGAATTTATTTTTATATAAAAATCTGTTAGGAAGGTGATATTTTGAAGACAGATATGAAAAGCAGACTCAATGCTTTTATCGAGAAAAACAAACATGCTTTTTTGCTTCTTTATTTTTGTATCTATTTTCCATGGTTTCATCATCTGGAACGAACCGTGACCACGCATTTTCATGTGATACATACTGCATTGGATGACAGGATCCCATTTTGTGAATACTTTATTGTTCCTTATCTTTTATGGTTTGGATATGTCGCGTGGGCTGTCGGATATTTTTATTTTAAAAATAAAGATGAATATTTTAAACTCTGTGCAATGCTTTTTACCGGAATGACCGTTTTCCTTGTGATCTCAACGATCTATCCGAATGGTCACTATCTGAGACCAGCTTATTTTGAACATAATAATATTTTTATCCAGATGGTAAAATGGCTGTATGCAACGGATACACCGACAAACCTGTTTCCAAGCGTACATGTCTTTAACTCCATCGCCGTGAATATTGCCGTATGGCACAGTGACAATTTCAAAAAGAACAAAGCTGTACGCTATGGTTCCGCTGTTTTGATGGTACTCATTATCTTATCCACAATGTTTTTGAAACAGCACTCCGTTTTCGACGTTGTCACCGGTATGGTACTTGCCGTATTTATGTACTCCGTTGTATACACAACCAACTGGGCTGCTGTCACCGTTGCAAAACCGGTGCGCAAGCCAAGACAGATCTAACTATGTTTTTACCACAATTTCAGTAGCTGGATTCCTGTTTTCATAACTTTATACTTCACATCCTCAAGTTCTGCTGCAGCATTTTTCAGCTCCTTGCGGATTTCAATATGCTGCGGGCAATGCTTCTCACACTTTCCACAGGAAATACACTGGGATGCACTGCTCGTATCTTTTCGAAATGCAGTACACTGCAGGTAATCTCTTCTTCCCGATTTTTTTCCTTCGGAATACATCGCATTATAACAGCGGAATGTACCCGGAATATCCACTCCTTTTGGGCATGGCATGCAGTAACCACATCCTGTACATCCCACTTTTACATTTTTCTTAATCTCATCTTTTACCTTTTCGATCAGCTCCCGGTCGGATGGCGTGAGACATCCCACCAGTGACTCGCTGGCAGTTTTTACATTCTGTTCCACCATCTCCATGGAATTCATGCCGGAGAGCACACAGGTCACTTCCGGCTGGTCGTAAAGCCATTTCAACGCAAGTTCTGCCGGAGTGCGATGTTTTTCATCCCTGCGGAATAACTCTTTCGCAGATTCCGGGAGAAGGTTCACCAGACGTCCGCCACGAAGCGGCTCCATGATAATAACCGGAAGTCCTTTCCGGTTCGCATAACGCAGTCCTTCCACACCAGCCTGAGAATGTTCATCCATATAATTGTACTGGATCTGACAGAAATCCCAGTCGTAAGTATCTACTAACTGACAGAACATCGCGGAATTACCGTGATAGGAAAATCCGATCTGCCGAATCTGCCCGGACGCTTTCTTCTCCCTGATCCACTCTTCCATCCCCAGTTTTTTCAATTTCTCCCAGGTTGGAATGTCCGTCAGCATATGCATGAGGTAATAATCAATGTAATCGGTCTGCAGGCGGCGCAGTTCCTCCTGAAACATTTTTTCCACGCCATCGATCGACTTGATCAGATAATGCGGAAGCTTTGTGGCAAGGTTGATTTTCTCCCTGCAATGATTCCGGTGTAAAATTTCTCCCACTGCCACTTCATTTCCGGCATACACGTAGGCAGTGTCAAAATAATTGACCCCCGCCTCAATTGCCGCCATCACTTCTTTTTCTGCTTTGTCAAGGTCTGCGCTGTTCCCCTTTTTCGTAAAACGCATACAGCCGTAGCCAAGCGCAGAAATATCGTTTCCATATTTATCTTTCCGATATTGCATGCTGCTATCTCCTCTCGGTGTTTAATGCCTCCAGTTCTTCCATCCAGATCCGTGCAGACGCATCCGAAGGCATGCGCAGATCTCCACGCGGAGAGACAGCAACGCTTCCGACTTTTGGTCCATCCGGCAGGCAGGAACGTTTGAACTGCTGTGCAAAAAATCTGCGGTAAAAAGTTTTTAACCATTTCAAAATGGTTTCATCATCATAAGTTCCCACAAAAGCAACTTTCGCCAGACGGTAAATCTTTGCCGGCGCATAGCCAAGACGAAGCATATGATACAGATAAAAATCATGTAATTCGTAAGGTCCGACCAAATCTTCGGTCTTCTGGGAAATCTTCCCATCCTCCGGTGGTAAAAGTTCCGGTGAAACCGGTGTATCCAAAACATCGAGAAGAACCGCTTCTAACGCTTCATCGCCACAGGTATCTGCGTAATACCGGACAAGATGGCGGACCAGTGTCTTTGGCACAGACGCATTCACCGCATACATGGACATATGATCTCCGTTGTAAGTCGCCCAGCCGAGTGCCAGCTCCGACAGATCGCCTGTGCCGATGACCATACCACCGGTCTTATTTGCAATGTCCATAAGAATCTGGGTTCTCTCACGTGCCTGTCCATTCTCGTAAGTCACATCATGCACTTTCGGATCCTGTCCGATATCCCGGAAATGGATATTGACCGCATCCCTGATACTGACTTCCATAAAATCCGCATTGAGACATTTGATGAGGCTCACCGCATTATCGTAAGTACGATCCGTTGTTCCGAATCCCGGCATTGTCACAGCCTTAATATTTTTATGATCCATGCCGAGCAGATCAAATGCACGCACCGTCACAAGCAATGCTAGTGTAGAATCCAATCCACCGGAGATACCGATCACGGCAGATTTGCAGTGTGTATGCTCCAAACGTTTTTTCAGTCCCATCGCCTGAATGGATAAAATCTCATCACAACGGCGCTCTCTGTCTGTCTTACTGCCCGGAACAAACGGCATTGGATCAATGTATCTGGTCAGTTCCGTCTCTTCTATTTTCAATGCAAATGGAATTTCCGTGTAACCGTCCATTCTGGTTTCAAATGTAGTCATTCTGCGGCGCTCTGCATTCAGACGCAGAACATCAATCTCCGAATAAACTGTTTCATTCGCAAAACGTTTCGCTTTCTTTAAAATCCTTCCATTTTCCGCAATGATATTATGCGCGGAATAGACGACATCCTGCGTGGATTCCCCATCTCCGGCACTCGCATAAATATAGCCGCACAGTAGCCTTGCAGACTGTCCGCCAACCAGCTCCTCGCGATAAATGTCTTTTCCGGTCGTCTCATCCGATGCTGACAGATTAACAATGACATTCGCACCGTTTAACGCATGACGGATACTCGGTGGTTCCGGCGTCCAGAGATCCTCGCAGAGTTCCACACCGATTTTCAGTTCCGGCATGGTCTGGCAGGTAAATAATAACTTTTTGCCCATTGGAACCACTTCTTCTCCAAGGCTTACCTGCACCATTTCTTCCATTCCTCTTGTAAAATGTCTTGCCTCATAAAATTCATTGTAATTTGGCAGATATGTTTTCGGCACAAAACCAAGCACTTTTCCATTGCTCACAGCGGCAGCCACATTATAAAGCTTTCCGTTGTATTCGAGTGGAAGTCCCACAAACACGATGCAGTCCAATGCAAAGGTAAACGCAGCGATCTCAAGGAGCGACTGTCTTGCTTCACGCAACATTTTTTCCTGTAAAAACAGATCACTGCATGTATAACCCGTAATACAAAGTTCCGGGAGTACAATTATCTTTGCCCCTTCCTTCTCTGCCTTTTTAATCTCTGCGCAGATTAATGCGGTGTTCTCTTTTGTATCCGCAACTACAATTTTCGGGGTGACGGCTGCCACCTTGACAAATCCCTGTTTCACTACTTTCTCATCTCCTTCAGTTCGTCCACTTCAAAATGATATGCCTTGTTACAGAACTGGCATTTTACTTCAATCGCTTCACCATCGTTGATAATATCGTCCAAATCTTTTTTGCTCAAGGTTGAGATTGCACGGGAAACGCGCTCTTTGGAGCAGTCACACTGGAATGCTGCCGGGAGTGTATCCGTGATCTCTAGTCCAAAATCACCCAGAATGATCTCTAAAATCTGTTCCGGCGTATTGCCCTCTTCCAGCATCTCAGTCACAGATGCAATCTCGCTGATTTTTTTCTCCAGTGCATCCACAACTTCATCCGGGGTAAATGGCATCAGCTGAATGATAAATCCACCTGCCTGCTTTACAGAACCGTCCACATCTACTAAAACACCCAGTCCTACTGCGGAAGGAACCTGCTCCGAAGTCGCAAAATAATAGGTTAAATCCTCTGCGATCTCTCCGGTCTGAAGTGCGATCTGTCCCACATAAGGCTCTTTTAAACCCATATCCTTGATGACGCTCATGACACCAAGTCCAAGTGCCCCGCCTACGTCTAATTTTCCCAATACATTCGGTGGCAGTTCCACATCTGCCACTCTCGGAAATCCCTTGACATGTCCTGCGGAATCCGCTGTCACGGTCAGTCCCTGCGCCGGTCCCTGACACTGGATCTGTACTGTGAGAAGATCCTTCTCACCCTTCATCATGGTTCCCATCATGGCTGCCCCGGACAATAACCTGCCAAGAGCTGCTGTGATCACCGGACTTGTGTTATGGTCTTTTCTTGCCTCTTCCACAATGTTTTTGGATGTGATTGCAAATGCGCGGATGGAATGATCTGCCGCAGTTGCTCTTACAATATAATCGTTCATGTTTTTCCTCTTTTCCTGTTATTTTATATTAGGCAAGTGCCTGTTCTGTTATATCATATTCCTTAAATCCGCTTCGGTCTTGCAATGATATACATGCGCTCACTCTCTGCCGTCACCGGATCATGGGTAAACGCGTCATACGCTGCCACAAACTCCATGCCTGCCTGCAAAAGCAGCTCTTTCACCTGCTCTAATTCGTAGGCTTTCTGATAATGAAGTTCCTCGTATTTCCGATAGAGGTCACTTTCCTCCCGGATAAAAAGCGTCAGGTCATACTCATTGACCATCTCATCCTCATAAAAATAGTTTTCCCAGATGAAACTGCTCTCTTCCCGGTTTTCACTGATGGTGCATTCTCCCATCAGATCCCGGTATTTATGCACGGTGTTCAGATCAAAAATAAACACACCGTCCTCTGCGAGATATTCTTTTACCAGCCCAAATACTTTTTTCAAATCTTCCGGTTTCAAAATATAGTTCATCGAATCGCAGACACTTACAATTGCCCGGATATTTCCAAACAATTCCAGCTCCCGCATATCCTGAAGAAGATATAAAATATCATTCCGCTCTTCTTCCTCCTGGCGCTCTCCTGCGATCTCTAACATTTCGGCAGAATTGTCCACTCCCACCATATCATAGCCTGCATCTGCCAAAAGCCTTGTCATTTTTCCGGTACCACAGCCGAGTTCCACCACGGTGCCATCTGTCACCTGATACTCCTTTAACAGACTGATAAGATATCTGCTCCACTCCTCATAAGGTACATTATCCATAAAAAGATCATATACCTGTGCAAAACTGCTGTATGCTTCCAATGTTTTCTCTCCTTGATTATTTTTTCACGAACCCTTATACTACAAGTAGTATTTTAAAGTGAGGTTTTTTATGCCCGAGAATTACGACCATTATATCACAAAAAACATAAAAGCATTATATAAACGGCGACTTTTTTCACCAATTGTATATCTGATCATTGTGATCGTCCTATGGCATGTATTTTCACTGACGGATCTTTTATTTCCGGTGCATCTGACGGATGATGTCCCACTGGAATCCGCCTACCGCAATGACGCTGCCAACATGCATACCACACTGACAGATTTAAAATTCACCGGATACACCAGAAGCAACTTTGCCGGGACTTCCGGTTATTATTATTACACAATCCGGAATGATGAATGTATCATCGTACTGCTTTCTCCTTCTACCTGTGAAGAAGGGCTTCCTTCCATTGATGAAGTAAAATTGACGGGAAAAATCAAAAAGTCCTCTGAATCTTTCCATGCACTTTTAAAAAATATGGCAGAAGATTTAAGCTGGACAGAAAGCGGTATTCAGAGTAAGGTATCCGGATATTATATCAGTGAACCGGATTACAATCGTACCATAAATACGATTCTTTTTACAGTCATATTTGGCACAGGTATTTATGCGATTCTTTGTCTTGTGCTTTATATTCTGTTTATTTTCTTTCCGGTACTCTCGCCGTGCTGTCAGGATCTCGCCCTGTTTGGCAATCCGAAGAAGCTGCTAGAGCAGGCGGAAGAAGAACTTGCAACACTTCCTCAGTTAGCAACCGAGGATATGTTTATCACAGAACATTATTTTATTGAAACCTCTATTTATGGAAATGCGATCATCCCGATCGACCAGATTATATGGATTTATAAGTACTCCACTCTCCATAAGTTTTTCTGGTATCATTTCAGTATTTCCTACACACTGCATATCAGTGCCAACAGGCATTTGTATATCCAGTGCCCGAAGAATATAAAATCCGATATTGATGGTATCATGGATTACCTTGCGGAGGCAAATCATAACATTCTGGTCGGATTCAATGAGAAAAACCGGCTGGAAGTACAGAAAATACAGGGAACGCCAATGAACTTTGAGAAATTTATCGCCTTCCTGAAAAAGCGGATCTGATGTAACCGGAGTTTAATTGGCGTAGTGTCGCAGATCCTGTAG
>NZ_ACFY01000142.1 GCF_000174195.1 Roseburia inulinivorans DSM 16841 | reverse complement strand
CCAAACGAATTCGAACAAGTGTATGAAAGAACGAACACTGAGGCTGAGCTTCTGGCAGGTTAAAATGGGGAGAAATTTCTCATTTTAACTTGTACTAAATCTTGACATAGGACCACAGGTGGTCACTTTTCAAATAAAATGACTAGTAAGTGGTCACTTGTGACCGCAGAGTGTTCACTATAAAAATTAATCTTTTGGAAAAAAATGCAACAACAACATGCTTCAGGGAGTGCATCCGAAAGTGGCATAAAATGTATCCAGAAAAGGAACTAAGTCAGGTGCAGCAGGATTACCTTGTAGATGTAATTATGACATGGATTCAACGAGAAATGGAGAGAGGTTAGTGCATATATTTGTAGATGCAGATGCGTGTCCGGTAGTGGGCATTGTAGAAGAAATTGCAGAGAAATATAATATTCCAACCACCTTGCTGTGTGATACGAATCATATTTTGTATTCTGATTACAGCGAGGTGATTGTGGTAGGTGCAGGAGCAGATGCAGTAGATTATAAGCTGATAAGCATTTGTCATAAAGGGGATGTAGTAGTAACGCAGGATTATGGCGTTGCTGCGATGGCTCTTGGAAAAGGTGCATATGCTATTCACCAATCCGGTAAGTGGTACACGAATGAGAACATAGATCAGATGCTTATGGAGCGACATCTTAACAAGAAGGCAAGGCGCAGCTCTCATAAGAATCATATTAGGGGACCGAGAAAGCGTACAGAAGAAGATGATGTACGCTTTGCACAGTCCTTTGAAAAACTTGTTGCAGGTTTTAAGGACAATCATACTTGTAAAATTGAGAACTACGGAGGTAAATAAAAATGGCAAAGAATCAACGATTTGAGAAAATATATTCACAGGGCACGATGAGTGTTACAGAAATTTGGGTAGATAAGGAGACTGGAATAAATTACTTATATCATGCAAGTGGTTATTCCGGAGGATTGACACCATTATTAGATAGAGAAGGGAAACCTGTTATTTCATCAATTGTGAATAGTTAAATTATTTGTTAAAACTGAAGCGGATATGATTGCGATGTTTGAAGAAACATCGACCAGCATGTGCCAGATAGTAATAACATCATAGGTTTAGATTTGGTATGATAATTGTATTAAAAATGATAAAAAACACATAAAAATAACTTGACAAATTTGTTTTACATTATTAGGTTAATAATATGTACAAGAATAACATAAAACAGAGTAAATTACAACATATTATTAACATACTGGAGTGAAAATATGAATTTATACTATGAATTGCTACAATACCCAGTTTTTTCTATGAAAGAAGTAAATGCTTTTTATTCAAGTGAACGGACGGCAAGAGCAGCTTTGGGTAAGCTTCTTAAGGAGAATATAGTATTAAAAATTCGAAACGGACTGTACACGTGCGTGAGTGGGGAAAATGGAGGACCGGTGGCGAACAGATTTCAGGTTGCCAGTGCTATCACGCCATCTTCTTATGTATCCCATCACACTGCATTTGAGTATTATGGAACGGTAGATCAGATTTTCTATGAGGTTTATGTTGGTTCTGAGATGCGTTTCCACGACTTTGAATTTGATGGGTACACTTATCATTATGTCAAAGAACAGATGAAGGAAGGTATAGTCTCTCAAGAGTTTAGCGGTGGCGTGAGGGTTACGGACAAGGAGCGGACAATAGTAGATTCCATAAAGGATATCAATCTTATCGCCGGTCTTGAAGAGGTGCTTTCGTGTGTAGTGTCCGTGAATAGTATTGATGAGATAAAATTGTTAAACTATCTGGCTGGATATGACAGTGCTTTTTTATATCAGAAGATTGGTTTTATTTTTAGTGAATATCAGACAGAGCTTGGCATAAGTGATGATTTCATAAAGATATGCAACGATAGAAGCGGAAATTCAAAGCGATATCTGACAAATGGTATATGTGAGCCTGGATATTCGAGTGAGTGGAAACTGGTATACCCAAAGAATATTAAGCGAATGAAGAACGGGGGATAGAGGATGCCGCAATATAACAGAAGAGAGCTTGATGCAAGAGCACGGGAATATGGCTTTAATCGTGATACATTTGAGAAGGTTCTTCGTTTGAGAACAATTCTTGAATTTCTGAATACGCATGAATATATGTGTGAACATCTGCTGCTTAAGGGTGGAACAGCTATAAATCTGACTGTTTTCAACCTTCCGAGATTGTCTGTTGATATAGATCTGGATTTTATCCCGAATCTGACAAGAGAAGAGACGGCAAATGAAAGAGAGCGATTGGCAGAGATTCTGAAGAGATACATGTCAGAGCAGGGATATTCTCTTTCCGATGCGTCAAGATTCAGTCACAGTTTGGATGCATTCCACTATAACTACGTGAATGCGGCAGGCAACAGGGATATGATCAAAATAGAGATTAACTATTCACTGAGAACACACGTGCTTTCGTCAGAAGACAGAGTCTTTATAACAGATGCTTTCGGAGAGCCGATAAAGGTTAGAACGGTAGCGGCTATGGAAATCTTTGCGGCAAAAACCAACGCTCTGATAAGCAGAGCTGCTGCAAGGGATCTGTATGACTTCTGCAATATGGCTGACATGGAGCTGTTTTCAGGTGAAGGGGATATATTCAGAAAATGTATCATTTTCTATGCGACTATCTCTACAAAAGATGTGAACAAAGATTTTGATACATCTGCCATAGACAGTCTTGTCTTTTCAAAGATAAAATCTGATTTATTCCCGGTTCTGGCTGCGAAGGATAAGTTCGATTTGGAAGGGAAGAAACAACAGGCGAAGGAGTATATAGAATCGCTTATGAAGCCGACAGAAGCAGAAATGGATTATATGGAAAGGTTTATAGCCAAGGAATATAAACCGGAGTTGCTTTTTGAGGATACTGAGATTGTAGAGAGAATAAGGAATCATCCGATGGCGTTGTGGAAATGCAAATGATAGAAGGAATGTTGAAGTCCTGGTACAGAACAGGGAATTACGATGTTATCAGAGATTTCATTTCCAGTATTCTTGCAGTTATATCGGTATTGGTAATATTAGTAGGAACTTATATTTCATTAAGTGAAATCAAAAAACACCGATAAAACAAGCATTTGCGGGAATGATACAAATTGTATCACGTATGTGAAAGAGCGTTTCTTTCATAGTTTTATGCTTTTTGTTAATGAAAGTGGAACAAAGCAGAGTGCAATAATTTGATAATATTGTGGGTATACATATGAAATTATTTATGAATAAGAATGAGAAATATGAAGAACCTGAGGTTCACATGTTTTTTCATAAACAAACGAAAGAAGTAGAGCAGGTTGAGAAGTTTGTAAGATCTCTTTCTATTACCATTCCGGCTAAATATGAGGATGAGATCTACAAATTATATCCAACAGATATATATTATATTGAGACAATTGACAGGCGTACATATCTGTATACAGCCAGTCGGGTTTATGAAAGTAGTGAGAATCTACTCTCATTAGAGAAACTCTTAGAGGCAGCTGGTTTTATCAGAGTAAGAAAGAATTGTATTATAAATAAGTATAAGCTTAGAAGTATGATGATATCTAAGAATAGCCACATAGAAGCAGTGCTTGGCAATGATGAGCATATTGTTGTTACAAGAAGCTATATAGCAGGTATAAAAGAAGCATTTGCCCGATAATTTGTAACTTGGTACATAATATTTGTATTTCCGGCAGGAATCCATCACATAGTATCCTTTTTTGTGTATATTAAAGCCAGAACTTTTAATTTTTAGCAGGAAAGGAAAATTGGATCATGAAAGATAAGCGGGTAATTAGACAGGTATTAACAATTTATCTTGTGTGTGTTGTTGCGAGGATATTCGAGTATTTTGTATTAAGAACTGACCAGACTATTTTAGGAGAAGCTTTTATACATAAGCTGTTTGGAATTATTGTCATTTGTCTTGTTGTAAGAAGAAGTGGAGAAACACTTTCAGATATTGGATTTGTAAAAAATGACTATATTAGAAGTGCAGTAAAGGGATTGGCACTTGGGCTTTCCATGTTTGCTATTGGCTATTTTGTGGAAATATTAATACTTATGCAAAACAGAACATACGCAGGTATAAGATTCTATGTAAGTGCATATGCCGTAGATACTAACATTGCTAAGCAGACAAGTGTGCTTTTTATTCTAATTTGTATCATTGGCAATTTCATTAATGTACTAATGGAAGAGGGACTTTTTAGAGGTTTGTTTCCTCGAGTGCTAAATAGCAGGAGATTCTGGAAGGTTACCGGTATATGTTCTTTACTTTTTGGATTTTGGCATATTGTTGGACCTGTAAGGAACTATATTGACGGACAGAGCAGCTTTCAGGGGATGATAGCCAACGCTATCATGCTTATAGTTTCATCAACTTTGGTTGGGCTTAAGCTTGCAATGATTACATACATGGAAGGCAATTTGTATATGGGTATGGCCGATCATTTTGTGAATAATACTATTGTGAATCTGCTTCATATAGAGAGCTCTACTGGCGCAGATGAAATGATGTTTTTAAGGATTACTGTGGCACAGACCATTTCATTTCTTATAGTACTTTTTATTTTTTGGAAAGGAAAAATCATGGGAAGAAAGGGATTATTAATAAAACAATTTCTGAATAATGCATTTGTCACAACTGCTATTGTGCTGATAGTGCTGTCTGTTGTTGCATTATGGTATGATGGAACAATGATCTGCATATCAACCATCTTTGAGACTCTTTTACTAAGTGTTGTTTGTGAAGTGATCAAACACATGATGTATAAGATTGATATTGCAAATATTTATCTTGGTATACTGCTTCATTATCTTCTGGTATTAGCAGCTGTTCTGATATTTGGGTATGTATTTAACTGGGTTAATCAGCTTCCTGTCTATGTTTTGGCTGGAATGTGTGGTGTTGTTTTAATCCTGTGCTGCTATTTGGATATTAGTAGAGTTAAGGCTGATATTGATGAAATTAATGGATTGTGTGAAAATAGAGTGTAATCATGCTCGTCTGTTTTGACCGTATAACTATGGTACGTTATAGTCATTGACGTGATGATCAAATGAGGTCTTCCGTTAATTGGTCAATGGAGGCAGCTTATGAATGAAAAATTTTATGCATTGCTGGAATATCTGGAAATGATAAATCATTGGGAAATGGTTTATGGAAAGGAAACGGAAAATGATAGAAAATAGTTATAAGACCTCCTGTGGCTGTATCCATTATTTTGTAAATATAATAGATAAACAAAAAATCACATTAGTTTTTTTGCCGGGACTTACAGCAGATCACAGGCTTTTTGAAAAGCAGATAGAATATTTTGAGAAAAAACAGAATGTGTTTGTATGGGATGCACCATCACATGCATTATCCAGACCATTTACGAATAATTACAGTCTGTCTGACATGGCACAATGGCTTTATAAAATCTTAGCAAAAGAAGGAATTTATAATCCCATCATTATCGGTCAGTCTATGGGTGGATATCTGGCTCAAATGTATATGGAATTATATCCGGATAAGATAAAAGGCTTTATCTCCATTGATTCTGCACCGCTTCAAAAGTCATATATGACTGCAATGGAAATATGGCTTCTTGAAAGAGCAGAGCCATTATATAAGATATATCCATGGAAAGCGCTTCTTAGGGCTGGTTCAGGAGGGTGCGCAGAGACGGAATATGGTCAGAATCTTATGCGTAAGATGATGATGTCCTATGATCCAGATCCGAAAGAATATGCACGGCTTGCCGGCTTCGGGTACAGAATGCTTGCTGAGGCAGTCAAAGCGGATCTGCCATATCGTATCAGTTGTCCGGCACTTCTTATCTGTGGCGAAAAGGATAAAGCGGGCTCAGCCAAAAGCTACAATAAAAAATGGCATCAGAGAGAAGGTTTACCGATTAAATGGATAAAGAATGCTGGTCATAATTCCAATACGGATCAGCCGGATGAAGTCAACAGACTGATAGAAAAATTTATCGGCGAGGTAGATGGAAAAAATTTAGCAAAAAGTAAAAAGACAATACTCTACGAAGCGTAGAATCCGCACATATTCACCATTTTCTACGTTCCGTGGGTGTAAAACATCTATTTTATATACTACTCTGTGGTCAGAAAGGAGGAAAAGTTAGAATAATATATATGGTTTGTGTGTGACAATCATCAAAGAAGACGAAGAGCCGATGCACTTGTAAACTGTTTCACAAGATCATCGGCTCTTAATTAACATATTGGCGGGATGTATCCGAGTTGAATCGCTTTTGTCACGGCTTCAACCGCTGATGTAACATCAAGTTTTTCAAATATATGCTGCAAATGATTTGATAAGGTACGTTCACTAATATAAAGTGTGCTTGCTATGTCTTTTCGCTTTTGTCCCTCTGCTATAAGCTGTATAATTTGTTTTTCACTATCGGTCAATCCTTCTATGAATGGAATTTCCCTGTCAAAATAAAGTATCCCCTGCATTATTTTAGAAAGAATAGATATGAGCTTTTCAGGTTCAATATTTTTATTAACAAATCCTTTTGCTCCTATTTTTCTTCCTTCACTTCGATATACGGGCAAATCATAACCAGACAGAATTACAACCCTTTGTTCTGGATAACAACTTAGTATTTGTTTTGCTAATTCCAGACCATCCTCGGAAGATATATTCTTCAAGTTTATATCCATAAGGATGATGTCTGGTTTCTTAGATACAATATAATTGTCTAATTGAGAAACATCATTGATACTATCAAAGGTTTCAATTTCTGAATAATCTGACAATGCAATCTCCAAACTTTTAGAAAATAAAGCATGGTCATCTACTAACAAAATGTTGATAAGAAACATCTCCTTTCATCGGCAATATCGTTTGTACGCAAATCCCATGTGGATGGTTATTAGATATAGTTACAGAGCCATCCATGTCATTCACTCGTTCCGTAATCATTGCAAGTCCTCGATGTTTTAACCTGTCAGCAGATGAGAGAACATCTGCATCAACAGTTCCATTGTCACTCACACTCAGTATTATAATCCCATTATCCTGCGTAAGGGTTATCCATGCTTTTTCCCCTGTCGAATGTTTGTAAACATTCGTGACAAGTTCCTTCAGCAGGCGGTACACAAAGATATTGTATGGCTCAACCAGAAATAAGGAGTCTGAACAATCAAAGGAGACACAGAGATTACGATTCGGAAAAGATTGCGAAATACCATCAAGCAAGTTTTGGTAGTTTTCCTTTATAGTCAGTTTTGGAAGCAATGTAGGATGGTAATCCTGCATTTGCTCACGAATATAAGTATTCATATTATCGAGAGTTTCCGTGATAATTTTCTGTACTTCAGGGCGGTCTGCTTTTTTCATCATATTTTTTACAGAAAGCAGGTCTTGAAGAATATCATCGTGGAGAAAGTTTGCAAATTCAAGATTTAATTGTTCTTCCCGTTGTAATTGTTGTAGTGCGACATGGTATTTGCTTTCCTTGATTATCTTATTATGTCCTTTCTTGAAATTGAAATCCAAAGCAATATTGCAAACATATAAAAACGCAAACAGGGCATCCAGCATAATAAAAAGCAAAGAATATCCACCATTTAAGATTATTGCTATCAAGCTAAAAATAATTACTCCAGAAAATATAAGTAATGTTAATTGGCGATTACTGAATACGGCAGATAATGGAAGGCTGTTTTGTTCTTTCAGTATGATACCGTGGATGCTTACCCAAAACAATAGTATAGGAATATATACACCAAAATTTGAAAGATGTTCAGGAACTCTCATTGTTGAAAAATAATAAGTAAGGAATAAAACTATAACTGCTATAAGGGAGAAAATGATATGCCTCCATTCTGACTTAAAAACAAAAGCAACTCTTTTTCTATGATATATCACTGTAAAAATAAAACACAGCCAGCTTGCCATAAATTGTATGAAATAGAGAAGGAAAAATATTTTACTTGACACCAATACGCCAATAAGAGCAAAAATACAAGTTCCCGTCAGGCAGAGATTAATTAATTTCTGATATTTGTATCCGCTGTTTTGGAACAAAAACATTAGTATGAATTTAATGGAAACACACCATATTACCGGGCTTAAAGCGAAAAAAATAGTGTTTGTGATGGAGTTGCCCGAAGCAGCTAAGAGTATATACCAACTTTCTAATGCTAATAAACCACAAAATAGGGAAATAGTTTTATTTTCCCTAATGTTGCAGGAACTTACATAAGTAACATCTATTAGCAGCAAAGACGATAAAAATAAGGGAATGACACCTCTGGTGTTTAAATGAAAATCTGCATGAGAGGTCAGCCCCATATATGCAATGAGTAAAATAGAATTTATAAAAAGCAGTAGCTTTAAAATTGTTTGCTTCATGTTTTGCCTCCTTCCTATTTTCTCATTAAATTATATTATCTCTCTGTGAACAAATAAAGTGTACGAAATCGCCGAGCTATAAAACTCGATGATTTCATATAGCTTTTTATTTCTTTAGAACTGTTTTACAGCAAGTATGGACAGTCATACAGTAATATATCATATAAATTATAAATGTAAGCAGAATAGCGATAAACGTAGGAATATACAGAATAAGGCTTTCTTTCAGAATGTTCTGCATAAGGGCTGTCCTGTATACTAATGTTGCAAAGACACAGTCTACCAACCCGAATAAAAACGGAATACTAAAAAAGATATCGTCTGCTTCTTTATTATTTTTTTCACCGTTCTGTCTGTGTATCCGATTTTTCTTAAGATTTCATAATCAGCCTTCGAATCGCTTATGGCAGAAAGATTATTAAAATATAATATGCTTCCAGTTGCGATAAAAAACAAGATTACAAGAAATCCAAGCAGTAAGAAGGTTGAACTGCTTAGGGAAAATATCTCATGTATCCTATGCGAGTTTCCCTGTAAATAAGGACTATCATTTAAATATTCAGATAAATCAAGAAACAGAGCTTCATTATCTTTGATTGACTGCCCATTTATACTTAGGACTTCCGTTTCGGGGCTAATTTCTTCTGCTATTGCATCATATAAGTCGTCACTTACAATCAAAGTACCAATGCTATTTGCAAATGAAATGGGATTATCTAAAGTAGTTGCGATGACTGTTACAGAAATTTCTTCATTACCTATAAGCAAAGGATAAACATTACCTGTTTCAGCATTGTCTGAAGCTGGCTGGTATTTTACTAAAATACACTCACTATCGTGTAGCCCGCCAATTTGTTCCAAAGCCCCTTTTTTCCCTTGTGCTTCTAAGAGAGCCATATAGTTTGAATAAGAGATACATTCAAACCCTGCATTTCGCAGAATTTTTTCGTTATCTGAATCACCTTTAGAGCTTCCTGCACTATATTCCAAAGGAACTTGTTCGGAAGTAGATGTAACTTTATAAATATTCGTTTGCAGGAATGAAACATCATTTTTGGACGAATGCTCATTTACAATTTGTTTGATTGCATCTATTTCGCTTTCATTTTCAATTCTACATTCAATTTCTGACGGTGCCATACGTGACACAGCAGCTATTGGATAGTATAAAGATAAAGCCATAACGCTGGAGACGGTAAGCGTTGCTGCGGATAACAGTGTAAGCATGATTAAAGTCTTAGAGTTTGAACGCATACGGTATATGAAATTTGGGGAAGTAATTATTTTTGTTTCTGTATAAAACTTCCGTTTGTTGTTTTTGCTTATGTGTACTACAAAAGGAAGAAAGGATGAAATAAAAAGTATTGTTCCCACAACTACGAGTACAAGTGTCAGCATGGCAATGGGGGTATAACCAATCGAAAACCAAACAGATTTATCTCCTCTGAGGATATCCAATGCAAGAACATACCCCAAAATAATGCAGCAAAAGCCAACGATGGAAGGAACAGCATGAAATTTCATTTTTCGTTCAGCACTTTTTTCAAATCTAACTAATCCCATAAGCGATGTCTTGAAAAGAAACCTGCTGTTAGACAGCATCAATACAATCACGATAGCAAAAATAAAGCAAGCTGTTTTTGCAATGGCATTGACATTGAAAAAGGGTATTTTTGAATTATTGATAGATAAATCCAGTAACTTGGTTATGCCAAAAACAATGCTTTTATGAAAAAAAATACCGAGAAGTATTCCTACTATAAACGCTCCAAAACAAACCAGTAAATTCTCTGTTGTCAGCAATGACAACACTGTGGTTTTTCTATATCCTAATAATGCGTAAACACCAAGTTCTTTTGTTCGACGACGTAAAAAGAAACGGTTGGAATATGACATATAAAAAACAACAAAAGCCATTAGGAATACAGAAATTACGTTACACATCATTTCAACCCGCCCGTTACCAGATATCTTTTCAAGCATAACTGTATTCATTGAGAATGAAGTAAATGCAAAAAAGACAGTAATTACAAATGATACAGAAAGCAGGTAAAGGGCGTAAAATGAAAAATTTTTTTTAAGATTTTTAAGTGCCATTGATAAATTATTCATAAATTTTGCCCCCTTATCTTTCCGTATCTAATTTGGCTACTTCTTGTGCAATGGTTTCATAGAATGTTCGTCTATCGGCATCCTGTTTAAGAAGTTCGCGTATAATGCTTCCGTCTTTGAAAATCAGAATACGGTTAGCAAAACTTGCAGCGTATGCATCATGTGTGACCATTAGTATCGTGGTATGCAATTCATCATTTGCTTCTTTCAAAGTTTTTAATAACTCGGTAGCAGAGTTTGAGTCCAATGCTCCTGTCGGTTCATCAGCAAATAAAATACTTGGCTGTTTTACAATGGCTCTTGCCGCCGATGCTCGTTGTCTTTGCCCGCCAGACAGCTCGTTTGGATATTTGTCTAACTGAGAGGCAATGCCAAAGCGTTCTGCTAAACTCCGCACCATTTTTTCGATTTTTTTATGCGGAAGCTTTTGTAAAGTGAGTGGGACAGAGATGTTTTCTCGGATGGTAAGGCTGTCAAGTAAAAAGTATTCCTGAAATATAAATCCAAGATTATCCCTGCGGAAATCCGCAGAACCTGTGTCGCTCAGTTGTTTTAAATTAACACCATTGATTACAATGCTGCCACTTGTAGGGGTATCAATAGTGGAAAGAACATTAAGCAATGTAGTCTTTCCAGAGCCAGAAGCACCCATAATAGCGATAAATTCACTTTCTGCTACATTGAAAGATACTTTATTTAGGCTTGGACGTTGCCCTTTAGCATAGATTTTTGTTACTTCATTTGCTTCTAATAATGTTGCCATATTTTAATCTCCTTTTCGTTTGATAGTTTCATTGTACTTTTTCTGCTTAAAAAGCGAATGAGTAAATCAGGCAATTTTTTTAATCGTATTGTCTGTTGGTGTGATAAAGGAGATAAAATCTATGATTTATGATGAATGGGTGTTTCACGATGTGGAACATATTTATTTGCAACTTATAAAAAAATAAGGTGTGCGATTTATAGTGGACAACTTTCAGCAGGCGAAAAAATCCCATCTGTTCGAGAAATGGCAAAGAAGCGAGAGGACACTGCAAAGGTACTTTGTTTTTCTTACTTCGATAATATGTTTGCATTAGGATTTTCCAAAGATGAAGCAGAAAATATCCGATCAGAAGATGCCGGAGAAACCAAAGACCAAGCGTCAGGAAGCAAGTTTATAAAGTTTTATGGAAAGAGCAGGTAGCAATCTATCTGCTTTTTCCTGTTATGTGGTTATCGTAAGCCGAGAAGGTTAAGTGACGAACAAAGGGAACAGGCAAGGTTACGGATGGAGAAAATCAATTCAGATGATAATTGTCGGGAAGATTAGAGTCCAGTCGCAACATTCAGAAGTCCAGTCACAACATTTCCGAATTTAAAGAAAGAAATCTGCCGATAATATAAATGAACAATAGATGATGTTATCCATATTTGATAATGAGCCATGAAAATGAGGTGGAACAGTTGAACATAGCAATTTGCGATGATGAGGAAAATATACGCATTTACATACGCAAGCTGATACAGAAGCAGGAAACTTTTTGTAAGATAACAGAGTTTTCATCGGGCAAGGAATTATTGGAGTTTCAGGATGAGACAAATGCAGAAGAAATAGACATACTTTTTCTGGATATCTCTATGGGAGATGAGGATGGAATGACTGTGGCAAAGCAGCTCAGGAGCCAGATGGAAAGCAATTTTGAGCAGGTTTTTGCACAGACCATACGGGAGTATCAATATTTGATGGCAAAGAAAAAGGAAAAACCAAAAGAAGTATTAGTTCGGAATGGAAATAGAACAAGAAGTGTTTCAGCAGATGATATTTACTATATTGAAAGCAGTAATCGAAAAGTGACCTTGTATTTGCGGCATGAAAAAATTGAATATTATGACAAGATCAGCTCACTGGAAAGCGAGCTTAAGCCGGATTTTTTCCGTATACACAAAGGGTATCTGGTTAACATAAAATATGTGGAACGATATGACCGGACAGAGGTGAAAATGAGAAACGGGGACAGTCTGCTGATATCCAAGTATAAATATCAGGACTTTGTAAAGCGTTATTTGGAATACATTTTGGAGGAAAGATAATTGAGTCAGGTTACATATGAAATCATTCGCAAGCTTTTTGAAATCTATCCTATTATTCTGCAAATCGTTCTTTTTCTGGTATTGTGGAATGTATTTTTTCGGTGGGAGAAAGGGATATGGATTGTTGCAGGAATATTGGCAGTGATGAATATCTGCATGGGGCTATGGCTGGAAAAGCCGGGGGTAATACGATATACAATGTCCGCTGTCATTGTGTTGGGATATTGTTTTTGCAAATACCAAAAACATTTGGAAAAGGCGGTATTCATACTGCTGCTGTTTTACAATTTTCATGCGTTAAGTTATTTGATTGCAGACAGTATTTATCAATGTACAGTGGAGAGCATATTTAGAGGGTTGGATGTTCTGAGTGAGGAATATATATTTCGGGTTTATCTGGGTATGGCGATAGGTATGGGCATCCTGCTTTTATCGTACACGTTGGTATTACTGATTATGACAGGTGTCGTGATAAAAATCGTAAAGAAACCGTTTATGCTGAGATGGCAGGAAACGATATTCCTTTCAGTACTGAATATTGTAGGGAGTATGATTGTAGGAATAAGCGTAGACCTTTCCGTAGTGCAAATCGAGGGTGGAGTTTTTCTGTTGTATGATGACAAGCAGGAAATGTTGTGGAAATTACCGATAATTGCGGTTCTTATCTATGTGGGGGAAATTTCGGCAATATACATCTACCAGAATTACAGGGAGCTTCAAAAAGAACGGCAGAAACATTTTGTGGAAGAACAACAGGTCAAAGCCATGAAGCAGAGACTGGAAGAAGCAGAGAACTTCTACGGGAGCATTCGCAGAGTAAGGCATGAGATGAAAAACCATATGACGAATATAAAAGGGCTGGTGGCAAGTGAGAAATATGATGAAGTAGAGAGTTATATCGAAAAGCTGGATGAAACCATACAGACTATGGACTATAAATTCAATACAGGAAATGCGGTCACAGATGTGATTATCAATGATAAATACCAGAAAGCGGAAAATGCAGGTATTTCGTTTCAAGTAAAATTTAACTTGGGGGAAACAGACACAATTTCTGCATTTGATATAGGTATCATTCTGAATAACCTTTTAGACAATGCCATAGAAGCCTGCGAGAAACTGGAGCAGGAACAGCGATATATCAATCTGACTTTAAAGAAAAAGAATCATTTCCTACTGATTGAAGTGGAAAACAGCTTTGATGGGAAAGTGATATGGGAAGATGGAGGTATCGTCCCGATGACAACGAAACAGAGCGATCTGCCGGATATTTTGATGGAGCATGGAATAGGGTTAAAAAATGTAAAGGATGTGGCAGACCATTATCTTGGAGATATGGATATCAAAATAAAAAACGATGTGTTTAAAGTCACAGTAATGCTGCAGCAGAAGGAAATAAAATAAAAAAATATGAAAAAGGAAGGAGAATGTAGTAATGGATGTAGGTTCAGTTTATGGCAGTTATTATGAAACAGCAAAGAGTTACATGGGTTTGAGGAAGGAGGAAAAACAAGCGGGATCTGCGGAAAAGGTCACAGACAAAAGTCAGGTTTCCTCGGAAGATATGACCTTGGAGGAATACAAGGAGTATTTTAATGAAAAGATGAATTCATTATATACACATCCATCGCAGCGGAATAGAAATGATATTATAGATATTACGGATGCCGCTTATAAAAGAATGCAGACTGATCCGGAATATGAGAAGAAAATATTAGACGCTTTAGCGAAGAATAAGGCAGTTAATTTTGGAAACTATATTCCACAAATATCATATATGCATATAGATGACACATATGAGAAATGTTACGGCTATACGCAGGGCATGAAGGAGAATGACGGTTATTCCGGGAGTTCCTCCGCAAAGGGAACTGATGCCGGACGGCAGAAAAAGGCAAGGCAGAAGGAACTGCTGGAAGAATATTTGGAAAAGCGGGCGCAGGCTAAGAAACAGCAGCTGGAAATGTTAAATAAAAAAATTGCAAAGATGGAACTGGAAAGAAGTAGACAGACTCAGTCATGGAACAGTGAGAGGCAGATGGCAAAGGCTTCCAATGCTTATGATGCAAATATTATGATGGAAGCAGAGCTTGTGAAGAACATAACCAAAGGAGAAAACAATGGAAATTTCAAATAATCAATCTTATTATATCAATCCGAATACCAGACAATTCACATCAAATGTGAAAAATACAGCAATAAAGGACAGGGAGGTATTCAATGGTTCGATGCAGAATCTGTTAAATCCCATAGAGGATTTGGTATAGGTGCTCAAAACGCCGATTAAGCTGGTAGATAGTTCTTCTCTAAACAGGCTGAGCAATTCCGTCAATATTGCATCCGACATGCGCATCGCTGTAAACGACGGTTACATATTGAAGGTAAAGCAACAGGGTGTGGAGGTTTCCGGCGGTAATGATCCTTATGATACAGAGGCATATATGAAAGCGCAGAAGATGGCGGGTTCGCTGTCTACGCTGTTGCGGAATGCTTGTGGGAATATGCACACAGTAGCATATTCTCAGGAGGAGTATGCCAGATGGACAGAAGGTGTATCCGATGTGATGGGGTATCTCGGCATAGATTATAGCTTTTACAGATGAACGAATAAATGACCTAATGTTGGAGTGGTCAACAGATGAAGATTTTTGGGTGCGCCGAATTGCTATTGACCACCAGCTTTGTAGGAAAGAGCGAACAAATACGGAATTGCTTGAAAAAATATTAGTGAATAACTTTGGCAGTTCAGAGTTCTTTATCAACAAAGCCATCGGTTGGAGTCTGAGAGATTATTCTAAGACAAATCAGGATTGGGTAAGAAATTTTGTTGAAACTCATAAAGACAAGATGGATAAATTGAGTATCAGAGAAGCAAGCAAATATTTATAAGTCAAATGGGAAACACAAAATTGGGTTTTATGAATGTCCCTAATGGTGATGCAATAGCATTTGATATGAAAGAGAGTGAAATAAATCCGTCTGTGGTATATCTTAGCCATGACGATGGTGAAGGACATGGATATATACTGGGTAAAGATTTTAATACTTATTTAGAACAATTGTTATTGGTAGGAGCATGTGGCAATGAGGATTGGCAGATGTTACCGTTTTGCTTGGATGCGCAATCAGGAATTGTATCAGATTGTGAAAATGCAAAGGAGTATCGAAAACTTATAGGGTTACAGATATAGTAAGAGGCACGCCCAAATTTCAGGTTTCGTTCCATTCTGTAAAGAAAAATGAATGAATGTCGATAAATATTATGAGCTAAGGATGGCGTCTGTTTTCAAGGGATTGAATGTGAAAATAGACGCTGTTTCTGTTTGGATTGGAGGTTATATTATGAGAATACAAGCGGCAAATACATTTTATACAGGTACTTACTCTGTTTTGAATACGAAGTCATCATTTCCATATGCTGTGAAAGTTGAAGGTTACGGAAATACAAGAAACCAAAGGAGTTTATTTCAGTTTGCACATGTGACAATAACAGAACATATGGTAAATGCAAAATATGGTACAAAGATTACAAACGGTCCGAGAGTGCAGATGCAGACCGCAGGTAGTAAGAAAAAAGAAGATTGGACTGAGGTTTCCAAAGAACAGTTGGCAGAAGTAAAACTACCGGCATCATTTGATAAATTGAAAGAACAAAATTCTTATTTTTATCATGGAGAAAACATATCGGATTATGAACTAGTGCAAACTGCAGTAGCATTGGGGAAAATGGAATTACCAACAGATGAGAAAAAGTGTATCCCAGACAGAGTTGCAATGGATGCATTTGAAGTGCTTGTCAGAGACCAGGCGGCTCCAAAAAACTCATGGTCAAATACATTGTATTCGGAAGATGGAAAATATACCTTTACAAAGACTGAAAGCGGAAGATGGCAGATGCATTTGATTGATGATGCTGCCATAGGTGCATCTTTGGAAGATATAGCAAATTGGATGATGAGCGGCACGCCCAATAGAAATATTGAGACACGCTACCTAAATTATCTTCATACTGTTGATCCGGATTTATATAATGTGGCGATGCGAATAGGTTCCGAGGTTCGTTCTTATGGTTTTATGGAGGATTTACATCAGCAGGGAGTATTAAGTGATAGTCAAAATCAGTATGATATGAGTCTGTTGGGTATGTTATTCGGTAAAGATGCGGATAGTATGCGTATGATATTGAATGGGTGTAAGGAGTCTGGTAATTTTTTGGAATTATTGGATTTGTATAGCCCGGATGGAGCAAAATCGTTGGATAAGCTTCGGGAACAGCAATATAAGCACGGTGGAATTGTTTAATATAGCGAGTTTTATGACAGGATATGAAAAAGCAATTAATTCTCGAAGTAGAAGAGTGTGAAACACTAATGTAGCAACGGAGGTAAAGACAAACAGCAAGGACAAAGTGCAGGAATATTATGAGAAACTGTGTAAAAAGTTCCCGGAGATTACTTTTAATACGGGTAGCAGTCTTATGAGTGGAAATGAAAATAAAGTGGTAATAAATCTTTCTAGCGAATGTCTAAAGAAAATGGCAAATGATCCGGAATTTGCCAAGAAAGTAGAGTTTAATTTAACTGGTGCAGTACCGGGACAGAATAGAATGCTTGCACAAGCCAAAGCTGATAATGCAGTGATACATGGTGTTACAACTGTAATAGATGCCGATGGGAATGCTTCTGTTACTTGCGGAGGTATGACAAGAACCAGTGGTTCAAAACAAAATTCAACTACATTGAATGCGGAAAAGAAAGAAAAAGAAAGATTATAGAAAAAGCGTGAGGAAAGAAAAATCTCAGAAGAAAAGGCAGCTAAGAGACGGGCAGAGAAAAAGGCGCAGTTGGAGAAGCTGACAGAAGATGAAACGTTTACAATATCAGCTACTGGCACTGATGTAAAAAGTGTTACGCAGAACCTCTTAGCTGCGGTTTCTGGTACATCTGCGCCGACAGGGGCAAGTTTTGATATAAAGGCATAAGGAGAAATTGTTCATATTCCGCAAGGCGCATAAACCTTTGCTTTTGCGGACTGCCCGGACTTATTGCAAGGGGGCAGGGGCGGCAATATAAAAAATTGATGACAATGGAGAATTAGGAAATGGCTATTAATGGAGTCGGACATAATTATGATTATTTGGGAACGACTACAAATTATATACGGGGAAAAGCAACTGTTAGGGAAGCAATCTCAAAGATGGTGAAGCAGTCGGCAAATCTTTCTATTTCTGATGCAGGAAGAAATATGCTGCGGGAAATGGCAAGCAAATTTGAACCCGATTCGGATTATACCAATGTCAGGGAACTGACAATACAAAATACAAATGAGGTTGCTTGGGAACACTATACCGCAATGCGGGATATTAGCAGCCTAACATTAAAAGACGGGAATTATAATGTTGAAGATGTGATGAAATCTATAATGGATACATATGAAACCCGTTATAATGAAATCGTAAAAGAACATGAAAATGGAGATCGTGAAGTTTCCTACGAACTTACGGGGAAAAGGTCATTGACACTTGACGAAGATTTAGCCGGATTGGACGAAGCCTTTAAAATGCGTCTGGCAAATTTAGAAGGATATATTACCTGTCAACAAACCAATAAAGCATTTGAAAACGCAGACAGTTCATGGTATTTCCGTAGAAATAGCCCTCAAAATGAAGTAAAAACACAAGATAAGGCTCAAATGTTTGATACAAAATATCAGAAAACCGCAGTATCAATAATGGAGCAGGCTAAAGAGAAGTTTTTGGTAGCCTTTAAAAGTATAAATTACAAACAAGGAACAGCAACAAGCATACTATCGGATATTATGAAAAAGTGCTGATAAAGGAGGATTAAAAATGGCTATTAGTGGAGTAGGACAGAGTTATTATCAGAACAATGTTGCAACAACGAAAAGTACAAAGAGCGTAAACAGCACGGAAGAAACGGGCAATACAAAGGAATTATCAGAAGCGGAAGAAATGGCGATTTTCAAAAAGGAATTTTATGCTGAAATTGATAAGATACCCAGAAATAGAACTATAACCAATGTGGCTATCAACATATCAGAGGAAGCATTTAAGAATATGAAAGATGATCCGGAGTACAGGGAAAAGATATTATCAGCACTTAAACGTGACTTAACTTCGTCCTTTGCACCGTTGGAAGCTTCTATGGTGCTCACTGTAGGAGCTACTGCTAAAGATTATAGGGGCGATTCATGGTCTGGTGTTAATAATCAATCGGAATTTTTTGCTCGTTCACAAAACAGTTTTTATAAAAAGACAAGCAACAAGAAAGATAGACAAAAAGAGCTTTTGGAAGAATATCTAGAAAAACGGGCGCAGGTTAAAAAACAGCAGCAGGAAATGTTGAATGAAAAGATTGCAAAGCAGGAACAGGAAAGAAGCCGATTATTACGGTCGTGGAACAATGAAAGGCTGTTGTCAAAAGCGTCTAATGCTTATGAAGCAAATGCTATGACGGAAGCGGTTACGGATAGTGCTTTTTCGCTTGGATAGTGATTTTAAGTAAGGAGAAAGAGATATGTCAATTACATTTTTAAGTAATCCTATTCATCTGCCGGATTTTTTCAAGTTTGATAGGGAATATTTGGGAAAACAGGAAAGCCAAAATGAAGACCAGAAAGTGTTTCATAAGGATACTTTAGAGGTTTCTCAATTATCGAAAAACAGGGAAAATTTAATGGATAAAATTAAGCATACAGTTGTGCATTCGGTTACATCGTTCAGCGATATGAGAGCCGGAATATTAAAAGAAATTAGGGAAGAAAAAGGGCAGTATGACTATACTGATGTTGTAAATGCCTGCGGATTGAGTTATGCAAGGCTTTATTCTGAAATTGAGGAACGTTATAAAAATGGAAATGAGCAGTATTATAAGTCAGCAGGTGGTACACCATGGACGAAAGAAGAAATTGAGTGGCTGGATATGCAATATGAGCAGGAAGTGGCATGGCAGAAATCCTGTGCCAGAATAGCAGCCCGGGGACAGGTCTTTCAGGGGAATATTCCTGAAGTGCCAACAAAAGAGATTGAAGAATTGGAGGACAGCTTTTATCAGGCGAAGGATGCCTACATCAAGTTATATCAAGAAAGCAAACAGACAGGTAAGTTTCTTGTTTTGCAAAATTATATGTTAGGTAGTAGCCGGATGTATGAGATGCTGAATAAATTAGGAAATTTACAGGAGAGGGTGGAATAATGCAGGTTAATTCGTCCAATGGTTCATTACAACAAAGGATTTTTTCAGGAACAGGAAGTATAGGCGGTGTCCATCTGCCCGATTTTAACGATAAGTATGTGTTTTCCAAAAAGAAAAGCGGTATTAGTGATGAAGAATACAGAAAACAGATTGTAGCGCAGGCTTATAAAGATTTTGAAAAGGGTACATTTCAAAATAAATCAGATGGCTTTAACAAATTGATGAAAAATTATACATCAGAAGTATCCCCGGATAGAAAGGGAATCATTACTTCTGGATTAAAAGCTGTTTCAAGAAATAGACATAATGTGTTAAAGCCGATAGATTTTGTCGCAACTCTGCTTGAGGGGAAAGTAAAGTATCAGAAACTGCCATCGGGCAATAGTGAGTACATAGAATTTTATGATAAGAATGGGGAGATGGTAGCAACTTATTCCAACAATGGATGGACAATGTATACCACGAATGCAGAGGCAGCGAGGCAAACAGAAATGTGCATGATTTATAATGAAGCATGGGGAAATGCAAAAAGAGGACTTCCGATAGTAGGAGGGGAATCCGTAAATGAAGAAAATTTGAAAAGCAGTTTTGATGTCAAAGCATAGTGAAAAATAGAGTAATGGAAATTATTGTGAACAGTGTTTCTCCGCTTAGTCGATGGAGAGAATATACGCAAATTTATTGTAAATGGTGTAACAATGTGATTATGGAAATTTCGCACTGCGTTTCAAGCCGGTTGATATTCAATTCACAAAACCGAATTGGGATAATATTATGACGAAACGTGATAAGCCTGCAATGTCGGAGGAAGAATTCGAGAAAGCTATAAAGGAACTTGCACAGAAGGAATTTGCCACCGGGAAGCGGGATGATGCGGCATATCGAAAATTATGTATGCAGCATGGTGAGACAGTTTCCCCGGACAGAAAAACCATCTATGAATCAAGCATGAGAAAGACAGGAGGAAAGATGAATGCGGCTTGTATGTTTTGGGACAACAATGGAAATAAAACGCTGTCTTACAATCCTGAATCAAGGAACTGGAAAGCCATAAGCACAGAGGAAGAATTTGCAAGGGCACGTGTATTTACATCTATCTATAATGATGAACTGGCACGACTGAAAAAGGAGTATGGAGAAAACGCAAAGGGAACAAGGGCTACTCTGAACGCTAGAGGAGCTATCATTGAAATAAACAATATAGAATTATATCAAGGAGGTAATTGCATGGGTGTTGATTCTATATTAGGAGGTAATTTTTCTGTTCAAACAAAAGATTTTACAAAAAGAACTACATCAGGTGCAACAGATGTTAATCAAACACAGGGGTTATCAGAGTCAGAAAAATTGGAAAATTTTAAAAAAGAGATTTGGAAAGAAATAGATTCTATGTCGTGGGGATCGAATATTTCGGTACAAATAACGAATAGTGCATTTGAAAAAATGATGGTGGACAAAGAGTTTAAAAACAAAATGATGAACATCATCAGAGAGGATGCCCATGGCTCAAATATGATGTGTGGTGGAACTTTAATAAACATTGATGAAAATGGATATAAAGGTTATTCCTATATGCAGGATCATACAAAAGAGGCAGGAAGAGCGTTTGATGCACATTCCAAAGATAAAGACAGTTTTTATTCGAAAAAGTGTAAAAAAGATGAATTAAATGAACTTTGGGAGAGAGATTAAAAAAACGCCAATATCAAGAAAAGGCTGACGATGAGTATATGGAAAGCTTGCGTCTGAAAGATATATTTCAACACAAAGAAGATATTGCAAAATTATACGAAGAAAAAACAGTCAAAAAGTAATTGGCAGATATGTAATTACCATGTTTAGGTAAATTAACTCGTTGTGCTACTTGTTTTATTTAAACTGCATAGTTGGTGAAATATACTAAAAAAGCCCGAAAAATCCCTTCCTATTTTTAAAAGTTAAAAATTTCAGAAAATTAGCTGCTTGATTTTTCCAATGTCACAGGATGCCCGGAATATACTGTTAAATGCCATGCATAGCATATTTTGTTGAAGTTTTTCTATATCAACAATCAACTAGCACAACGGGTTAAATTATATAAATATATTTGGAGGAGGTTACTATGAGTAATACAATTAATGTGAACTATATGACACGGGCTTACAATCAGTACCAGCAGAAAAATGCGGCTAAAGATCAGGAGAAGGAAGATACAAGGTTTGCGGATAGTGTAAGAGAAAAGAGCGAAGCTAGTGGAAGTATAGTGGGCAATTCAAAAATAGGTTCTGTGTCTGCTAAAGATATGACGATGGTGGAATACAAGCAGTACATTTACAATAAAATATCTCAAATTCCAATGCACCCCACAAGAGCAGGCGAGTCAATATCTGTTACAATTTCAGAGGCGGGTTTTGAAGCAATGAAGAATGATCCAGAGTATGAAGCATGGGAGAAAGTTATAAATATTATTTTGTAATGGTAATATGCAGCTTTGTTCGTGGAAATGTGATGTATATTCTGTCAAAATTGATTTCAAAGAAAGGGATGCAGATTGCTGATTTTCCGAAAGAAATTTTGGGTGTGCTTGTTATGGTATTTGCCTTTACGGTGTTGAACTGTTGCTTTGTTATTCTTTTGTCATTGGAAGCTGGCAGTGAAAAAAGCCTGCTTATGTGTGCCAGTATTGTAATTTCCATTGTCCTGACAGATTATTTTATGCTGTATATGATGGAACGCTTTAATTATCTTGTGCAAAAACAGTATGAGGATGCAATGTACAGGGAAGAAATGCACTATAAAGACATCTATTATGAAGAAGCAGAAAAACAGAATAAGGAAGTGCAGAAGTTAAAGCACGATATGAAACATAAATTGCATGAACTGTATTATCTGGTGGAAAATAGTGATGGGCAGGAACTTTCAGAGAAAATCGGTGCGATGTGCAAGGAATTTGAGCAGATAGATGAAAAGCAGTATTCTGATAATCCAATCGTAGATTCTGTGCTCCGCATTAAATTTGGCAGGGCAAAGGCGAGGGGAATAAAAGTAGAAACATCTATTCGTATTCCAAAGCAGATGCAGCTTGATCACGGGGATATAGGTGTATTGTATGGAAATCTTGTGGATAATGCGGTAGAAGCCTGTAGCAAGGTGCCGGAGGGACAGCGTTTTGTAAAGATTGAAAATAAGTACCAGTCGGGGATTTTGCTTCTTGTAATAACAAACAGCAAAACAGGAAAGAAAAATAAAAGCCTGAAAACAACCAAGAAAGATAATATCAGACATGGGCATGGTGTTCAGAGTGTCCGCAAAGTGATAGAAAAATACAATGGAACGGTCAGTTTTACAGATAAAGGGGATATATTTGAGGTTTCAGCAATGCTCTATGGAATTGAAGTGAGGGAATAAATGCAAAGT
>NZ_ACFY01000143.1 GCF_000174195.1 Roseburia inulinivorans DSM 16841 | reverse complement strand
GCCGTCTGCCTTGTAATAATAAGGGGTGCTGCGGCCGGGAGAAACCTCCAGAGCTAATAGATTTTTACCATCTTCCTGTAATGGTTTTAAGATAAACTGAGGTAATGGTGTGATTCGTTCTTTGATTAAGCGGCTGATCGCCTCAGCATCCTTTTGAACATCGGACAAGCCGATAGGTTTCCGGTCATCAGAGATTCCGAAAAACAGAGTTCCGCCGATTCCATTAGAAAAGGAACTGACACTTTTTAACCAGCTTTTGGGTTTCTTTATTTCAAGTGCAACTTTGAAATCACATTCGGTTGCTTCAGCAATTAGCTGTTCTATCATAAAATCCCTCCTTTGAGGTATTGGTAATTTCTTTATATTATACCCATAAGGAGAGTTTATTTCAACGATAGGCACAAAGAGTTCAGAGAAAATATTTTGAGAGGATGGCGGTTAGACACCGCCTCCTGCTCGTTGGATATCCCCACATAAAACAGGTTGCTTTTGCAGGGCTATGTATGCAATAATATCATTAAATTCAGAAACATGACACAGGTCAAAATGACAATATAGGTAATTGCAAAACTTATAGAAAACATAATTTAATCGTGGAAAATAAGATAAAATGAAATATCCACTTGTCAAACAGGGCAAATTCATGTAATGTAATAATTGCGATGAATTTTCACGAATAAAATCCGTCATATTTTTGGAATAAAATACTAAAAATTGAATTTATGATCTCAAATATTGCAAGTTTTGAAATTAGAATATTCAATATGGTCAAGTGTACGCACTACACGGACAAGAAGAAAGGTTTTTTGTATGGATTTATTTGATTATATGAGAGAACAGAACAGGGAAAAGGAATCGCCGTTAGCTTCCAGACTTCGTCCAGCGACGCTGGATGAGATGGTAGGGCAGCAGCATATTATCGGAAAAGATAAGCTGCTTTACCGTGCAATCAAGGCTGATAAGTTGAGTTCCATTATTTTATATGGACCGCCGGGAACCGGAAAAACGACACTGGCAAAGGTCATTGCCAATACCACAAGCGCTGAGTTCCTTCAGATCAACGCAACTTCCGCCGGGAAAAAAGACATGGAGGATGTTATTGCGCAGGCGAAGAACAATCAGGGCATGTACGGCAAAAAGACGATCCTGTTTATCGATGAGATCCACCGTTTCAACAAGGGACAGCAGGACTATCTCCTTCCGTTTGTGGAGGACGGAACTGTGATCTTAATTGGTGCAACGACCGAGAATCCATATTTCGAGGTGAATGGAGCGCTTTTGTCCCGTTCCATTATTTTTGAGCTGAAGAATCTGTCCACGGAAGATATTAAGACGCTGATTCTCCGGGCGGTGAATGATAAGGAAAAAGGAATGGGCGCTTACGATGCAGTCATTGAGGAAGAGGCACTGGATTTTCTTGCGGACGTGGCAAACGGAGACGCAAGAGCAGCACTCACAGCGATCGAACTTGGCATTCTGACAACGGAGCGGAGTGATGATGGAAAAATCCATATCACACTTGAGGTTGCCAGTGAATGTATCCAGAAACGTGTGGTGCGCTATGATAAAACAGGAGATAACCATTACGATACAGTCTCTGCGTTTATCAAAAGCATGCGCGGCTCTGACCCGGATGCAGCCGTTTATTATCTTGCCAGAATGCTTTATGCGGGGGAAGATATTAAGTTCATCGCAAGAAGGATTATGATCTGCGCAGCGGAGGATGTGAGCAATGCCGATCCGATGGCACTCGTTGTCGCAACATCAGCAGCACAGGCAGTTGAGCGTATCGGTATGCCGGAGGCACAGATTATTTTGTCGCAGGCGGTCACGTATGTGGCAAGTGCGCCAAAGAGCAACTCGGCAGTCAATGCGATCTTCGATGCGATGGAAGCAGTAAAGAATACGAAAACAGCGCCGATCCCGGTTCATTTACAGGATGCACACTATAAGTCATCCGGAAAACTGGGGCATGGTGTTGGATATAAATATGCACATGATTATCCGGATCATTATGTGGAGCAGCAATATCTGCCGGACGGACTGACAGACCGGAAGTTCTACGTCCCGGGTGAGAACGGCTACGAGAAGAAGATCCGTGAATATTTCAAAAAGATCAAGGGTGAGCCAGAAGAGGAGTAAGAGAACATTCCGGGCATGAGATGATCTCTGTTTCACAGGCTGATGAGCAGAGCACATTTTTCCGGTATTGGATCTTTACATATATTAAAAAGCAGGAGGAATTAGAGATGAAGTCCTACGAGGAAATGACAAAAGAAGAGTTATTGAAAGAGAAGGAAGGATTGGAAGCGGAATACAAAAAATTCCAGCAGAGAGGCTTAAAACTTGATATGTCCAGAGGTAAGCCATCCCAGGAACAGTTAGACCTTTCGATGGGAATGATGGATGTACTGACTTCCGGTGTTGATCTGACCTGTGATGATGGTACAGACTGCAGAAACTATGGTGTGCTGGACGGTATCAGTGAAGCAAAACAGCTTATCGGTGATATGATCGAGTGTAATCCGGACAATATCATCATTTATGGTAACTCAAGCCTTAACATTATGTATGACACCATCTCCCGTTCCATGACGCACGGTGTAATGGGAAATACGCCATGGTGTAAATTAGATAAAGTAAAATTTTTGTGCCCGGTACCGGGATATGACAGACATTTTGCAATCACAGAATATTTCGGCATTGAGATGATCAACGTACCGATGCTTCCGACCGGACCGGATATGGATATGGTGGAAGACCTTGTGAGCAAAGATGAGGCGATCAAAGGTATCTGGTGTGTGCCAAAATATTCCAATCCACAGGGAATCACTTATTCGGATGAGACGGTTCGCCGTTTTGCAAGATTAAAACCGGCAGCAAAAGATTTCCGTATTTACTGGGATAACGCATACTGCGTGCATCATTTATATGATATTAACCAGGATCATCTGATCGAGATCTTAAAAGAATGCAAGAGAGCAGGAAACCCGGATATGGTTTACAAATTCTGTTCTACAAGCAAGATCACATTCCCTGGTTCCGGTGTGGCAGCAATTGCAACTTCTGCCAACAACTTAGAGGATATCAAGAAACAGTTGAAGATCCAGACCATCGGTCATGATAAGGTAAACCAGCTGCGCCATGTCCGTTTCTTCAAAGATATCCACGGAATCACAGAGCATATGCGCAAACACGCAGATTCTCTCCGTCCAAAATTTGAAATGATCCTGGATACATTTGAAAGAGAATTAAAAGGACTCGGAGCCGGAAGCTGGTACAGCCCGAAGGGTGGATACTTCATCACATATGAGACACTGGATGGATGTGCAAAAAATGTTGTGGCAAAAGCAAAAAAAGCAGGGGTTGTGATGACTCCGGCGGGTGCGCCTTTCCCATATGGAAAAGATCCGCATGATTCTGTCATCCGTATCTCACCATCCTATCCAAGCCTGGAAGATCTTACGACTGCGATCGACATCTTTGTTGTCTGTGTCAAGCTCGCAAGCATTGAGAAGCTTTTAGGAGAATAATAGTAAGTTTTTAACCGCTGAAAAGCAAAAGAAAAAGACCTGTGTGTACAATGTCATGATGTTCGCATGACATAGGTACACGCAGGTCTTTTTTATGAATTATGCCTCAGTGGAAGCATCCTCTGTTCCGTTTTTCCATTTGTTGAATTTCTCGACAACTGCGTCGTAGGTTCTCTGGGAAATATCCGGAAGTTTATCTCCCCATGCTTTGGTTGCCTGTTCGAAACCTTTCTTGAAAGCTTCTAACATAGCGTCTGCCTTGTCAGGATCATCACCGGATAAAGCTTTTGCAAAATCAAGAATACGGTCGGAAGTCTGCTCTACACCCCAGTAACCGTCGTCTGCGATATCTGCCTGTGCCTGTGCTTTCACATCGGCTGATACGGTAAAATCACCTTTTGCAAGGAATTTCCACATATCATCTGCGGTGCCGATCGCAACACCCTGCTTGGTCATCATCTGCTCAACGATGCTGCGGAGCTGTGCAGTGCGCTGCTCTGCGTCAGCTTTTAACTTTGCAACGATCGCTGCGTTGTCGGTCTTGTTTGTTGTTTTATTGGAAGCCTTGTCTGTCCTGGAGTCAGAACTCTTCTCATAAATGACACCGGAAGCTGTCTTGGAAGAAGCTGCCTTTTTCGTTGTCTCGGATGTCTTTTCTGCTGATTTTGTTGTTGTCTGTGTAGATGCTGCTGCGGCAGCAGTCACAGTGTTAATGGAATTGATTGCCATATGATCCTCCTTGTCTGGCGAAGCTGGATGCATTTGTTTTTACAGAAAACAAAATGTTCAGCCACCTGAATGAATAGTTATTAACCTTCCATGGTTCTGTTAATTATATCGGACCGGCAAAGAAAAAAGTTTAGTGCCGATTGACCTTTTGGACATAAAATGATAAGATACTAATTGTATACAAAAAACACAAAAAAAACAAGTTTTATTTTAGGTACAATCAATGCGTGTTAGCGACGATTTTGGTAAGGAGAAACTAACCGATGAAGGATATTTCAGTAAAGGCGCTGGCTAAGATCAATCTTGGGCTGGATGTGGTACGAAAAAGAGAGGATGGTTATCATGAGGTCCGCATGGTGATGCAGACCATTCATTTGTTTGACAGGCTGGAGATCTCGAAGAATACTTCCGGTGAGATCACGATGGAAACGAATCTTTCTTTTTTGCCGACGAATGAGAACAATCTTGTCTATAAAGCGGCAAAGCTTTTGCAGGATGAGTTTGCGATAAAAGATGGCGTGCATGTATGGCTGCACAAGTACATTCCGGTAGCTGCCGGGATGGCAGGGGGAAGCACGGACGCAGCGGCAGTGTTATATGGTATGAACCAGATTTTTGATCTGGGACTGACAAGGGAAGAACTGATGGAGCGCGGTGTGAAGATCGGTGCAGACGTTCCGTACTGCATTATGCGTGGAACGGCTTTGGCAGAGGGCATAGGAGAGAAGCTTTCGAAGCTTCCGCCGATGGTGAAATGTCCTGTTTTGATCGCAAAACCGCAGATCAGTGTTTCTACTAAGTTCGTCTATGACAATCTGAAGTTAGGCTCTGATATGGTACACCCGGATATTGACCGGCTTGTGGCAGATATCAGAGAGAAAGATTTATATAAAATTGCAGCAGATATGGGAAATGTCTTAGAGACAGTGACAATCCCGGCTTATCCTGTGATCGCAGACATCAAAGATCACATGATGGAGCATGGCGCTGTGAATGCTATGATGAGTGGCAGTGGTCCGACGGTTTTCGGTCTTTTTGACAAGGAAGCGACGGCAGTAGAGGCATACGAGGCGATGAAAGCCTCCGGTCTTGCAAAACAGGTATATTTAACGAGTATTTATAATAACGCGCGTAAGTAGAAAGGCATGGTATCAAAGATGACAGAAGATTTAACATTGAATATGGATGCGTATCTTCCGCTGAGAGATGTTGTGTTTAACACGTTAAGAGAGGCTATTTTAAAAGGGGAATTAAAACCGGGCGAGCGGCTGATGGAGCTGCAGCTTGCGGCAAAACTTGGTGTCAGCCGTACACCGATCCGTGAGGCGATCCGTATGCTTGAGCAGGAGGGACTTGCCGTTACGATTCCAAGAAAAGGCGCGGAAGTTGCCAAAATGACGGAGAAAGATATGGAGGATGTCCTTCAGATCCGTGAAGCGTTAGACGAGCTTGCGGCAAAAATTGCATGTGAGCAGATTTCTGAGGAACAGTTAGAAGAGCTGGTTGCGACCATGCATGAGTTTGAGGAATCCACTAAGACAGATAATGTGAAAAAAATCGCAGAGGCGGATGTAAAGTTTCACGATATTATTTACCAGTCAACCGGTAACCCGAAGCTTGTGAATATGTTAAATAACCTCCGGGAGCAGATGTACCGCTATCGTGTGGAATATCTGAAAGATGAGAATAATTACCCGACGCTCATGAAGGAGCACAAAGACATCGTGGAGGGATTAGTCCGCAAAAATAAAATGCAGGTGACAGAGACAATGCACCAGCATGTGAAGAATCAGGCAGTCGCAGTTAAGGCTATGATCCAGGAGCAGGAATAAGAAGTAACTGCCCGGAGGACAGGAAAACTGCATAAAAAATGGAAAACCGTACAGACTAGAAAGAGGATAAGCATTTTGCTTATCCTCTTTCGTATTAGGGGGAATTAATAGAAAGGAAACAAGCTGGAAATGTCGGAAAATCAGAAATGTCCGGTATCGACGGATTTAACGCAAAATATAGAGGAAATGGAATTTTATTTTCATGACTGTGCGGACATTAAAAAGAAGCAGATGAAGCTTGGCAGGAATCAGGATACCGCCTGTTATCTGACCTTTATTGAAGTGTCCGTGGACATGGGAACGTCCGCACTCGGAGAGACTTTAAAATACTTAAATGGACTGACAAGGGATGAGATCCTTTGTACACTGCAGGAAAATGCGCTTGGAATTTCGGATGCAACATATTTTCCGACCATTGAGGAGGCTGTGAGCGGTCTGCTCACCGGGGAGGCGATTCTTTTTGTGGACGGTTTTGACCGGGCAGTGAAAATACCGGATGATGGTTATCCGAATATGGGGATCACAGAGGTGGATTCGGAAAAAGTAATCCGTGGCTCCAACGAAGGTTTCTGCGATTCTGTGAAGCAGAATGCGGCGCTGATCCGGAAAAGGATCCGCTCGCCCCGTGTGAAAGTGAGGGGACTGAAGGCCGGGATTAGATCGAACACGAACGTCTACCTTGTGTATGTGGAAGACCTTGCAAACCCGGGACTTGTAAAAGAAATTGAAAAGAGGCTGCAGGATTTCACAATCGATGGGATATTAGACAGCGGAATGTTAGAACAGCTGGCAGAGAAAAAATGGTATTCGCCATTTCCACAGTTTCAGACAACGCAGCGTCCTGACCGGGCGGCCATGGCGGTATTAGAGGGCAGAGTGATCGTGATGTGCGATAATTCGCCGATCGGACTGATACTGCCGACGGACTACAATTCATTTATCCGCACCAGTGACGATTATTACAGCCGTTTTGAGATTGCGACGTTCGGGCGGATCCTGCGGTATCTCGCATCCTTTTTTGCAATGACGCTGCCGGGATTTTATCTTGCAGTGACTAATTTTCATACACAGATACTTCCAACTACACTACTTTTGTCGTTTGCTGAGGCGAGGCAGGGTGTCCCATTTCCGGCAGTCGTGGAAGTACTCATCATGGAATTGTCGTTTGAACTTTTGCGGGAGGCGGGCGTGCGGCTTCCCGGTGCAATGGGAAATACCATCGGAATCGTGGGAGGACTGATCATTGGACAGGCAGCGGTAGAGGCGAATCTGGTCAGTCCGATCGTGGTGATTGTGATCTCCTTTACCGCACTCTGTTCCTTTGCGATCCCGAATGAAGAATTTGCCACGGCGTTCCGCATTTTAAAATTCTTTTTTATTGGAATCTGTGCGTGGCTTGGCTACTTTGGCATGCTGCTTGGGCTGCTTGCGGTGCTCACCCATCTGTCGCATCTGACAAGCTTTGGCATCCCGTATCTCATGCCGTTTGTGGGAGCAGATTTGAACAATTATGAGGATGAGCGGGATTTTATCTGGCGGCAGCCTTTCCGGAAACTGCGCAAACGTCCGATTTATGCAAATCCGAAAGAGCGGACAAAGCTGACGTTTTCAAAGAAGAGATAGGTTGAGAAAAGTTTTTATCTTAAGATAAATGGAAATCTGATGAAAAAATGCGCAGATGTTAGAAGAGATAGGGGGAAGTATGTTCTCAGAAAACAATCAAATTTCAGGCAGACAGGTGTTCCGACTTCTGACGTATGACTTTCTTGGAATGGGAACGCTGCTGCTGCCGACAATGCTTGCAGATACGGCAGGGCGCGACGGGATTTTTTGCATTCTGGCGGGGATTTTGTCCACGTTTTTGTACTTGAAATTATTGAGATATCTGTTGAAAGGAATGAAAACAAATTATCCCGACTTTTTGAAGCAGAAGTGTGGAAAAGTATGCGGTTATGTGCTCTGGGGCGGATATTTTCTGTATTTTATCCTTATGGCTTCGTACACGGCGTATCTGTTTTCCACGCTGATGTTGAATGGGCTTGTGGAAAACATCAGCTTTTATCTGGTGCTGTTGTTGATATTGCTGCTCGCGTTTTATGGAATGGCGGGCGGGATCGAGGGCAGGGCGAGAGTGTACGAGATGCTGTTCTGGTTTCTGATGATACCGCTGTTTCTGATGTTATTTGCGGCGTGCAGGGAGGTGAAGCCAGCCTACTGGAGCCCGGTTTTTGTGGCGGATGGAAAAGAAGTGTTAAGCGGCAGCTATTATGTGCTTTTCTGTTATTCCATGGTGTCGATCGTACTGTTCCTGAAAGAATATGTTGCGGATCGTAAGAAATGCGTTGGTGCAGCAGAAAAAGCGGTCTGGTTTTCCGGTGGCGTATTTGCAGCACTGTATCTGATCCTGATCGGGCTGTTTGGCGTCGAGGCACTGGCTCAGATGAAATTTCCGGCGGTCACGATGATGAGCCGCGTGCAGGTGACGGGCGGATTTTTGAAGAGGACGGATGCTTTTATGTTCAGCATCTGGTTTTTTACGCTGTATGCGATGCTAAACAGCATGGTTTTTTACAGTGGAAATCTGGCTGAAAAAGTGATCCGTGACTGCGGCGGTTATCTGGAAGGGAAAAAAAGAATGCTGCCGTATCTCATTCTGCTTCTTCTGGTGTATGGCGTGACAGTGCTGTTTTACAGAAATCAGCAGTTTTTGGACTGCGTGACATTCCTGCTGTGGAAGATTGGAACACCTTTTGTCGTTGGCGTGCCGGTACTGCTGTGTCTGACCGGAAGAAAGCCGAATCGAGGAATGGAGGAGCGTAGCAGCAAAGAAAATAAGGATGAGAGAAAAAATCATAAGAAAAAAGTGCGTGTGGTGGTGTTGGTATGCTTCTTATTTGGGTGTCTTTTTTTGCAGGGGTGTAATGTCGCAGAACTTGAGGATAAGGCATTCCCGGTTCTTTTGAATATCAGAGATCAGGACGATTTCCAAAATGTGTGGCTGAATCATGAGTATGCAGGAAACAAAGAGGTGGATTACAACCATTTGAAAGTGGTGCTCATTGAGAGGTCTTTTCTGGAAAAAGAGGCGGAAGTGGAAGATATGCTATCCATGCTGGAGCAGGAAAAAGAGGTTCCGTGGAACGCTTATGTGATGACGACGGAAAGCTGTGACCGTCTGGCGCAGACAGAGGGAGAACTTGATGTGCTGCTTGGAAATTATCTGGAAGAACTGCTGGAAAACACATCGGGCATTGACCAGAAAGCGTATCCGACGCTTGGCATGCTCTATGAGGAGCGGGTTAATCACTTGGAGACACTTTATATTCCTTTTGTCGATATAGAGGGGGAGCAGTCCGGGGCAGTGGAGGATGATACCGAGAAACCGCAGATTACAGCCTATGAAGTCTGGAAACGTGGAAGGGCGGCGGGGCTTGTCGATACGGATACCGCGCGTGCAGCATTCTTCACGCAGAACTTTGCGGATGATTACACCTTACAACTTGCACCGGAACTTTATGTGAAAGTGGATGCAGCTTCCTGTCGAGTCAAAGAAACAGAAAAAATCGGTGTCGGAGGTCTGACAGAGCAGATTGTCGCAGTGACTGTGACAGGAGAAGGCGAAATCTTAAGCGGCACAGTTTCTGCAAGTGAAAATCCGGCAAACGCAGAAGCAGAGAATACAGAAACAAACATAACTAACACTTCTTATGAAAAAATGACAAGGGAAAAAGAGCAGCTTCTCAACACCCGGATGGAGGACTATCTGAATGCGGCCGCCACACATGCACTTGAGAAAGAAATCGATATCACAAACAGCTACCGGAATCTCGGCGCCGATAACCGCACATGGTATTTTAAGTATCAAAACACTCCTGCCGCTTATGAGAAAGACATCAAAATCCAATATCTGGTAGAAATAAACTGGAAATCGGAATAAATGCAAAGTTTTCGGGAATTATTCAATGTAGGGATAGAAGGTCGATGAGCCAAACTCGAATTTAGGTTATGAAGATTGCGAAAAATGAACAAAAATATTCAAGACACGCTCCCGCTATGTGTCACTTGCAGCGGTACGATATTTCTGTTTATTTTTCGCAATATAACATATTCTATGAGCGAGTTTCGCACTTATCTATTTTAGCATAGACAATTGCGAAACTCATGAAAATCTAAATTGAACAATTGAAAGAAGAGTAGGATGAGTTTTGCAAACGCCTATATTTTTGCAAGTGAAAAGGAGATTTGAATTATGGCAAGAAAATGGATCGGATACATAGGAGTTGGAAGTCTGATGTGCGCTGCATTGGGATGCGGTATTTTGTATACAAGACAGGCGAGACTGCAGCAGACGATTTCGGACAAAGTGCTGCGGTTTCATGTGCTGGCGAACAGCGACAGCGAGGCAGACCAGAACTTAAAACTTGCAGTGCGTGATGCGGTGGGAAGTTATATGCAGGAAAAACTGGCAGATGTGGAAAATCTGGAAGAATGTGAGCTGGTTGTGCGCCAGAGTCTCGGTGAAATTGAGGATGCCGCAGCAGAGACGATCGCAGAAAACGGTTATGACTATGATGTGACAGCGGAGCTGGAACACACTTCGTTTCCGGTAAAAAACTATGGAAGCTACACCTTTCCGGCGGGAGATTACGAGGCACTCCGCATTGTGATCGGAGAAGGAAACGGACATAACTGGTGGTGTGTGATGTATCCTAACATGTGTTTTTCAGACAGCATGTATGAGGTGGTCGATAAGGAAGCAGGAGAAAAGCTGCGTGAGGTACTGACCACAGAAGAGTATGAGAAGGTGCTGGCAGAAGGAGACTATCAGGTTAGAATGAAATATTTTTCGTGGTTGAATCCGTATCTGGAGAAGCTGGCTGAAAACTAAAATAAAGCAGCACACTTATAAGAAAACAATGTTTCAAAAAGCTTACGCTTGCTAAATTATAAGAAACACGCTAATATATGGCTTGAAAAGACAATGACGCGAAACAGAAAAGAGGTTTACATAAATGACAAAAGATGTACTTGTGAAAATCAGTGGTTTACAGTTTGCAGAAGATCAGGATAACGGCCCGGTAGAGATTATCACAACCGGAAACTACTATAAGAAAAATGGAAAGCACTATATTCTGTATGATGAAGTGCAGGAAGGCTTTGACGGCGTGACGAAAAGCGTTATCAAAGTAAATGATGATTTTCTGGATGTCACTAAAAAGGGTGTGACCAATGTGCATATGATGTTTGAGAAAAACAAGAAAAATATGTCATACTACAACACACCGTTTGGAAATCTGCTGGTCGGAATCAACGCCACAGACGTGAAAGTGAATGAGACAGAAGACAACATTGACATCAAGGTCGATTATAAGCTGGAAGTCAATTATGAACATCTGGCAGAGTGCAGCATTTCCATGAATATCATGTCGAAGGATACGAAGGATTTTAGGATATAACGAGTGCAAGTGAGAAGAATGCATTTATGCATTCGGCGAACGATGAATGTCAATCATGTGACGTTTTTGCACATGATATGATAATCGTGAAGTTGAGGTAGTGTATTATGAAAAATTGTAAAATGGCATTCACAATCGGTCTGGTGTTTGCAATAATGATGTTGGTTGCAGCCTGCACAGACAGCAACAAATCAGACAATCATATATTTGATCATGAAAGTTTGGATGTTGATGAATATGTGTATCCGTCTGATTTTGATCTTGGAGATGATTTAAAGGGCACAAATTCAGAATCTGATGCAGGATTTGAAGAATTATCAGCAATGATCGGAACGTATCATTATACTTCCGATTATGGAACAGGTCGATTAATGATTGAAGCGACAGAGGATGGCATTGATATTTCTGATTATGAATCGGAGGACACCTATAGATTTCTGGCAAATGAAACAAATGTAAAAAATGAAGAGGAAAACAAAGTATATCTGGAATACCCGGCACAGGTGTATGAAGATGATACGGTTATTTTTGAGTATTATATTTTAGAAAAAGCTAGTGATGGAATTGATGTGTATTATAGTCCATCTTCTTTTGATGAAGCTGAATTTTTGTACCACGCTGTCAGGGAAAACTAAAAGAGGATTGCGAGATATCATATGATATGTTATATTTTATTCAAATCAATTTTAACAAAATCAATTTGAATAAAAACAAACCGAATTTGCAGAAAGGTGATTTCTATGTTTATTGGCAGAGAAAGAGAGTTAGCATCCTTAAAAGAATTCTATGAAAAAGACAGAATTGGCATGATCGTTATCTATGGGCGTAGACGTATCGGAAAGTCTACGCTTATTACGGAATTTGTGAAAGATAAAAAAACGATATTTTACACAGCAACAAAAGTTGGAAAACATAGGAACTTAGAATTGTTTTCAAGACAGGTACTGGATGTGCTGATGCCAGGAGTGGAAAACATCAGTTTTAATACGACAGAGGCGGTTTTTGATTTTATCGACAAAAATATTGGTGACGAGAAGCTGGTACTTGTCATAGATGAACTGCCGTATTGGGCAGAAAAAGATGATGCCCTTTTATCCATATTACAGAAATATATCGATACAGTCTGGAATAATAAAAAACTAAAGATCATTTTATGCGGTTCTTCACTCAGTTTCATGGAGCAGAAAGTGCTGAGTGAAAAAAGTCCATTGTTTGGAAGACGTGATTCGCAGATGAAACTGGAAGCGTTTAATTATCTGGATTCAGCAAAATTTGTTTCGGACTATTCGAATGAGGATAAAGCAATTTGTTATGGAATTACCGGAGGCGTTGCAAAGTATTTGTCAATGATCGATCCGGCAAAGAGCATGGATGAAAATATTATAAGACTTTTTTTTCAGACAGATGGATACTTATATGATGAGACAAGAAATTTACTGACACAGGAATTTGCAGATGTATCGGTTGTAAATAACATTGTCGAGCAGATTGCATCAGGCGGGAATACGCTTAATACGATTGCGGGAAAAATTGGAGAGAAAGAACAGACAGTATTATATTCACTGGACAAATTGATCAGTGTTGGCCTGATTGAAAAAAGAAGTGCATTACAGATGAGAAGAATAAAAAGAAAACGCAGTATGTTCTAAAAGATTATATGTTTAAATTCTGGTATGAGTTCATTCCCAAGGCTACCAGCGTGATCGAGATGGGACAGGGAGAGATTTATTATAAAAAGGCCGTAAAACCGGTTTTACATTCTTTTATGGGTTCTGTGTTTGAAGAAATGTGCAGGTACTATACTTTGATGAAAGGCATCATGGGCGAATATGGCTGTTTTATTACATCAGTAGGCACCTGGTGGGGAGCGGAGAATGTAAGAGATAAGAATGGTGAGATAAGATCACAGTCTGCCGATATAGATGTTGTTGCATTATCCGAGACAGATAAAAAGGCGGTTGTTGGAGAGTGCAAGTTCAAGAATGAAAAGATTGACAAGGGGATTTATGAAACTTTGATCAGAAGAGGAAAACTGATCAATGCAAAATATGAGGTTACGAAGTATATTTTCTTTTCGTTGTCTGGATATACGGACTGGTTTGCGGAATTGGCGGATGAGGATGTTTTGCTGCTTACATTGGATTCACTTTATGAATGAGACACTATAATGATTGCTAGGAAATGCTAACATTTCACACTATCTCAAAGGAGCGCAATCATTATGAGTAAACGTGTTTGTAAAGAGGATCAGATTCAACTGATCATGGAATATCAGTTCGTAGAACATATAGATGATATATGGGATTGTATAGAAGTGAAGTGTGTTTCCGATACAATGGTATCGTGGGCTATACAGAGTTCAGACTTTGTTGAGGTATTGCACTCAGAACCTTTACGTCACAAGATTAAGGAAAAGTGTAAGAACTTAGATGAAAGATATAAGTAAGTTCGCATCTTTTTTTTCAAGAAGAAAAATGGTTGGTGCTAGAATATAACCCTTTTGGCAGGGGAGGAAGTGGAAGCAGTCATAGCAAGCATACGCAGTTATCTGGAGACAGTCAGGAAGAATGAGATGATCACACGGCAGTTTTTGCTGTCATTAAGGACGGATGTTACACAGATGGTGTATGTATGGCTGTCAGAGATGGGGATTTATGCCAATGCACTTTTTTCAGATAAAGAGAGTGAGAATTACATGCTTGGCGCTGTAAATGGATTTAACGAAATGATGGAGTATGTAGAAAATTTGATGCGGAAAGCGGTTGGATATAAATTATATATCACAAAAGAAGACTCTGTCGCAGATCAGATATGTACATATATTGACAGTCATTTCAGGGAAGAGATACACAGAGATGAACTGGCAGAATTAGTCTATTTGAATACAGACTATATGTCTCGGATGTTCAAAAAAGAAAAGGGAGTATCTATAAGCAATTATATATTGCAGAAAAGGGTAGACGAAGCAAAAAAACTTTTGTGTGGCAGCAGTATTCCAATCAATACGGTTTCATTACATATTGGATATAGTAATTTTTCCTATTTTACAAAAATGTTTAAGGAGAATACAGGATTGACACCACTGGAATATAGAAGGAAATTTGGAGAGGAAACACACGTATGACAGAACAGAAATTAACAGAACTTTTGAGAGACATGTCTCTGGAAGAAAAAGTAAATCAGATGAGTCAGGTGACAGGAGGATTTTTTAATGGTGAAATCGTTGTCACAGGTCCTATGGCAGATAAGGGATTTACAGAAGACAATGTAAATCTTGCAGGATCAGTCATCGGATCCATGGGCGCTGAAACCCTGAAAAGTATACAAAAAAACTATATGGAAAAGCATCCGCACCATATTCCATTGCTGTTTATGCTAGATGTCATAAATGGTTATAAGACGGTGTTTCCAATTCCGCTTGCGCAGGGAGCTTCCTTTGAACCGGAATTGTCAGAACAGTGTGCATCTGTGGCAGCAAAGGAGGCTTCGGTCAGCGGTCTTCATGTGACATTTGCACCTATGACAGATCTGGTAAGAGATGCAAGGTGGGGACGTGTCATGGAATCAACGGGAGAAGATCCTTACCTGAACAGTCTATTCTGTGCAGCAATGGTGCGTGGATTTCAGGGAAACAGCTTGAAAGATAACTATGCAATTGCAGCATGTGTCAAACATTTTGCAGGATATGGTGCACCGACAGCAGGGAGAGATTATAATACGGTAGAACTTTCAGAACATACATTCAGAGAGTTCTATCTGCCATCGTATCAGGCGGGAATAGATGCAGGTGCAGCTCTTGTTATGACATCTTTTAATACAGTTAACGGAATCCCGGCAACCGGAAATAAAAAGTTGATGCGGGACATTTTAAGAGAGCAGATGAAGTTCGATGGTGTACTTATATCAGACTGGGCAGCCATCGAGGAGACCATTTATCACGGATATTGTGCAGACAGAGAAGAAGCAGCAGTGCGTGCAGTGGAAGCAGGCGTAGATATTGACATGATGACAGGAATTTACAGTGAAAATCTGTGTCAGATGGTCAGGGATGGAAAAATAAGAGAAGAGCTTATAGATGAGGCATGTCTTCGTATTCTGCGGCTTAAAAATAATCTGGGACTCTTTGAGAATCCATATAAAGATGCAGATCAGAAAAAAGAACAGGAATATATTTTATGTGAGGAGCACCGGAAACTGGCTAGGGAAGCTGCAAAGAAATCTTTTGTTTTGTTGAAAAATGAGGAACATATCCTGCCTTTAGATCAACAGAAAAAGATCGCCTTTATTGGTCCGTATGTAGATAACAGAAACCTGTTTGGTGCCTGGTCATTTATCGCAGATGCAAAAGATGTTATGACGCTGCATGAGGCAGTACAGGAACAGTACGTTTCAGAAAACAGTACATTTTGCCAGGGATCACCAATGTTAGGGGCGGATGTATGTCTGGAAGGATTTGGAGAACAGCAGCAGCAATCTTATACGCAGGAGCAGGAGGATCATATGCTGCGTGAGGCAGTACAGGCAGCAAAAGAGGCAGATATTGTTGTACTTGCAATAGGAGAAGACCGTTTACAGTCGGGTGAAGCAACCAGTAACGCAAATATCAGAATCCCTGAGGTACAGGAAGCATTGCTTGATAGAATTGCGGAAGTCAATCAAAATATTGTAGTGGTTTTATTTTCAGGACGCCCGTTAGACATACGTGAAATAAACAAAAAGGCAAAAGCCATCCTTCAGGTGTGGCTGCCTGGAACAGAAGGAGCGAGGGCAATTGCGGACACTTTATTTGGAAAATATAATCCAAGCGGAAAACTGCCGATGAGTTTTCCATACTGTGTAGGACAGGTACCGGTACATTATAATGAATATTCAACAGGACGCCCACATGTAGAAGGCAAAGATAAAGACAGATTCCGCTCGAAATATCTGGATATTCCAAATGAGCCATTGTATCCATTTGGATACGGTCTGAGTTACACAACATTTGAGGTATCAGATATTCATTTGGATCGGACATGGATGGATACATCGGGACAGATCGAAGCGGAGGTAACTGTAAAAAATACAGGAAACTGCACGGGAACAGAAACCCTGCAGCTTTATATCCATGATATTGCGGCTTCTGTAGTGCGTCCGGTCAGAGAATTGAAAGATTTTAAGAAGGTTACGCTTCGTCCGGGAGAGGAAAAGAAGGTAGTTTTTACCATAACAGAACAGCAGCTTCTTTTTTTGACGGAGAATGGAATCTATGAGAGCGAAGCAGGAGAATTCGAAATATTTATCGGAAAAGATAGTTTGACAGATAATAAAGCTTCATTTGTATTGAAGAAATAAGGAAGAAGTGAAAAAAGGCTTCCAACCCCTCCGGGCTGGAAGCCTTACCTGTCCATTCTTATTTTGTCTTAGATTTCTTAGCGGCCTTTTCTTCATTCATGGATTTTTTCTCTTTCTGAAGTTCTTTGTTGGCGCTCTCAGCTTTTCTCTTTAACTTGGTTCTCCAGCTTACTTTGCCTTCCGGTTTCTCTAATGGACCGCGGACACCGGTTACTTTCGTGATATAAATACCACTTACTGTAGCTTTGACTTCTTTTTTCACAGGGATCATATCAAAACATGCATCATCAGCGATCAGAGTCATAACCTTTGGTCCGACCTTAGCCTTTACGATCGGAAGCTTGGAACGGCGCATAAGCTTTGGTGTCTGGTCAATGACTGCCTGTGGCAGACCGGACTGGTTCAGACGCATCCTCTTCTTATCAATAATCAACATAGTAACAGTCTGTGCAGTTGCAGCAAGCTGTGCATCCTGCTCGTCTTTTCTCTTCTGAGCTTTCTTTCCGAGGAAAATTAAAGCAATTGTTGCAGCAATAAGCACTGCTAAAATAACTAATAATACAATTGTTACTGGACTCACAACGAAAATCCTCCCTAATTTCAAATTCGTGTTTTATTGTAGCATTGATTTTTGGAAAAAGCAATGTGATTTTGGGGAAATACCTTTTATTTTAGGGAAAATTGTGATATGTTATAAAAGTTAGACGGCAGACTCCGTCTTTTGGATTTCCGGCAGAAAAGCCGGAAAAGGAAATGAGGAAAAGAAAGGTAAGATTAAATGAAAAAGAGAGTGTTAGCACTTTTATTGTGTGTATCCACAGCGATCAGCATGACAGGATGCGGCAGCAAAGGTGAATCAGTTGAGGCAACGGAAGCAGTAGAGAACACCGAAAGCACAGAAGAGGTGCCGGCAGTTCCGCTTGCACAATATGATCTGAAGGGATCGGATTATGTGACATTGTGTGACTACAGTGCAATCCCGGTTACGATTTCAGGAGATTATGACGTCACAGATCAGGATGTGCTTGATTATGTGGAAAAGATTTTTACACAGGGAGGACCTTTTTATACGGCTGATCCGGACAAGACAACAGTGGAAGAGGGCGACATTGTAAACGTAGACTATGTCGGAAAATTAGACGGTGAGGCGTTTGACGGCGGAACAGCAGAGGATCAGAATATTGATGTGTCCAACAATTCTTCCACAAGCGGTTCCGGTTACATTGATGGATTTACAGACGGACTGGTCGGTGCATCAGTAGGCGATGTGATCGATTCTAATGTGACGTTCCCGGATGAATACCCGAATAACCCGGATCTTGCCGGTAAAGAAGTTGTATTTACGTTTACGGTCAATTCTATCCAGAAGGAAGTGACCATGGATACGATGGATGATGAATTTGCATCGAAACAGTTTGGTGCGGATTCCGTGGATGGAGTGTACAAGCAGGTACGCCAGTATCTGGAGTCAAGCGCAGAGAGCACTCATAAAAATGATATTTACTCCGCTTTGGAGGATTATCTGTTAGAAAATTGTACCGTTGATATGCCGGCAGATTACAGATCTGATGTGATCGAAGCAATCCGTGCCAATTTCATTGACCGCTATTGCTCCGGGGATGAGAGCCAGATGGAAACGGTACTCAGCTCTTACGGCTATACAGAAGAGAGCATCGAGCAGGAATGGTCTGACAGTGTGGAGAGCAGTATCAAGTTAGAACTGATCGTAAAAGCCATTGCAGAAAAAGAAGATATCCAGATTGACGATACGGAGTTTGAAGATTATGTAAGCACGATCGTAAGCAGCGGCGGTTTCGGTGATGCTGATACGTTATATAGTAACTATGGTTATGGCGATTCTGTTTACGGAAAGAATCAGATCCGTGTGATTTATCTTGCAGGATTAGTTTTAGATAAATTGGCAGAGACAGCAGAGGTTACGGAGAACGCAGTAGAAGAAACGACAGAGTCTGTGGAAAGTACAGAATCCGCAGACAGCACAGAAGAATAAGAAAACGATACCGAAACAGAGGTATGAGATCATAAAAGAGTCGACAGACGTTGATGAGAGAAAGGGAGAGTAGAAAAATGGAATTAGTAAATGTAAGAGATTTATTCCGCAGACAGGATGAGTATGTGGATCAGACCATCGCGATCGGTGGCTGGGTGAGAAACATCCGTAACTCCAAAAACTTTGGATTTATCGTGGTAAACGACGGAACTTTTTTTGAGCCGGTCCAGGTTGTTTATTCCGATGTTCTGGAAAATTTTGAAGAGGTAGAAAAATTAAATGTCGGAGCAGCGATTATCGTTACCGGTAAATTAGTTGCAACTCCGGGCACAAAACAGCCATTTGAGATTCAGGCTGAAAAAGTGGAAGTAGAAGGTCCTTCTACACCGGATTATCCATTGCAGAAGAAAAAACACAGCTTTGAGTACCTGAGAACTATCTCTCATTTAAGACCGAGAACTAATACTTTTGAGGCTGTATTCCGCGTGCGTTCCCTCTGCGCTTATGCAATCCATAAATTTTTCCAGGAGAGGGATTTCGTGTACGTGCATACACCACTGATCACCGGAAGTGATTGTGAGGGCGCCGGCGAGATGTTCCAGGTAACCACACTTGACATGAACAATCTTCCAATGACAGAGGATGGAAAAGTAGATTACAGCAAAGACTTCTTCAATAAACCGACCAATCTTACTGTAAGCGGACAGCTGAACGGTGAGACTTATGCGATGGCATTTAAGAACATCTATACCTTTGGACCTACTTTCCGTGCAGAAAACTCCAACACGACAAGACACGCAGCAGAGTTCTGGATGATCGAGCCGGAGATCGCATTTGCAGATTTAGAGGATGACATGATCTTAGCTGAGAGCATGTTAAAATATGTCATCAACTATGTATTAGAGAATGCACCGGAAGAGATGGCATTCTTCAACAGCTTTATCGATAAAGGGCTGTTAGAGAGATTACAGCATGTTGCAAACTCTGATTTCGCGCGTGTGACTTACACAGAAGCAGTTGAGATCTTAGAGAAGAACAACGATAAATTTGATTACAAAGTATCCTGGGGCTGCGATCTTCAGACCGAGCATGAGCGTTATCTGACCGAGCAGGTATTCAAACGCCCAGTATTTGTAACTGATTATCCAATGGAAATCAAAGCTTTCTACATGAAGCTGAATCCGGACGGAAAAACAGTTGCAGCAGTAGACTGTCTGGTTCCTGGCATCGGTGAGATCATCGGAGGAAGCCAGAGAGAGGATGATTACGAAAAATTACTTGCAAGGATCAATGAACTTGGACTGAAAGAGGAAGATTATGGTTTCTATCTTGACCTCCGCAAATACGGTTCTGCAAGACATGCAGGATTCGGACTTGGATTTGAGCGCTGCGTCATGTACCTGACAGGTATGTCCAATATCCGTGACGTTATCCCATTCCCAAGAACGGTAAATAACTGCGAATTATAAAATTGTATTTCATATCGTAGGTGATTGCGAAAACAATTGTGTTTTTTGTCATCTACGATATTTTTAGACAATTGCGAAACTCATGAAAATCTAAATTGAATTGTGAAAAATTAACAAAAGCTTGAGAAAACACTGGGAAGCGGTCGGTACTTAGAAGGCAGGTACGATGTCAATCGTGACTGGCTTCTTAGTACCGTTACCAGCGACACGTAGCGGGAGCGTGTTTTCGAAAATTTTGTTGATTTTGAACAATTGAAAGAAGAGTAGGATGAGTTTCGCAATTGCCTGCTACGATATTTAGATGACAAGGAGAAGGATTGTATGAGATATGTTTTGGAAAATGACACATTGCGTGTGGAGATCGATTCTTTTGGGGCAGAACTAAAATCCGTAAAGAGAAAATCCGACGATAAAGAGTACATGTGGTATGCGGACAAAAAATATTGGGGAAGAACCTCCCCTGTGTTGTTTCCGTTTGTGGGGAACTGCAGAAATAAAGAGTACCGCTATGGCGGAAAAACGTATGCAATAGGGCAGCACGGCTTTGCAAGGGATATGGAACATACCATGGAATCCCGGACAGAGGATACCATCTGGTTTTCTTTACATTCCAATGAGGAAACGATGGAAAAGTATCCATTCGCGTTTGTTTTGAAAATTGGATACAATTTGACAGGCAATGAATTAAAAGTTATGTGGAAAGTGGAAAATCCGGATACAAAGACCTTATATTTTTCTATCGGCGCACATCCGGCTTTCTTATGCCCATTTAACGGCGAAGAAAATAAGCTTGGATATGGTCTGCAATTTGCAGGACTAAAGGAAGTGCATCATCATGGAAATACACCGGATACCGGACTGGCAGTAATGAGTGAAGATATTGTGATCCCGCTGGAGGATGAGAAAGTGTACTTTACACCGGGATTTTTTGACCGCTGCACTTATATGGTGGAAGGAAAACAGACTGGGGAAGTTTCACTGGTCACACCGGATGGAAAGCCTTATGTGACCATGGATTTTGATGCACCTTTATTTGCAATCTGGTCACCGGAAGGAAAAGATGCACCGTTTGTCTGCATTGAACCGTGGTATGGAAGATGTGATGCGGATGATTTTGAGGGCACATTAGAGGGACGGGCATACGAGAACGCAGTGGAGCCGGAGCAGGCATTTGAGGCTTCTTACAGCATCCGTTACCTGTAAAAAGGGAGAAAGATTTCATCTATCCCGGAATAACATAAGCGGGCTTTGAAAAAAATCCGCATAAGCATCCGGATTGCTTCATATATATAGACAGAAGTGAAAGTCTGGCGGTGGCGGATTGGGAACAGGATTGAGATTAAGGGCGAGAGATGCAAAGGAAAACCCGGCAAAAGTGTTGGCAATGGTTGTTTTTATCATGTTTATCATAAGTGCGTTATTGTTATTGCTTCTGGCATTGCTTTTATACCGGCTGGAGCTCTCGGAGGCAGTTGTCAAAGTGGCAGTGATCGTTATTTATATCATAACGGGGCTGACTGGAGGCATTCTGATGGGAAAAAAGATCAGGGATAAAAAGTTCCTCTGGGGATTTGTGGCAGGAACGGTTTATTTTGGAATTTTGTTTGCCGTCTCACTGATCATAAAGGGGGGAGCAGGCATTGAACCGGTGAAAATGATCACAACCTGGGTGCTCTGTGCGTGTGCGGGAACTGCCGGCGGCATGATCAGTTAAAAAAATGCTTTTCTTATGAAAAACTATGTGTTATACTATAAAGCAGTGAAAAAGATTTTTAAAGGAGAAATAATCATGAAACACGTTAAAACATTAAATACTAGAAAATTACAGAACACAGTAAAAAAAGGTGGATGCGGCGAATGTCAGACATCCTGCCAGTCTGCCTGCAAGACATCCTGCACAGTAGGAAACCAGACTTGCGAGAACAAATAAGTTTTAACTCAAAAGTGAATAATGACACTCACAAACGACCGTTCGCGCAGCGTGCGGTCATTTGTACGTTATAGATATGTGTAATGATTGCACATATTATGAGGAAAAGATGATAGAAAGTGAGGAAATATTATAGTGGTTCATCAGTATAAGAACAACGGCTATGATATTGTTTTGGATGTAAACAGCGGTGCAATCCACGTAGTTGACGATGTGACATATGATGTCATTGAGATGTATGCTGCACGTGAGAACGTAGCAGATACCTCTGCGGAAGAGATTGTAACTGCATTATCCGGCAAATATGGAAAAGAAGAAGTAGAAGAAGCGATTGACGAAGTTCAGACATTGATCAAAAATGAGGAACTTTTCACAAAGGACACCTATGAAAACTATATGATGGATTTCAAAAAGCGTCCGACCGTTGTAAAAGCCCTTTGTTTACATATCGCACATGACTGCAATCTTGCCTGTCGTTACTGCTTTGCAGAAGAGGGCGAGTATCATGGAAGAAGGGCATTGATGTCCTTTGAGACCGGTAAAAAAGCCTTGGATTTCCTGATCGCAAATTCCGGTAACAGAAGAAACTTAGAGGTGGATTTCTTTGGTGGAGAACCTCTTATGAACTGGCAGGTTGTAAAAGACCTCGTAGCCTACGGAAGAGAGCAGGAGAAGATCCACAACAAGAACTTCCGTTTTACACTTACTACAAACGGCGTTTTATTAAATGATGAGATCATGGAATTTGCCAACAAAGAAATGGGCAATGTGGTTTTAAGCATTGACGGAAGAAAAGAAGTCCATGATCATATGAGACCATTCCGCAAGGGAGCAGGAAGCTATGACCTGATCGTGCCGAAGTTCCAGAAATTTGCAGATAGCCGCAATCAGGACAAGTATTATGTGAGAGGTACTTTCACACACAATAACCTTGATTTCTCCAATGATGTGCTGCATCTGGCAGATCTTGGATTCAAACAGATCTCAGTAGAGCCTGTAGTGGCACAGCCGACCGAGGATTATGCGATCCGTGAGGAAGATCTTCCACAGCTTTATGAGGAATATGACAAGCTGGCTGCTGAGATGGTAAAGAGACATAAAAATGGAAATGATTTCAACTTCTTCCATTTTATGATAGATCTGGAGGGTGGACCGTGCGTGGCAAAACGTCTTTCCGGCTGTGGTTCAGGAACAGAGTATCTGGCAGTGACACCTTGGGGTGACCTTTATCCATGCCATCAGTTTGTAGGAAACGAAGATTTCTTACTTGGCAATGTGGACGAGGGTATCAAGCGTCAGGATATCTGTGATGAATTTAAGTGCTGCAATGTTTATGCGAAAGAAAAATGCCGTAATTGTTTTGCAAAATTTTATTGCAGTGGCGGATGTGCAGCAAACTCCTATAATTTCCATGGAGATATCCATAATGCATACGACATCGGATGTGCACTTCAGAAAAAGCGTATCGAATGCGCGATCATGATTAAGGCTGCCGAGGCAGACGAAGAATAGGAAGGAAAAAACAATGAAGAAGAGTAAAGCAGCAGTCATACTGGCAGTGATCCTTGCAGCGTTTGTGGGACTTGCCTATTATGCATCAATTATTCTTTCATCCACTGGAGTCGGCGAAGATATGTCAATTCCTCTGGGACTGGATCTCTCCGGTGGTGTTTCCATTACTTATCAGGTAGTGGACGAGAATCCAAGTGCTGAAGATATGAGTGATACCATTTATAAACTTCAGAAACGTGTAGACAGTTACAGTACAGAAGCTTCCGTATATCAGGTTGGAGACGACAGAATTACGGTTGAGATCCCTGGTGTGCAGGATGCAAATGAGATTTTAGAGGATCTTGGAAATCCGGGATCTTTAGAGTTCCAGATGCCGGATGGATCAGTTTTCATGACCGGTGACATGGTGGAAGATGCTCAGGGAGCAACAGCGACCGACAGATATGGAAACAAACAATATATTGTATCTTTAAAGTTAACAGACGAAGGTGCAAAGATATTCGGTGAAGTAACAAGCGAGAATATTGGCAAGAACCTTCCAATCGTATATGATGGGGAGACGATCAGTTATCCGCAGGTGCAGAGTGCAATCACAGGTGGTGAAGCACAGATCACAGGAATGTCTTCTTTTGAAGAGGCAGATAATCTGGCAACCCAGATCCGTATCGGTTCTCTTTCTTTACAGCTTTCCGAGTTAGAGTCCTCTGTCGTAGGAGCACAGTTGGGAAGCCAGGCGATCGCCTCCAGTTTAAAGGCAGGTGCGATCGGACTTGCGATCGTCATGGTATTTATGATCGTGATGTACGCAGTACCGGGTATTGCAGCATCCTTAGCGCTTGCAATTTATACAACTTTAGTGATCGCAACCTTATATTTATTTGATATTACACTGACGCTTCCGGGTATCGCAGGTATTATCCTTGGTATCGGTATGGCGGTGGATGCGAACGTTATCGTATTTGCACGTATCCGCGAGGAGATCGCAACCGGAAAATCGGTCCAGACATCTATGAAGATCGGTTTCCAGAAAGCGATGTCAGCTATCTTAGATGGTAACATTACAACCCTGATCGCATCTGTTGTGCTTATGGCGTTAGGTTCCGGTACCGTAAAAGGTTTTGCCTATACGTTAATGATCGGTATCATCCTTTCCCTTTTTACAGCAATGGTTGTGACCAGATACATTCTGTATTCTCTGTATGCATTGGGACTTAAGAGTGAAAAACTTTACGGTCGTGCAAAAGAGAGAAAGAGCATTGATTTTATTGGAAAAAAAGCAGTATTCTTTACAATTTCCGGTATCATTATCGCTGCCGGACTGATCAGTATGGGAGTACATTCCGCAACAGAGGGCAAGGCATTGAACTATGGTCTTGACTTTATGGGTGGAACTTCTACAACGGCTGATTTTGGCAAAGATATGACCATCGAAGATATCGAGAATGACATCGTTCCTTATGTGGAAAAAGTAACCGGGGATTCCGATGTGCAGGCAACAAAAGTAGAAGGAACAACACAGGTTACAATTAAGACACGTACCTTAAGTCTTGATGAGCGTCAGGAATTGGAAGATACACTGGCAGAAAATTGTGATGTGGATGCATCCACCATCACTTCCCAGAGTATCAGTTCTACCATCAGTGGTGAGATGCGTTCCGATGCATTGAAAGCGGTTATCGTGTCCTGTATCTTTATGTTACTTTACATCTGGTTCCGTTTTAAAGATATCAGATTTGCAGCAAGTGCGATCCTTGCATTGGTTCATGACGTTCTTGTTGTGATCACAGTATATGCACTTGTGCGTATTTCTGTAGGAAGTACTTTTATTGCATGTGTTCTTACCATCGTAGGTTACTCTATCAATGATACGATCGTTATCTTTGACCGTATCCGTGAGAACCTGGCATTAAAGACCGGAAAACAGACTGCGGAGGAATTGCGTGAAGTTGCAAATAAGAGTCTGACACAGACATTGTCCAGAAGTATTAATACTTCTATCACGACCTTTATCATGGTTGTGATGCTCTACATTTTAGGTGTGGCAAGTATCCGCGATTTCTCACTTCCACTTATGGCAGGTCTTGTATGTGGTGCTTATTCTTCTATCTGCATCGCAACAGAGCTGTGGTATGTCATGAAAGTACATTTAGGAAAAAATAAAGCAACAAAATAGTTGTGAAATAGGAAAACGGCTGCCTTCTGGCGGCCGTTTTTGCATTTCACATTTACAGAAAAAACGAAGGGAGACAGGAGAATGCAAAAAGGACTTTTGATCTATCTGATTATTATGAATCTTGTTGGACTCGCAGTGATGGCAATGGACAAAAGCAAGGCGCGGCATCATACGTGGCGGATATCGGAAAAAACACTTTTCCTTGTGAGCATTTTAGGCGGCAGTGCCGGAACGTGGGTCGGCATGTATCTGTTTCATCATAAGACAAAGCACTGGTATTTTGTGGTGGGAATGCCACTTATCCTGATCTTGCAGATATGCATCGCGGCATTGATCGGGAATATGCATGGATTTGGGATGTGATCAATGCATGGTTTGCGATGTTTTATAAGAAATAGAAAAATAAATTAGCAATTGAATATTTTCAGAAAGTCCTTTATAATGAAGTTTAAAATCTGGCGGAAGACAAGGAGGAGTTTATGTACACATTAGAAGATATTCAGGCAGTGGATATAGAAGTCGCACAGGCAATTACCGATGAACTTGACAGACAGAACAGTCATATTGAGCTGATCGCATCCGAAAACTGGGTAAGCCCGGCGGTTATGTCAGCAATGGGAAGTGTCCTGACGAATAAATATGCGGAAGGTTATCCGGGAAAGAGATATTACGGTGGCTGCGAGTGCGTGGACGTTGTGGAAGAACTGGCAAGAGAGCGCGCAAAAGAATTATTTGGGTGTGAGTATGTCAATGTGCAGCCACATTCCGGTGCGCAGGCAAATATGGCGGTGCAGTTTGCAATTTTAAAACCGGGTGATACGATCATGGGAATGAACTTAGACCATGGTGGACATCTGACACATGGTTCTCCGGTCAATTTTTCCGGAACTTATTTTCATGTAGTACCATATGGTGTCAATGACGAGGGATTCATTGATTATGATAAAGTGGAAGGACTTGCAATGGAATGTAAACCAAAAATGATCATTGCAGGGGCATCCGCTTATGCGAGAACCATTGATTTCAAGAGATTCCGTGAGATTGCAGACGCATGTGGTGCAGTGCTCATGGTCGATATGGCGCATATTGCAGGACTTGTGGCAGCAGGACTTCATCCAAGCCCAATTCCATATGCACACGTTGTGACGACCACGACACACAAGACATTGCGCGGACCGAGAGGTGGAATGATTTTAAGCAGTCAGGAAGTTGCGGACAAATATAACTTTAACAAGGCAATTTTCCCGGGCATTCAGGGCGGACCACTGATGCATGTGATCGCAGCCAAGGCAGTCTGCTTCAAAGAGGCATTGCAGCCGGAATTTAAGGTTTACCAGCAGAATATTATTGACAACGCACAGGCACTCTGCAAGGGACTGATGGATCGTGGAATTAAGATCGTATCCGGTGGAACAGACAATCACCTCATGCTCGTAGATCTGACCAATTATGATCTTACCGGAAAAGCAGTTGAGAAACTTCTGGATTCCGTCAACATTACCTGCAATAAGAATACCATTCCAAACGATCCGAAATCTCCATTTGTGACAAGTGGTGTACGTCTTGGAACTCCGGCGGTAACTTCCCGCGGATTAAACACGGATGATATGGATCAGATCGCAGAGGCAATCGCAGTGATGATCAAAGAGGGTGAGCCGGCAGCCGACAAGGCAAAGGCAATCGTGAAATCTTTGACAGAGAAATATCCATTGAAATAAAATAAATTTTTTTGTCGAATAAGAAGTGGTTATCTGCTTCATGAGTAAAAAAAGCCTCCCGATAAAAATGAGGGAATTGCAATGAAAGGCAATCCGGATCATTTTTGCCGGGAGGCTTTTGTGATTTAGGAATGCAGCGTTTTGCAAAAAAATCAGAGCTTAGCAGAAATGATCATCTTGCGAGCACATCAATGATCTGACCAACGTACATGGTGTGCATGTCACCGTCTTTGTACCATTTGTCAGCAATCTCGGAATCAAGGAAGGAATCATCCGTGATTCTGGTAGCAGACATTTTTTCACATACCAAGACGAGATTTCCCTCGTCAATGTATGGGATTCCATGGCGGTAGTCCACGGAAAGACCTGCATTTGCAATCTTATCTTCGTTTCGACCGGAATGGGAGCCACAGTAATTCAAGGCATCATGGTACTGGTCACTTACAAATGTAAGGGAGAAAAAGTCTCCGGCATCGATCAGTTCCTTGGTATATCTGGAATCACGGACAAAAACATAGACAACATTTTTGCCCCATAAAACACCAACACCGCCCCAGCTAATGGTCATTGTATTGGATTCCTGTTTATTTCCGGCTGTGAGCAGCGCCCATTCTTTGCCGATTTTTGTAAATGGATTCATGTCCAGCATGTCAACTGGAATTGGCTGAAATGTATGCATAGGGATCACCTCTCATAATTTTTTTAGGTAGTTTTATTATATTACAGGAGAGTGGAAAAGTCACTTGAAAAAGAAAATAAAATCAGGTTATAGAAAATAAAACAGATAATAACTAATAGTTATACATAACATAAGGCTTCGGAATAATCTTGACATGAAAAAAAGAAAGTATCATAATGGTTGTCAAAGTTAATTTCCCAAAAGTGTAATGGGAAAAGGAGGATATTATGGATATCAGATTTGAAAAAAAGACCGGTATTAAAGGAGAAACCAGACCAGAAGAATCTTGGTTTTGGTAAGTATATGACAGATTACATGTTTGTCATGGATTGGACAAAAGAAGACGGATGGAAAGATGCAAGAATCGTTCCGGAAGGACCTATCACAATGGATCCGGCATGTGTGACACTTCACTATGCACAGGAAACATTTGAAGGTATGAAAGCATACCGTACGGCAGAAGGCAAAATCCAGTTGTTCCGTCCAGAGATGAACGCAAAGAGAATGATCAATTCCAACGCAAGACTTTGCATGCCGGAATTCCCGGTTGATATGTTTGTCGAAGCAGTGGAAGCACTTGTAAAAGTAGAAGCTGACTGGGTTCCATCTGAACCAAACACTTCCCTTTATATCAGACCATTTATGTTTGCAACAGAAGCAGCACTCGGCGTACATATGGCAAACGCATACAAGTTTATGATTATCTGCTGTCCGGTAGGTGCTTACTATGCAGCAGGTCTTAATCCGGTTAAGATTCTGGTTGAGGATGAACTTGTCCGTGCCGTAAAAGGTGGTACAGGCTTTACAAAATGTGGTGGTAACTACGCAGGTTCTATTCTGGGACAGGTGAAAGCAGAAAAACTTGGTTATGCACAGGTTCTCTGGTTAGATGGTGAGCATCGTAAATATGTAGAGGAAGTTGGAACCATGAACATCATGTTCAAGATTGCCGGTGAAATCTACACAGCACCAATCGAAGGAACCGTTCTTCCGGGTGTTACAAGAGATTCCATGATCCATCTGCTCCGTGACTGGGGCTACAAAGTAAATGAGACAAGACTTTCCGTAGATGATCTGATGAAAGCCGGACATGACGGTACATTGGAAGAGGTATTCGGTACAGGTACAGCAGCCGTTATCTCACCAGTTGGAGAACTTCGTTACAAAGATGATGTTGTGACAGTCAACAACTTTGAAATTGGAGAACTGACACAGAAATTATATGATACCTTAACCGGCATCCAGTGGGGAAGAATCCCGGATAAATATGGCTGGACAGTAGAAGTAAAATAACTTCTGGACATTTTTCACATATCATAGTATAGTAATCATGTTATAGATGCCTTCATAGATGTAGCAGCATTTATGAAGGCATTTACAATATATATAGCACATTGATAATCGAATAAGGTTTATATTTTCAGATATGCGATCCTGTCTGTGACTGATTGCAGACATTTAGGTTTCTCTTCTAGCGCCATGTACCTGTGAGGACGACCATACACAGGTTAACGAGGAAAAGGGTTATCGAAAATTCGGCGGACGCCCTTTCGTACTTCCCAGTGCGAGATATGCCGGCAAATATGCAGGTGACTGCAAAACAAATACGGTATAATGGGACAATTGAATTCGAATATGATTTAAATTTTAAATAGAAAAGAAGAGGAAATTTAATATGTGTGGAATTATAGGTTATACAGGCAGTGAAAACGTAAAAGATGTTTTATTAGATGCGTTGGAATTATTAGAGTATCGTGGATATGACAGTGCGGGTATTGCAGTGAAAGACGAAACTTCCCATGTGACAAATGTTTATAAATGTGCCGGAAGAGTAAGTGATTTAAGAGCAATTTGTGATTCAAAGAAGATTTTGTCTGCCTGCGGTATCGGACATACAAGATGGGCAACTCACGGTGGAGTTACAGACCAGAATGCACATCCGCATCAGCAGGGAAAAGTGACTCTGGTTCATAACGGGATCATCGAAAACTATCGTGAGCTGATCGCCGATTACGATTTGCAGGAAATCCTTCATTCTGAAACAGATAGTGAAGTTGCGGCTGCATTATTAAATCATTATTACAAGGGAGATCCAAAGGAGGCGATCAAAAAAACAGTGAGCAAATTAAAGGGTACCTTTGCGCTTGTGATCCTGTTTGAAGATCAGCCGGATGTGATCTACTCGATCCGGAATGTCAGCCCGATCGTTGCAACCATATGCAAAGAGGGAGCAATGCTTGCATCAGATCTGACTGCACTCTGCCGTTTTACAAATGAATACTTTGTTGTACCGGAATATCACATTTTAGAGTTGCACAAAGATCATGTGGTACTTACGGATTTAAATGACAATGTGGTAGAACCGGAATTTTTGTCCGTTGACTGGGAGTTGAACAGCGCGGGAAAGAATGGTTATCCATTTTATATGGAAAAAGAGATTATGGAGCAGCCGGAAGCAATCAGGAATACGATCAAAGACCGTATCGTGAACGGTCTGCCTGATTTTACCTCGGATGGTGTGCCGGATTCTCTTTTTACAGACTGTGACAGAATCTGTGTGGTAGCATGCGGAACAGCCATGCATGCGGGACTTGTGGCACAGGCTCTTGTAAAATCTATCGTTCATGTGCAGATGGACGTAGAACTTGCATCAGAGTTTATGTATTCTGATCCGGTCATTGATGAGAAAACATTGGTGATCGCAGTATCGCAGTCCGGTGAGACAATTGATACCTTGGAAGCATTAAAATATGCGAAGAGACAGGGCGCAAAATGTTTATCCGTTATCAACGTAAAAGGTTCTTCCATTGCAAGAGAAAGTGATTATGTGTTATACACCGCAGCAGGACCTGAAATTGCAGTGGCAAGTACAAAAGCTTACACAACACAGCTTTCCGTATTTTATCTTGTGGTTGCAAAAATGGCATTATTGCGAGGTGTCTACACAGAGGAGCAGACAAAGAGCTTTATCGCAGAATTAGAGCGTGTTCCGGAAGTGATGCAGAAAGTATTGGAGAAAAGACGTGACATCCATGTGATCGCAAAGAAGATTCTGGAAGCAAAGGATCTGTTTATGATCGGACGTGGACTGGATTACTCTATTTTACTGGAAGGATCATTGAAACTGAAAGAGGTTTCTTATATTCACTCTGAGGCTTATGCCTCCGGCGAATTAAAACACGGACCAATTGCACTGATCACGACTAACACACCGGTTGTTGCAACGGTAACACAGGAAAAACTCATGTCAAAAGAGCTTTCCAATATTAAGGAAGTAAAATCCAGAGGTGCAGATATTGTATTATTTATCAAAGAGGCACTTTCCGGTGATCTTGATACCGAATATCAGGTGATCAAGCTTCCGGATATGCAGGATGAATTTATGGTTTTACCTGCATCGGTTGCATTACAGCTTTTAGCATATTACGTGTCATCCGATAAGGGATTTGATGTTGATAAGCCAAGAAATCTGGCGAAGGTAGTTACGGTAGAGTAAGAATTAAGTTTTGGGGGATTTGGATAAAGAACGGAAATAAAAATTGAGAAGTTGGGAAATCGAATGTTTTGCACAGGAAGCAGAACAGGATTGCATGTCTGAGCATATAATATAAGGAAATGTATGAAGAGGTTGTTCATGCCAGATATCAAATATGCCCAGACAGAGGCTGTAGATAAAGGAAGCCTCAAAGTAGAAGTACTTACAAACCGGACCAGAAGACCGATTGAGGGAGCAAGAATCACCATTTCCTATTCTGGAGATCCGGATTCCACGGTGGAGGAGGTAAGCGCGGATGATTCGGGAATGTCGGAAAAACTTACGCTTGATGCGCCTCCGCTTGAATACTCGATGGAACCCTCCGAAAATCAACCATTTGCCCAATATACAGTCAAAGTTACCGCACCGGGATATCGTCCCGTCAGTATTTCGGGCGTTCAGGTTTTTTCAGAGCAGCTCGCATTGCAACAGGTGCGAATGGCGGAAGAAAATGAGGAAGAAAATCAAATAGATTCCATTGTGATTCCGGTCAATACGTTGTTTGGCAATTTCCCGGCAAAAATAGCAGAGTCCGAGATCAAGCCTGTCTCCGACTCAGGGGAGATCGTGCTGAGTAAAGTGGTGATCCCGGAATTTGTCGTTGTTCATGACGGACCGCCATCGGATCCCAATGCGGCAAATTATTATGTCCGTTACCGGGATTACATCAAAAATGTGGCATCCAGCGAGATATACAGCACGTGGCCGGACAGCACGCTGCGTGCCAATATCCTTGCAATCATGTCCTTTACATTAAACAGGGTTTACACGGAATGGTACCGGAACAAAGGCTATAACTTTACGATCACAACATCCACTGCTTTTGACCAGAAATTCGTTTATGGAAGAAATATTTTTCAGAGTATCTCGGATGTGGTAGATGAAATGTTCCAGAATTATCTTTCCAGACCGAATGTGAGACAGCCAATCCTGACGCAGTATTGTGACGGACAGCGCGTGACGTGCAGCAACTGGCTGAGCCAGTGGGGAAGCAAATATCTTGGGGATCAGAACTACGAAACGATAGAAATTCTCCGTTATTATTATGGTGATAATATGTTTATCAATACAGCGGAGGAGATTTCCGGTATCCCGGCATCCTGGCCGCGGTATAATCTGGAAGTGGGAGCTGCCGGAGATAAGGTCCGGCAGATCCAGGAACAGTTAGCGAGAATCTCGCAGGCTTATCCGGCAATCCCGACGATCACACCGGATGGGATTTACGGAGAGGCAACGAGGGCAGCAGTAGAAAAATTCCAGTCTATTTTTGGCTTGCCTGTGACGGGAGTGGTAGATTACCGTACCTGGTATAAAATATCGGAGATCTACGTTGCGGTGACAAGGATTGCAGAACTGGTATAAAATGCAGAGTAAATGTGCCGGGGGATTGGTATTTTTCAGTTCCCCGGCACAAAAACGTTTCAGGACAGATCGCAGACTAGGATTTGAGTGGAAAGTGTGTTAAACTAAAAGACAGTTTAAATTGCAGTAAAGCAGGGATAAAAAGTATGAACAACTATAAAATCACAATCCAGTATGACGGAACAAGATACAAGGGCTGGCAGGGGCAGAACAGCACCGGTCTGACCATTCAGGGAAAAATAGAAGCAGTGCTGGGACAGATGGCAGGACACGCGGTGGAAGTCATCGGTTCGGGGAGAACGGATGCGGGCGTGCATGCCAAAGGCCAGGTGGCAAATTTTCATATTGAGGAGCATTTTACGGAGGGAAAGATCCTGTCCTATCTGAATCATTATCTGCCGGATGACATTGCCGTTATTGCGGTTGAGCAGGTGGACGAGCGTTTTCACAGCCGTTACGCCGCAAAGAAAAAGACCTACCGCTATCACATCCATATGGGAGAGATCTCGGATGTTTTCGAGCGGAAATATGAGTACCAGTATGAGAAAACACTCGATGTGGAACGCATGAAAGAAGCTGCTTCCTATCTGATCGGAACACATGATTTTACTTCATTTTGCGGAAATAAGAAAATGAAAAAAACGGCAGTCCGCACAATTTATGAGATCAATTTTACGAAGAAAGGGAATGATCTCTGGATCGATTACCGGGGGAATGGATTTTTGCAAAATATGGTGCGGATCCTGACGGGTACGCTGATCGAGGTCGGGGATGGCAGGAGAGCGCCGGAGGAGCTGCCGCAGATCTTAGAGAGCAAAAACCGGGAGAACGCAGGCTATACAGCACCGGCATGTGGACTGATGCTGATGGAAGTGCATTATTAAAAGATAAATTCATAAGAAAAAACAGGCAGCAGGTGTTACATGGAAAAATGGTTTGTAATCAACAAAGGGGCTGATTTTGAAAAGCTTGGAAAAGAGTTCGGGATCAGCCCTGTCACAGCGCGTCTTATCCGAAACCGTGAGGTGATCGGGGAGGCGGCATTTGAAAGATATCTCTATGGAAGTTTAAAGGATTTATACGATCCACATTTATTGAAAGATGCAGATCGTTTGACAGATATTTTAAAAGTTAAAATAGAAGAGCAAAAGCCGATCCGTATTATCGGCGACTATGATATAGATGGAGTTATGTCAACCTATATTTTATACCGGGGAATTAAACACTGTGGTGGAAATGTTTCCACGCAGATTCCGGACCGTATGAAGGATGGCTATGGAATCAATGAGAATCTGATCGATCAGGCAAAAAGAGACGGAATGGATACCATTCTTACGTGCGATAACGGAATTGCTGCAATCTCAGAGATTGCGCATGCCAAAGAACTTGGGATGACCGTGTTAGTGACCGATCACCACGAGATTCCCTATACAGAGGAGAACGGGGAAAAGCAGTTCCTTCGCAGCAACGCAGATGCAATCGTGAATCCAAAGCAGCAGGAATGTGCGTATCCTTTTAAAGAGTTATGTGGAGCAGCAGTCGCATGGAAAGTGCTGCAGGTATTGTATGAAAAAATGGGTTTTGCCCTGGAAGAAACCTATGAATTTCTGGAAAATGTCGCATTTGCAACCGTTGGCGATGTCATGGATCTGACAGACGAAAACCGCATTTTGGTGAAAGAGGGATTAAACCGCATTCACCGCACAAAAAATCCGGGGATGCGCGCCCTGATCTTTCAGAATCATTTAGAACCGGAGCAGATCAATGCATATCATTTTGGTTTTGTGTTAGGACCGTGTATCAATGCGAGTGGCAGACTTGATACAGCAAAACTGTCTCTGTCTCTTTTTTTACAGGGAGAGGAAGAGGCAGCAAAAACGGCAAGGGAGCTTGTGGAGTTAAACCAGCAGCGCAAAGATATGACAGCAGATGGCGTCGAGGAGGCAAAACGTGTGGTGGAGGAACATTACATGTCGGATAAAGTGCTTGTCATTTATCTGCCACAGGTGCACGAAAGTCTTGCAGGAATCATTGCAGGGCGTATCCGGGAGGCTTATCATAAGCCGGTATTTGTGCTGACGAAGGCGGAGGAGGGCGTGAAGGGCTCCGGGCGTTCCATTGAGGAGTACTCCATGTATGAGGAACTATGTAAGTGCAGGGAACTTCTGGAAAAATTCGGCGGACATCCGATGGCGGCAGGATTATCTCTTCCGGAAGAAAACGTGGATAAGTTCCGTGAAAAAATCAATGCCTGTGCAAATCTCACGGAGGATGACCTGATTCCGAAGATCAAAATTGATATTCCGATGCCAGCAGCGTATGCGGATGCCGGTCTTATCCGGGAATTTGCAGTGTTGGAGCCTTTTGGAAAAGCCAATATCAAGCCGCAGTTTGCCGATAAAAATCTGAGTATCACAAGGGCTTTTGTGGTCGGGAAAAATCAGAATGTGTTGCGGCTGAACCTGCTGACAGCCGCCGGTGAGGCAGTAACGGCAGTCTATTTTGGCGATATTGAGGCGTTCAAAGCATATTATGCAGAAAAGTATGGAAGTGCGGAAGTGGAAAAAGCTTTTCGCGGACAGATAAACAAATTGAGGATAATGATTGTGTACTATCCGGAGATTAACGAGTATAATGGAGTGGAAAGCGTACAGGTTATCATTCGAAATTATCAGTAAAACTGGAGGATGGCATATGTTTGGTGGAAAAAAAGCAAAAGAACTGGAAGAGGAACTTCTGGCATTACAGGAAAAACAGAACCGTCTGCAGGAGCGGATTTCTAATATTGCAAAAGCAAAAGACAGCGCAGAAGAGACAGTGGTGCAGATGACGATCTCAAAAACGGAACTGGATGAGACCATTGCGGCAGTTTCAGAGGAATTGGAATTGTTAAAAGAGTGTTCAGAGGCAAATTCAGGACAGACCGTACTGTTGAAACAGCAGCTAATGAAAAAGAATGAGCAGAATACAAGACTGCAGCAGGAAAAAGAAGAACTCCGCCGGCAGATGAAAGATGAGCATGGGGAAATAGCCAGAGTTGTAGAGCAGAACAAGCATGTCACAACACCAATGAAGGAGATTGCATCATTTTATGAGGCATATTGTCAGGAGAGAAAGTCTGTTGGGGATGCGTTAAAGAAACTGGCAGATATCTCACAGAATATGGGAGTTCTGGCACTTGGCGCAGCAATTGAAGCAGGACGCATGGGTGAAGATGGAAGAAAATTTGTGGCAGCGGCAGAGGAAGTGCGTTTGAATGCAGAGCAGTATACTTCGGCAGTTGCAGATGTGCTTACGAAAATCAGTGGTTTTGAGGAAACTGCCACAGCGGCAGAGAAACAGATCCAGCTGTTAAATGATCTTTTAAAAGAAAATAACAGCGCCATGGTAAAACTTCTGGAAAGCAGAGACACGGAAACGATGGAAACGGATCATGAAAATGTGGAAAAAGAAACAAATATTGAAGAAATATTAGAAAGTCTCTGTCAGGGTGAAAATGAATTTTTCGAAGTGCAGAGCAGAGTGTTATCCAAAGCAGAAACACTGCGTCAGGAATGGAAAGAGCACAAAGAATGTGCAGATGAATTAGAACACAGTGTGGAGGAGATCCATCGTTTTGTTCAGGCGGAATAAAGAAGCCACAGGTTAAAAAACAGCATTTACTTACAATCACAAAAAGAGTAAGAGAGGGGAAAAGTATGGCAAAAGAGGAGAAGTTTACATTTTTATCAGCGGATGGCAAAACAACCATCCATGCAGTCAGATGGATTCCGGAAGATGGAAATTATGAGGCGATTTTACAGATCACACATGGCATGATCGAGTTTGTGGAGCGTTACAGACCATTTGCTGATTTTTTAACTAAGAATGCTTTCATGGTGGTGGGACATGACCATTTAGGACATGGGGATTCCGTTGCGTCCAGAGAGGACTGGGGATATTTTGCGGAAAATCCGAGTGACACGGTGATCGCAGACATGCATACACTGCGCACAATGGTTCAGAAAGAAAATCCGGGTGTTCCTTATTTTATGATGGGACACAGTATGGGATCTTATATGCTTCGGAAATACCTCACCGTTTACAATGATGATTTAAGAGGGGCGATCATTATGGGAACCGGTTGTGTGCCGGACAGTATGACTAGACTCGGAATCAATGTATGCAGATTCCTTGCAAAAATTTTTGGCTGGCATCACAGAAGCAGACTGGTAGAATCGCTGTCGTTTGGCGGACCATATAAGAAATATGATCTTTCCGGAAAAACACCTTCCAACAGCTGGCTTACAAAAGATGAGGATATTGTAAAATTCTATTATAACGAACCGCGGTGTACGTTCAAGTTTACATTAAACGGCTATCTGGGGCTGATGGAAGCGGTTCTCTACGATAATCAGTTGGAAAATGTGAAGAAAGTACCAAACAAGCTTCCAATTTTTATTGTATCTGGTCAGGATGATCCGGTGGGAGATAACGGTGTCGGTGTGAAAAAAGTGTATGATCTCTTCAAAGAGGCAGGTTCTCTGGATATTACATATAAGCTCTACGAAAATGACAGACATGAAATCTTAAATGAGACAGACCGCGATAAAGTGTATGCAGATCTTCTTGCATGGATGAGAGTGCGGATCGATACGTAAATAAAAAGAGAGGGAAAAAAAGTGAAGAGAAAGAGAATGACAAAGAGAATTGCAGCAATTATTTTAGCAACAGTGATGATGATACCAACACATGTAACATCATTTGCAGCAGATGCTTCTGCGCAGAACACCGCAGGGCAGGAGGCAGGCAATGCCACATCCGGTGATTCCCAGACAACACAGTCGGAGAATCAGGCGGCAACGCAGAATGACAGCAGCACAACAGGTACAGATACCAATGCTGGTTCAACCGGAACTACAACTACACAAAACAGCTCTGCTTCAGATACGAAGAACAGCACAACAAATAATTCTGCTTCGGATGCACAGAGCAGCACAACAAATACTTCTGCTTCAGATGCACAGAACAGCACAACAAATAATTCTGCTTCAGATGCACAGAGCAGTACAACAACAAATTCCGACAGCACAAATACTTCCACCAGTGGCACAACCGATAATATCACAGGTGGGGTAACGGTAGAAGATGATAAAAAATCCACAGAAAATGTGACTGGAGATGTCATTGTGGATGAGAATAACGATAATGTTGAGATTAAGAAAGATGATAAACCTTATCTTGCACTCGGTGCGGATTTGTCCGATGACCAGAAAAATACCGTATTATCCCTTATGGGAATCGATCCTGCCAATCTGGCAAATTATAACGTGACTTACGTTACAAATGCACAGGAGCATCAGTATCTGGATTCCTATGTGGATTCTTCCAAAATTGGAAGCAAGTCATGGTCTTCTGTCGTGATCGTAAAACGTAAAAAAGGAAATGGATTAAACATTTCTACGAACAATATCACATACTGTACCGTTGGTATGTACAAAAATGCGCTGACAACTGCTGGAATTACAGATGCAGATATCATCGTTGCAGGTCCTAAGCCAATTTCCGGAACCGCTGCACTGGTTGGAATCTTTGAGGCATATGAGGCAATGACCGGGGAAGCAGTACAGGATAACGTTGTAGATGCAGCGTTAAATGAACTTGTTGTCACCGGAGAACTGGAAGCTTCCATTCAGGGTCTGACCGATCAGGAAGTGGAGGAGTTTATTGCTTACATCAAGTCACTGATTGCAGAAAAGGGACTGACTGACGAGAAGAGTATCAACGAAGCAATTGATGAAGCCTGTGATAAATATGGCGTCACTTTATCGGATGATGAGAGACAGAAGATAGTTGATCTTCTTTTGAAAATCACTTCTCTGGGAATTGATTTAAGTGGACTGGTGGATTACGCAGCATCTCTTTACAATTCCTTTAAAAATGGAGGAAGTTCATCCGGAATCATGGCATCTATTGGTAATTTCTTTGGAAATATCTTTAGTGCGATTGGGGAGTTCTTCAAAAATCTGTTTAAATAACCGGAGTTTTAACGTATGAACTGCCGCTTGTGGGTGGTGTTACGGATTTTCA
>NZ_ACFY01000144.1 GCF_000174195.1 Roseburia inulinivorans DSM 16841 | reverse complement strand
CAGTTCTATTTTTTTATGTTTATAAATACTTTAGGCATGCAATACAACATAACCTGCAAAAAACCCGTAACACCACCCGAAGCGGCAGTTCATAATCCAAAAAGTCTTTGAAACAAAGAATAACGTATTGAATTTCTTTGAAGCTAAGACTATAATGAACATATATTCTTATTTTATAAGAATAAGTCTTGAAAGTTAGGAAAAAGTGCAATTATGATCACATATATTTGCCACAATAAAAATGACAAAACAGGTGAGAATCTGCCATGTACAAATAATCGATGTGAGACAAGTATATGTCCTAGTTGTGGCGGACGGGCAGATGCCATTTCAGAGATTTTCTGGTGTCCAGAATGTCAGGTGCCAATTTATGAGAAGACTTGTCCGGTTTGTGGACAGGAAGGAAAAAAGCTGACCAGTGATGTAAGACCGGTGTTTCCAGAAGAACGTCTGCTGTTAGAAATCATTTTGGAAAAGCCGTTTGCATTTGAAAAAGATTCTGTCTGGAACGGCAACGGAAATAATTATTTTGTAAATGGAAAAAAAATTAAATTTTCTGTCAAAGACCTGAAAAATAAGGATACAGATGCGATTCGGAAGCAATACGAAGAATTAAAAGCGCAGAATACTTATCAGTACTTTGAAGAACAGATGGAACGTTTTATTTTGTGCAATAAAGAACGATATAACCGGATTGTGGAAGAGGCGAAGGGATATATCAGAAGCGTGACAGAGAATTTTAATATTACAGATATGTTTGTTTCCTTCAGTGGGGGAAAGGATTCGACTGTCACAGCAGATCTGGTGACACGTGCTTTAAGCAATCCGCAGATCATGCATATTTTTGGAGATACGACGCTGGAATTTCCGTATACCTATGAATATGTTCAGAGATTCAAGATGAATCATCCGAAGACACCTCTTATTTCTGCAAGAAATAAAGAAAAAGATTTTGAAGAATTATGTAAATTGGTTGGACCGCCAAGCCGTGTGATGCGGTGGTGCTGTACCATTTTTAAAACGGGAACGATTCAAAAAAGAATCAAATCTTTATATAGGGATAAAAATCAGATTTTAACTTTTTATGGAATCCGGCGCAGTGAATCGTTGAGCCGGAGCAAATACGAGCGGGAGTCTGACAGCCCTAAAATCACGAAACAGCGCATTGTTTCCCCGATCATTGACTGGATGGATTTTGATATCTGGCTGTACATCCTGACATCCGGGATTGATTTTAATGACGCATACCGTCTGGGTTATGCAAGGGTTGGATGCTGGTGCTGCCCGAACAACAGCGGCTGGTCGGAATTTTTGTCAAAAATCCATATGCATGAGCAGTCAGAGCGGTTTCGTACACTGCTGATCGATTTTGCCAGAAGTATCGGAAAAGAAGATGCAGAAGTATATGTGGATGACGGATTCTGGAAGGCAAGGCAGGGCGGTAACGGGGTAGCGTATGCACAGAAATCGGTGATCTCTTTTAAACCATGTGCCACAGAAGAGAATGCCTTCAATTACGAACTTCAGAAACCTGTCACAGAAGAATTATACGAACTTTTCCGTCCATTTGGATATCTGAATTTTGACATGGGCAATGCAAGACTTGGAGAAGTTTTTATTTTGAATAGAGCCGGAAAGATTCTGTTGAAATTGCAGGGAAGAGTTGGAAGCAGGAATCTGAAAGTGACGATCCTGGATCATAAGATCGCCGGTGCATCCGACATGAAAACGGCGGAGGAACGTGTCAAATGTCAGCTTACAAAGTATCAGATGTGCATGGGATGCCTGGCATGCGAAAGTGTATGCCGTTTCAATGCACTTTCTGTGAAAGAAGAGAAAGATGGAAAAATCGACTACCGCATTTCAGATGAAAAATGCATGCGCTGTGGAGAGTGTGTGAACCACTTTATCGCAGGCTGTTATATGCGGAAAGTATTATCAATAAAAAGAGAGTAGGAAGGTGACGATCCTTGACAGAGAAAAATAAATACCGTTTTAAGGGGCATGAAAGCTTTATTCTCCGTGAGGGATGGCTGAACAAAGGATTATTTGAAATAGAGAAAAATGCAAAAGTTTTTTCTGAAAATTATGGAGCGGATGAACTGGGAGTTGGACCTAATATGGCAAAATCGATCCGCTACTGGCTTAAGACGATGAACCTGACGGAGGATAAGCCGAAGGAGGGAACAAAGCTCACAGAGCTTGGAAGAATCATTTTGACAGGAGATCCTTATCTTGAGGATATTTTTACGATATGGCTTTTACACTGTCAGATCGTAAAAAATTATGCACTGGCAACTGCGTGGGGACTGTTTTTTGATTCTTTTTCTTATGAGGAGTTTTCACGAAAACAGATGAACGATGAGATGACAGAACTTGCAGCGGATTATACAGATGGAGAAAAGTTTTCAGAAAAATCCGTGGAAGACGATTGTGATGCCATTCTCCGAATGTATGTAAAGAGAAAAGAGAAGCAGATGAATCCGGAGGAAAAGAACAAGAGCCCCTTCTGGAAATTAAATCTGCTCAAAGTTTCAGGTGACCTGTTTGAAAAATGCCAGCCGGATCTGAATAAAGTACCTGAGGATATTATTTATTATCTGCTGAACGATCTTTTACAGGAGCATGATTCGGTCCAGATCGACGAACTTCTGACCATGAAGGGCGGACCGGGAAAGATCATGAACTTAAAGAGAACCATGCTCATCGAATTGTTGGAGCGTCTGGAAAATCAGGACAAAATCATTATCAACCACACCGCAGGACTGAATATGGTGTATTTAAATGAGAAAACAGATGGCAATTCTGTTGTAAGAAACTACTACGAAAAACATGGAGTACATTATGAACCGTTTGATGAAACTGATACAAATTAATCATTCCTTTCAGAAGTCTGTAAATTTACAGCTTGATCTGGATAATTATGAACGCATTGGAAGTTATATTCCAACGCGTTCTTCTATTGCAATTTTAAAACGTTATTGGAATATCGTATCAGGAAAATCAGGGGAGAGTGCCTCTGTTTTAATAGGACCTTATGGAAAAGGAAAATCACATCTGTTATTGGTGCTTTTAGCATTACTTCACGGAAGTATGAATCAAAATCAGGTGATTTTAGAAAAAATAGAAAAAATTGATCCACAGTTAACAGATGAAATCAGACAGTGGATCAAACAGGAAAATAAATATCTGCCGGTATTAGTGAATTCTGTTCCGGGCACAGATTTAAATCAGAGTTTTATTTATGCACTTCAGGAAGCATTAAACCGCGAAGAATTACGGGATCTCGCACCTGCGGATTATTATTCAGAGGCAGTTAAGGTTATTGAAAAATGGAAGAAAGAATATCCGGAAACATATGTGGCGTTTGAAAAGATGGCAGAGCAGGCAGGATATGTGATGGATGATTTCTGTATGCAGCTTGAAAAGCAGGAACAGGGAAGTCTGGACTTTTTTACGGAAACCTATCCAAAACTGACGGCAGGAAGTCAATTCCAGCCGATGATGCAACTGGATACTGTCCGCATTTATCAGCAGATCAACAGAATTTTGGTGGAAGAAAAAGGTTATGCCGGCATGTTCCTGGTTTTTGATGAATTCAGTAAATATTTAGAGGGACATGGGGCAGAGCATTTTTCAAATGATATGAAAACGTTACAGGATATGTGCGAACTGGTGAATGCTTCGAAAGGTCAGATGATTTTTACACTGGTTGCACATAAAAGTATTCATGATTATAGAAAAACGATTGATAAATCGGTCAAAAATTCTTTCCGCGGTGTGGAGGGAAGAATTAAGGAAATTGATTTTATTGTATCAGCACAAAATAATTATGAATTGATCGCAGATACCATTGAGAAAAAAGAACCGGACTTTTCAGAAGCATACAAAGAGTGGAAAAATCAGTCCGTTTATGGAGATATTGTGGAGAAAACATATTATCTGCCATGTTTCCAAAAGCTGTTTGAACAGAGCGAATATCAGGAAATCCTTGGAAAAGGATGTTATCCGTTATTGCCGTTGACGGCTTATGCACTGCTTTGCATTTCGGAAAAAGTGGCGCAGAACGAGCGGACAATTTTTACATTTCTGGCGGAAGAGGAACAGGGCAGTTTAAGTTGGCTCTTGCAAAAAGGAAAAGAGGACTTTATCGGGATCAATAAAATTTATGATTATTTTAAAAATCTGTTTCGGGACAATACGGATCTTCCGCAGATCCATAATGAATGGATGAAAGCAGAATATGCGATTTCACAAGTGTCAGAGGATCTGGAAATCCGGATACTAAAGACGATTGCGATTATCCGGATGATCCATAAAGAGGAAGAACTGCCTGCAAAAGAGGAGATATTCAGACTTTCACTGGGATGTGAAGAAAAAGAATTTCAACATGCAATGCAGCAGTTAGTGGAGAAAGATCTGATTATATATAGAAAAAGCCTTGGGGTGTATGCGTTCCGTTCTAACGTTGGGGTTGACATAGAAAAAGCAATCGAAAGCCGCATGGGAGAACTGGAAAGCAGATTTGATCTGTGCAGAAGCCTTATGGATAGCGCAGAGATGGACTACGAACTGCCGAAGCGGTATAACCAGAAATTTGCAATCACCAGATATTTTCAGTATGAGATCATGCTGCTTTCGGATTTCCTAAAACTGGAAAACAGTGCATATTTATTTGAAGAAAAATTTGCAGATGGAAAAATCTTACTCCTCATTTATGAAGATGAGACAGATGTGATTGAGGTACAAAAACATCTGCAGAAATTAGCGGATGACAGACTGATCGCACTGGTATCAGACCATAAACTGTCAGTCAGAAATCTTGCTTTAAAATATGAGGCAGTCAGAAGCCTGAAAAAAGATGAAAAATTTATTGAAGATAATGTGGTACTGCTTCAGGAATTAAATTTATATGAGGATGATATTGTTTTTGAGATAAATACAGTGTTAGAACAGGATTTTTCACCGGAAAGCCGGAACACAGCTGTATTTGGAGGAAATGGAGAAACAGTGGTCTGCACAAATCCAGCGGACTGGAACGATTATTTAAGCAGTGTATGTGAAAAATATTATGGGCATTCTCCTAAGGTAAATCATGAGCTTTTGAATATCGAGTGTGTTGGTGCCCAATATAAAAAGGCAAGAAATCAGGTGATTAAAAATCTTTTGAATGAAAATGACTGCGCAGGATATAGGAAAGGTACCAGTCCGGAAGCGATGGTATATCGTGCAGCATTTGTCCACACAAAAAATGATGAAGGATGCAATCGTGTCTGCAATGAGATCGAGAGATTTTTTGAACAATGTGCAGGAGAAAAACATTCTTTTGAAACATTATATAAATGTCTGCAGGGAAAAGATTATGGTGCAAGAAAAGGGATCATACCTTTATTTCTGGCAAAAAAGCTGGCGGATACAGAAGGAACGGCCGTTATATATCTGAAAAATAAAGAATTAGAAGTTTCTTTTGATACGTTAAATAACGTGAATGAGTTCCCGGATAAATATGAATTGTACATTGAACCGGAGACAGCTGCAAAAGACTGGTATTTAAGAGAATTAGAGCAGATTTTCTGCGAGAGGGGAGACTTTACACTCTCAAAACAAAGCCGGATCAATGGAATCGCGGCATGTATGCAGAAATGGTATCGTTCATTGCCGCAATATACGGTAGTTACAGATCATTATTCAAGTGAGAACATTTTAATTGTAAAAGTACTCAGAAGTTTATTAAAGCGTGCAGAGATAAATCCGAGGGAATTGATTTTTGACAGAATTCCAGATGGGATGGAAACAGATGATTATGAACAGGCAATTGTGGGGGTAAAAAATGCTGTCTCGGAGATGAATGGAAAGCTGGATGAACTTTTAACACAGATCAATATCCAGATAAAAAAAGAATTTCATGTGGAAAAAGATACGAATCTGAAGGCATGCCTCATCGAATGGTACGAGAGACAGAGTCAGGCTTCAAAACAGTATATATTAAGTACTGGAATCAGTAAATTCATGTCTTATTTAGATCAATTAGCGACAAATGATGAAGAAGAAATTGTGCGGAAACTGAGCCGGATCGTTACAGATATGTATGTGGAAGACTGGAACGATACTTCTATTGTGCAATTTCAGGAAGAACTGCATCAGATACGTATTGAAATTGAGAATATCCAGGATGCCTCTGCTGCCACTGACAGTAAGAGCAGGTTTATTCTGCAGGATGCAGAGGGAAATGAGGTTATGAAGTATTTTGATGCAGAAATTACAGATTCTACCAGCATTTATCTGCAAAATATGATCGAGGAAGCACTGGATGATTTTGGTGATACGCTGGAGATGAACCAGAAAGTAGCAGTTCTGGTTCAGGCGATCAGGAAGTTATTGTAGAAGGTGGGCAGAAAGAGACCGGATCATTACGAAAAAGATGTGGAGTACAGATATGGAAAAAGTATATTACTTTGATAATGCGGCAACGACATTTCCAAAACATGAAAATGTATATAAGGCAATGGATGAGGCAAACCGGGATTACGCTGTCAATGCCGGAAGGGGCGCCTATGCGCTTGCTAGGAAAGCTTCTGAAGTTATTAGTGAAACAAGACAGCAGATCATGGAATTGACGGAGACAGAGAATGTAGCAGAGGTTGTATTTACAGCCTCTGCTACGCTTGCATGTAACGAGATTTTTGGTGGAATAGACTGGAAAAAAAAACGGACTGTGTATGTTTCGCCATTTGAACATAACGCAACTATGCGGAGTTTATTTTTATACCAGAAGAGGTATGGTTTTTTGATCACAGAACTTGCTCTCGATGAAAAAGGAATGGAACTGGATCAGGAGAAAATCAGATTTCAGTTCATGAGAGAAAAACCGGATCTGGTAGTGATGTCTCATGTGAGTAATGTTACAGGTTATATTCTTCCGGTGGAAGAAATAGCAGCGTCAGCCAAAGAATATGAAGCAATTGTAGTTGTGGATGGTGCACAGGCATTAGGATTGGTTCCTATTTCGCTTAAAAATAGTCCGATTGATTTTTATGTGTTTGCAGGGCATAAAACTTTGTATGGTCCATTTGGAATCGGAGGTTTTATCTATCATTCCAAATATAGATTAAAACATATGATTGCCGGGGGAACCGGAAGTGATTCACTGAATCTGGAAATGCCGGAGGAAGGAACGGTTGGCTATGAACCCGGAAGTCCGAATATTGTGGCAATTGCAGGATTGCATGCATCCCTGGAAGAGAGAATGACATATTTGAAAGAAAATGCAGATTACTTTTTGGACAGAGAAAAAGAAATGACGGAGTATCTGATACGACAGTTGAAGAAGATTTTCGGAGTGACTCTGTATTTACCAGAACATCTGGAAAATCACGCCGGAATCGTGTCTTTCAATGTGGAAGGCTATCAGGCAGGGGAAGTGGGAATGATCCTGGATCAGGACTATCATGTGGCAGTCCGGACTGGTTACCAGTGTGCACCGCTCATTCATAAATATCTTGGAAGTGTGAGTTATCTTGGAGTGGTGAGAGCGAGTGTGGGACGGTTTACGACGAAAGAAGAGATTGATGTGCTTGTGGATGCAGTCAGGGAAATTGCGGAAGGATAAGGAGAGGGAAAGTTATGAAAAATGATACAAAAACAAATTTGAAAGAAATGATTGAATTAATACAAAAACAGGAGTTGTTATTACCGGATTTTCAGAGAGGTTTTGTATGGGATATAGAAATGCAGCAAAGACTGGTTGCATCTGTATTAACTAAAATGCCAATAGGAAGCATTCTTGTTTTGGAAGCAGATACAGAGGATTTTGGATGTAGGATTTTAGGCAGAAAAGATGAAGTGGATACATCTGGTGGAAACAGAAATGTAAATGTGCTATTAGATGGACAACAGAGAATGACAGCATTAGCGAATGTATTTTCGAACCAGCTCTTCTATGATTATTCCGGTAGTGGAAAGCTAATGACCGATTATAGGAGACTAATTTCGGTTGATCTGCAAAATCGTTTCTTTCTGCGGATACCATCGGTAGAGAACCTGGATGAAAAAGAAGACTGGTTTCATTTGAAAGAATTACAGTTTGCGATGACCAGTCCGGAAAGTGATGTTCCAGAGTTTTTGACAGGGGATATCAGAGAAGATATTGTATATTTTTCTTATGATGAAAAAACACAGGAAGTCTATGCGCCACATGCTGAAAAACCACAGAATATAGGAAATTTTTGTTTAAAAGAAGATTATTATTATATTCCTTTGTTTTTATTGATTAATAACAGAAAAGGGGATTCAAGTAATGAAACCCGTTTGAAAAATATTTTAAAGGACATCGTAACAAGAGTGGTGCGTTACCGTATAGAGAAAGAATTTGATATTTTAACAACGGAAAGTCAGAAGCAGGAATTTGTAAATAAATATATTGAAGATGACTATAAGGGAGAAATTATCAAGGCAGAGAAAGTGGATCGAAGTGAACTTGAAGAAAGCTGGATCAGTATGGGAGAAACCCATTGGGCTGATAAGATGAAGCAATATCTGACATGTTGTATATCGAATTTGGATCTTCACCAAATTGTAGTGTCAAAATCAGATAGAAACAGAGCTATTGATATTTATGAAAACTTAAATATAGGTGGCATATCGTTAAGCACATTTGAATTAGTTTTAGCTAAAGCTGCAAAAAAGAAGCTTGCAAGTAATAAGAATCTTTTTGATTTAATCGTTGATGATATACAGCGGACGAAAAAATACGATGAAAAAATTGTCCCAGACAGGATGAAGAAATATTACAAATGTTTTATAGATACAATTGGAATGTACTCGGCATCGGATAGACTCGGATGTTTTGATGAAAAAAAGAATCAATTGAATAAAAAATATACAGATATTTTTTTGAATGTATTGTCTCTGATTTGTTATGTTCCTGATTATCAGAAAAATAGAGTGGAGTTATCTTATATTAAGAGAGACAAAATATTGTCGTTAACATCGGATGAAATCTGTAACAATTATGGGAAAGCATGTAAAGGAATAGATAGAGCATGTTTCTTTTTGCAAGTGAGATGTGGAATTAGAAAAATACAGGAAATAAACTATAATCTCATGCTTGTTTTATTAGGATACATATTATCAAATGACAGTTTCTATGAGAACGAAAATATAATAAATATATTAGAAGCGTGGTATTGGTGTTCCATATTTTCAGGAAGATACGATAAAGACCAAAGCGAAAATATTATCGAAGACATCAATCATGTCTTAAGTATAATTAAGAATCCGGAAGATAAGAACTGGATTCAGGATATGAAAAAAAATGTGTTTCATATGCAGGGCTTTTCTGATAAAGAGACATTGCTAATGAAAACAAGTGTAATTCCAAAAGCAGTTGTAAGAAAGACATTATGTCAGTTTTATCTGGCAGAAACATACACGGATTTAATGACGGATGCAGAGATACAGGTGTTTTCAGATGTGTGTGACAAATTAGAGGAGCATCATATTGTTCCTGTAGGTACATTAGACAGTACATATAAGGGAATGGAAAAGAAACGCAGGGATGATAAAAAGAATGTCTTTAATTCTCCATTAAATTTTATTTATATTACAAAAGATTCAAATCAAAAAATTTCAAATCATCAAGTAGAGTATTACGTTAAGTATTGTAATGATAATTCAGTTTATGATTTGCACATCGACATTAATGGAAAAAAGGAAATTAATGAACCCAATTTAGCTGAGATACTTGAAAAAAGATTTGGAAGCGTAAAAGCGGATGTGGAAAAACGTGTGAATATGTATTTATAGGAGACAGTCAAGATGAAAGAAATAGATGAAAGATTATTGAATACATTAACCTTCGAAGTCCTTAGCGCAGAACGCAGAAACCTCAGAAGCAAAGCATTGACAGACCAGAAAATGTCGGAGGAGATACAAAAAATAATTATTGATAACTTAAGAACAAGGTAGAGACAAAGGAGAGAGCAGCATGAAGTTTAAAAGCATCACAATGGAAAATTTTATGCGTTACAAAGGGGTAAACACGATTGAATTCAGCTGTGATCCGGGCAAAAACGTGACAGTAGTATTGGGGGATAATACTGTTGGAAAAACAACGATTGCACAGGCTTTCCGCTTCGGGTTATACGGAGCTGTAAATATGGAGAAATGGAAAAATGCAGATGACTACCAGCTTTTAAATAATGATGTTCTGGCGTTCATGGATGCAGACAGTAAGGCAGCGGTATCCGTTACGATTGTGGCTGCCGATGAGGAAAAGCAGTATACGATCTGCCGGAAAACAATTTACAGCAGAAATTATCCACAGATGACATGCAGGGAATTTCAGAAAAAAGTATCCATGAAGATAGCAGATCTTCAAGCACCGGATGTGGTGACAGAAGTAGATGAGAGGCAGGTGGAATATGTTATAAATGAACTATTTCCAAGAAATTTATCTCATTACTTTCTGTTTGATGGTGAGCGTTGGAGTGATGTCACGGTCAACGGTGTCAGAGAAAATATCAAAGAATCCGTACATAGTCTCACTGGATTATCCTCCTATCAGGCAGCACTTTTACATCTGAAAGATATGGGATCTAACTCTGTCACCCGAAAATTCAAAAGTAAAATCACCGGTGATGGAATGATGTATGATTCGTTGGAAAATGACCGGATGCGGATAGAGCACATGATTGAAAAAGAACAGGAGCATGTTAAGAATATTGATATTAATATAAAAAATTATCAAAAGAAATGTGATGAGATCGAACAATATCTGGAAGAAAATAAGAGTACAGAAATGCTGCAGGGCAAGTTAAAAAATCTGCAGATTGTGAGGGAAGAACAAAGGAAAAGGGCAAATAATCATTATAAAACTTTAGTGTCACAGATCAGTGACAAAGCCTATATGATGTTCTCACAGCCGCTCATTGAAGCGTGTGTGAAAATGGTGAAAGCTGTTGCCGGGGAGAGACGGGATATTCCGCATATGCGGCAGGGAACGATCGATTACATTATTAAGACAGGCAGATGTATCTGTGGCACGCCACTTACGGAAGGCTCCCATGAGCTGGAATGTCTTTTAGAACAGAGAAATTATCTTCCGCCTGCCGATATCGGATCGCTGTTAGGAGAATTTGAGAGAACCGGAAATCGCTGGAAAAACCGTACCGATGGAAGTTATGAAGAATTAATTGAAATGGCGCAGAATGTGGATGACAGTGTCCACGATTACGAAGAAACCTGTAATCAGCTTGAAATTTTGAACCGGCGGATGGATGCGTCATTTGATTTCGCAGAAAAAAGAAGATTGTTAAGACATTACCGCTCCGAAATGGAAAAAACGAGTGTGGAAAAAGGGGAGTGTACAGGAAAAATTTCGAACTACAAAAAAGAGATTGAAAATATTGAAAACAACATGCGCAGGAGGGAAGCTGCAAACGAAGAGAACCGCAAGTGGAGGGCACGTCTGGAAGTTGCAGAAGCGCTTTATGCCAAGATGAAAAAAGAATTTGAACAGAAAGAGCGGAAAACATTTCTGGAACTCAATAAAAATGTGCAGCTTAATTTTGAAAAGATGTTCAATGCGAAAGATAAAAAGATCCAGCTGACCGAACAGTATGAAATACAAATGCTTTATCAGACGGAGCGTGGCTACCGGGAAGAAAAAAATCTTTCCGAGGGAGAGAAGATCGCCCGTAATTTTGCATTTATTGTGACTGTTATGGAGTACAGCAGACAGAAAAAGGCGGAAAAGCTTGGAGTCAGTGAACTTGAAGGAGATACGCTGCCTATCGTGTTGGATGGTCCTTTTTCAAAACTGGGAGATGAAAATATCAAACTGATCGCAGGTGTATTACCGGAAGTCTCGGAGCAGGTGATCCTTTTTATGCTGAAAAAAGACTGGAAATATACAGGTTTAGATTCTTATGTAGGTGCGGCTTACTGTATTGATAAAAAAGCTGAGGAAGCTTTCGCATTGATCAGAAAAATGGAGGAACTTTAAATGGCTGATTTTGAGTTTTTTAAGAAAGAGTTTGAATTTAAAGGAAAGCATGCAAAGATGGCACAGGAATTGTGGGTGAGAGATGACACAGAACGTACTTATTTTAAGCGACTGATCGATCTGTATGTGGCGGCAGCTATTGTTGGGTTTCGTGTAGACAGAAAGGCAGAGGAAGATTATTCGCCATTTGAGACAAGCAGTATTTTCCCGGAACAGATGTTGAAAGAAAAGGAAAATCTGGATTTTATATTACAGATGATGATCATGCTGAATTACAGAGGAACACTGACAGATGAAGAGTGTGTGAAAAAAGCTTTTCAGGGGGCACAGACGAAGGAAGAATTTGAGCAGTATAAAAAGATGTTCAATGATTATGTCCGCGGCGGGGTGGAAGAGCTATACGAACAGCTTATCATACGAAAGGCAGATCCGGATGACAAGTTTCGTGATAACAGAACAGCAAATCTGATGGCACTGATGGAAAGATATGGTGCAGGGAAAATGAACGTTATTCCGGAAAATGAAGATGAAACCGTGAGAATTCAGATTTAAAATGAAAAATATTGTCAAAAAACAGAAAAAAGTATTTACAAATGTCGGAAAAAGGATTAGTATAAAAGGGAATTACAACATACCAAATAATAACCGGTTACTACAATAAGGTAGTAAACCTAAAAGCTCTAATCCCATTCTTCGGAATGGGATTATCTTTTACCCGTATTTATTCAAGCGTATGAAATAAATGGCATTGTCCCGAAAGAGGTTCAATGTAGAACGGAAGTGCAAAAACATTTTTACATGTAACGTTATGTCTGTAGTTGATGAATGCAGAACATGGAAAGGAAGGGTTACTTATTATGGAGGAAAATTTTCAGTACAGAATCGGATTAGACATCGGAATCACATCGGTGGGATGGGCAGTTTTACAGAATAACAGTCAGGATGAACCGGTACGGATCACAGATCTCGGGGTAAGAATTTTTGATGTGGCAGAGAATCCGAAAAATGGTGATGCGTTAGCAGCTCCCAGACGGGATGCAAGGACAACCCGCAGAAGATTGAGACGGAGAAGACACAGATTAGAGCGGATTAAGTTTTTATTACAGGAAAATGGATTGATCGAGATGGATTCCTTTATGGAGCGTTATTATAAAGGAAATCTTCCGGATGTCTATCAGTTGCGATATGAGGGATTAGATCGTAAGTTGAAAGACGAAGAACTGGCACAGGTGCTGATCCATATTGCAAAGCACCGCGGTTTCCGCTCGACCAGAAAGGCTGAGACGAAGGAAAAAGAGGGCGGAGCAGTATTAAAGGCAACGACAGAGAATCAGAAGATTATGCAGGAAAAAGGCTATCGCACGGTTGGGGAGATGCTGTATCTGGATGAAGCTTTTCATACGGAGTGCCTCTGGAATGAAAAAGGATATGTGCTGACACCAAGGAATCGTCCGGATGATTACAAGCACACCATTTTGCGGTCAATGCTGGTAGAGGAAGTGCATGCTATTTTTGCTGCACAGCGGGCTCACGGAAATCAGAAAGCAACCGAAGGATTAGAAGAAGCTTATGTGGAGATTATGACGAGCCAGCGTTCCTTTGATATGGGACCGGGACTACAGCCTGACGGAAAGCCAAGCCCATATGCAATGGAAGGATTTGGCGACCGTGTTGGAAAATGTACGTTTGAAAAAGACGAATATCGGGCACCGAAGGCGACTTATACAGCGGAATTGTTTGTCGCTTTGCAGAAAATAAATCATACGAAGCTGATCGATGAGTTTGGAACTGGCAGATTTTTTTCAGAAGAGGAAAGAAAGACTATAATTGGTCTTTTGCTTTCAAGCAAAGAGTTGAAATATGGAACGATAAGAAAAAAATTAAACATAGATCCATCTTTAAAATTCAACAGCTTAAATTACAGTGCAAAGAAAGAGGGAGAGACGGAAGAAGAGAGAGTCCTTGATACCGAGAAAGCAAAATTTGCAAGTATGTTTTGGACTTATGAGTATTCTAAATGCCTGAAAGACAGGACTGAGGAAATGCCTGTTGGAGAGAAGGCAGACTTATTTGACCGGATCGGTGAGATACTGACTGCTTATAAGAATGATGACAGCAGAAGCAGCCGCCTGAAAGAATTGGGCTTATCAGGAGAAGAAATCGATGGATTGCTGGATCTTTCCCCTGCAAAGTATCAGAGAGTATCGCTCAAGGCAATGAGAAAGATGCAGCCATATTTAGAAGATGGTTTGATTTATGATAAAGCCTGTGAAGCAGCAGGTTATGATTTCCGTGCGTTGAATGATGGCAACAAAAAGCACTTATTAAAAGGGGAAGAAATCAATGCTATCGTAAATGACATCACAAACCCGGTTGTAAAACGTTCTGTATCGCAGACGATCAAAGTCATCAATGCGATCATCCAGAAATATGGAAGTCCGCAGGCGGTCAACATTGAGCTGGCAAGAGAGATGTCAAAGAACTTTCAGGATCGCACGAATCTGGAAAAAGAGATGAAAAAGCGGCAGCAGGAGAATGAGCGTGCAAAGCAGCAGATCATCGAATTAGGAAAACAGAACCCGACCGGACAGGATATTTTAAAATATCGTTTGTGGAATGATCAGGGAGGTTACTGTCTGTATTCCGGCAAGAAAATCCCATTGGAGGAATTATTTGATGGAGGGTATGATATTGACCATATTCTTCCGTACAGTATCACATTTGACGACAGTTACCGGAATAAGGTGCTTGTGACTGCACAGGAAAACCGGCAGAAAGGAAATCGTACCCCATATGAATACTTCGGAGCGGATGAAAAACGCTGGGAAGATTACGAAGCGAGCGTCCGGTTACTTGTCCGGGATTATAAGAAACAGCAGAAATTACTGAAGAAGAATTTTACAGAGGAAGAACGCAAAGAGTTTAAGGAGAGAAACTTAAACGATACCAAGTATATTACAAGAGTAGTTTATAATATGATCCGCCAGAATCTGGAATTGGAACCATTCAATCATCCGGAAAAGAAAAAGCAGGTGTGGGCAGTCAATGGAGCAGTGACATCTTACCTCAGAAAACGCTGGGGACTGATGCAGAAAGACCGTTCGACTGACAGACATCATGCAATGGATGCGGTTGTGATCGCATGCTGCACAGATGGGATGATTCATAAAATCTCAAGATATATGCAGGGCAGGGAACTTGCCTATAGCAGAAATTTCAAATTTCCAGATGAGGAAACAGGAGAAATCCTGAATCGGGACAATTTTACAAGAGAGCAGTGGGATGAAAAGTTTGGCGTGAAAGTACCACTTCCATGGAATTCTTTCCGGGATGAATTAGATATTCGGTTGCTGAATGAAGATCCAAAAAATTTCCTGCTGACACATGCGGATGTTCAGAGAGAGCTTGATTATCCGGGCTGGATGTACGGAGAAGAGGAAAGCCCAATCGAAGAAGGCAGGTATATCAATTATATACGACCACTTTTTGTATCCAGAATGCCAAACCATAAGGTGACAGGTTCGGCACATGATGCAACCATAAGAAGTGCGAGAGATTATGAAACGCGTGGTGTGGTGATAACAAAAGTTCCGTTGACGGATCTGAAACTGAATAAAGACAATGAGATTGAAGGATATTATGATAAAGACAGCGACAGGCTTCTTTATCAGGCATTGGTAAGGCAACTGTTATTGCATGGAAATGATGGAAAGAAAGCATTCGCGGAAGATTTTCATAAGCCGAAAGCTGACGGTACAGAAGGTCCGGTTGTACGCAAGGTGAAGATTGAGAAGAAACAGACTTCCGGTGTTATGGTTCGTGGTGGGACAGGAATTGCTGCGAATGGTGAGATGGTGCGGATTGATGTGTTCCGGGAAAATGGAAAATACTATTTCGTGCCTGTGTATACAGCGGATGTGGTACGGAAGGTGCTGCCGAACAGGGCGGCAACACACACAAAACCATATTCAGAGTGGAGAGTCATGGATGATGCCAATTTTGTTTTTAGTCTGTATTCCAGGGATTTAATCCATGTGAAGAGCAAAAAGGATATAAAAACAAATCTGGTAAATGGTGGATTATTGCTGCAGAAAGAAATATTTGCGTATTACACCGGGGCAGATATTGCAACGGCAAGTATTGCCGGTTTTGCGAATGACAGTAATTTTAAATTTAGAGGACTTGGAATTCAGAGTCTGGAAATTTTTGAAAAATGCCAGGTAGACATCCTCGGAAATATTTCCGTTGTCCGCCACGAGAACCGCCAGGAATTTCATTAGAAAAATTGAGGGAAACATATGGGATTTCGAAATATTATGATCAGCAGTAATATGAAACTCCGCATTCAGGATCAGCAGTTAGTTGTGACTGCCGGGGATGAGGTGCATATTCCACTGGAAGATATTAACTGTATTTTAATTGAAAATCAGTCGGTCACATTATCTGCCTATCTGTTACAGAAAGTTGCGGATAGCGGTATTGCGCTTTATGTCTGTGATGAAAAACATTTGCCAAATGCAGTGTTATTGCCAATGGTGCGACACAGCCGTCATTTTAAAATTTTAAAATATCAGATGGAGACGGGAAAGCCATTGCAAAAGCGTTTGTGGCAGCAGGTTGTGATCCAGAAGATACGAAATCAGGCACTGTGCCTGCAATTACTGGAGCTGGATGGACATGAGGAACTTCTCAGAATGTGTAAGGAAGTACAGTCCGGCGACAGGACACATGTGGAAGCCAAAGCGGCAGCATACTATTTCCGATGTATGTACGGACTTGGGTTTTCGAGAGGAAATGATCATATTATTAACTCGGCATTGAATTATGGATATGCAATCATCCGTGGAATGATCGCACGTTCCATCATATGTTACGGGTTAGAACCATCGATTGGTATCTTTCATCACAGCGAGCTGAATAATTATAATCTGGCAGATGACATGATTGAGCCATTCCGGCCATTGGTGGATCTATATGTTTCCAGTCATTTTGATATTTCAGAAATAGACAGTACATTGACACCGGAAATGAAAAAGGGATTGTTTGGAATTATAAATTTTGATATGTCAGTGAAAGGAGATATGCGTATTGTAAGTAACTGTATTGATATGTTGATTGCAAGTTACAGCAGTGCATTACAGGGAAACCGGACAGAGCTTGATCTGCCGGAACTGATACAGCTACAGGTACACAGTTATGAATAAATTTATGAGAATTGTTGTCTTTTTTGATCTTCCGGTCGTCACTGCAAAAGAGAAAAAAGCAGCCGCAAAATTCCGGAAATTTTTGATAAAAGATGGGTACAATATGATGCAGTGGTCCGTGTATTCAAGAATTTGTAATGGAACAGATTCTGTTGCAATGCACAGACAGAGGCTGAAACAGAATCTCCCGGAAAATGGCTCTGTCCGGGCACTTACGCTGACAGAAAAGCAGTTTGAATCCATTGATGTTTTATTGGGAGAAAAAACATTTGCGGATTCACCGGAATCTACGGAACTGATCAATATTTTTTAACTAACACACAGGCTTGCCATCTATCGGTAGCTCCTTTACTATTTTGATAGAAACGAGACATATGCATATAATTATAAAAAGCGAAAAAGGATAGCAAGTAATTGAGATGGAAGAACAGACGATGAGTGCAAGAGAGAAAAATAATGTTAAGAATTATGTGAAAGTGAGGTGAGGTGTGTGCTAATGAATACATCTGAGTATCTTTCTATTATTGAAAATATTAAGAGTGAAATCAAGGCTGCGCAATACCGTGCAGCAGTTCATGCGAACGTAGACATGCTGCTCCTTTATCATGATATAGGCTGTGTAATCAATGAGCATAAATCATGGGGCAACAAGTTTATTGACAATCTTGCCACTGATATTAGGATCGCATTCCCGGAGAGTAAAGGATATTCTGTTCGTAATCTAAAATACATGGCAAAATTTGCCGAGACATATCCAGATCGGAAATTTGTGCAGACGGTGTCTGCACAAATTCCGTGGTCTCATAATATTGCAATTTTGGAAAAAGTCAAAGACCCGCAACAGCGTATATGGTACATTGAAAAAACGGCTGAAAACGGATGGTCACACAATGTTTTGATTCATCAAATCGAAAGTAGTTTGTATGAACGTCAGGTTCTGGCGGATAAGGTTACAAATTTTGAACACCGTCTACCGTCTCCACAAAGTGAGTTGGCAGTACAGACTATGAAAGACCCATATGTATTTGATTTCATTCCTTTTCGGGAAAATATGCTTGAACGGGACATTGAGCAGGCACTGGTTCGGGATGTCACAAAGCTTCTTTTAGAGCTTGGAACGGGATTTGCATTTTTGGGAAATCAGTATCCCCTGAATGTAGGTGGTGATGATTTTTACATTGATTTACTGTTCTATAATCTGAATCTTCGTTGCTATGTGGTTATAGAACTGAAAACGGGTGACTTCAAGCCGGAATATGCCGGTCAGCTAAATTTTTATCTGTCGGCCGTAGATGGTATTTTGAAGAAAGAACAGGACAATCCGTCGATTGGTTTGCTTCTGTGTAAAAGCAAAAACAATGTGGTCGCAGAATATTCGCTCAAGGATATTTCAAAGCCGATTGGTGTAAGCGAATACAAAATAACTAGCAGTTTGCCGGATGATCTGGAAAAGCAGCTGCCGTCTGTTGAAGATATTCAGAAACGGATTAAATAAGAAAATTGTAACAAAATTTCTGTTTGACTTTTTTCAAATCAATCAATATAATAATTCCTGAACGAGTAGCAGACTAGCGTAAATCCAGTTATGTTACTCGTTTTTTTATTTTAAAGTTAATAGAAAGACATGAAAAAAGTGTGTAGCCTATCAGCGTAAGTCCAGCTTATTGTGATAGAAACACACTTTTTTTGTGCCACAAAACAAGGAGGTCAAATCCTCTGCTCCTGCAAGGGCAGTCGCATTTGCTTCGCAAACAAGGAGGATAAATCCTCTCCTCACTCAATGGAGTTCGGATTTTTCCTTCGGAAAAACAAGGAGGATTGTATGTCAGAAAGTAACAAAATGAAGGAGATGCCGGTCAATAGGCTTATGGTGCAGATGGGAATACCGATGATCTTATCGATGGCATTGCAGGCGGTCTACAACATTGTGGACAGTGCCTTTGTTGGAAACATGAAGGTAGGAAGTGAAGCGGCGCTTAACGCACTGACACTGGTGTTCCCGGTACAGATGCTTATGGTGGCAGTAGGAATTGGAACAGGTGTCGGAACCAATGCGCTTCTCGCAAGGACACTCGGACAGGGAAATGCCAAAAAAGCTGCAAAAGTGGCGGGCAACAGTTTATTTCTCGGAGTAATTATTTATGTGGTATGTTTCTTATTTGGAATTTTTGGAGTAAGAGCATACATTTCATCACAGACCATTGATCCGGGAGTGATTTCAATGGGAATGAGTTATTTAAGAATATGCTGTGTGGTTTCATTTGGAATCATTTTCTTCTCATTATTTGAAAAATTATTACAGGCGACCGGACGTTCCCTTTATTCTACGATCGGTCAGGTGGTAGGTGCGGTCGTAAATATAATTCTAGATCCGATCATGATTTACGGTATCGGACCAGTTCCTGAAATGGGCGTGGAGGGCGCAGCCTATGCTACTGTAATTGGTCAGGTCGCATCGGCAGCATTATTATTTATTTTTCATATGAAATTAAATAAAGAGTTTGAGCATGGTGTGGAATACATGAAGCCTGATACCGGAATTATAAAAGAAATCTATGCGATCGGACTTCCAGCGATCATTGCACAGGCATTGATGTCTATCATGGTTTATGTGATGAATCTGATCTTAAAATTCAGTCCGTCAGCACAGACCGCATATGGATTGTTCTATAAAGTGCAGCAGTTTGTATTGTTCCTCGCATTTGGACTTAGGGATGCAATCACACCGATTATTGCGTTTGCCTACGGAATGCACAGCAAAAAGAGGATTCAGGACGGAATCAGGTATGGACTGATTTATACGATCGTACTTATGGTCGTTGGTGTGGCGATCACAGAAATTTTCCCAGGTGCTTTTGCGACGTTATTTAATGCGGGGCAATCCAGAGAGTATTTCATCGGAGCGATGAGAATCATCTCCATCAGCTTTATTTTTGCGGGAATCAATGTGGCATATCAGGGAATTTATCAGGCACTGGACGGTGGTATGGAATCACTTGTGATCTCGCTGCTCAGACAGCTTATAATTATATTACCGCTGGCCGGCATTTTCTCTGTTTTTGTCAGAAACGGTCAGATGGGAGTTTCGTTGATCTGGTGGGCATTTCCGATCACCGAGCTTACCGCATGTCTGGTGGGATATGTATTGTTGAAGAGGATCAGAAAAAACAAGGTAGAAAGTTTAAGTTAAGGAGGAGTCAGTTATGGAAAAGAGAATCATAACGATCAGCAGAGAGTTTGGAAGCGGCGGCCGCTTTATTGGTGAAGAAGTGGCAAAGAAACTTGGGATTTCCTATTATGACAAGGATATCATCGGACAGATTGCAGAGCAGTCAGGATTTTCACCGGAATATATCCGGGAAAATGCGGAATTGTCTCCGAAGAAAGGCTTATTTGCCTATGCATTTTCCGGACGTGATATCACAGGGAAATCAGTGGAAGATATGGTGTATGAAGCACAGAGAAACGTGATCCTAAAAATTGCGGAAAAAGAAAGCTGTGTGATCATAGGAAGAAATGCGGATTTTATCTTAAAAGACCGGGAGGATGTGCTGAATGTTTTTATACACGGGGATATGCCGGAAAAAGTGCAGCGTATCTGTAAACTATACAATGTCGCAGAAGCTGATGCTGCAAAAATGATAACCGAAACAGATAAAAGGCGTAGAACAAACTATAATTTTTACACAGACCAGAAATGGGGAATGGCAAAAAATTATACATTATCTTTGAACAGCTCGCAGCTTGGATATGAAAGGTGTGGGGAAATCATTATGGAGTGCGTAAAATAGAGAATAGTATGGATCAATAAAAAAAAACTGGTTTTTGAGGTGTCCCCTCAAAAACCAGTCCTTTTTTATGATGTCTGAAATTCTGTTAAATTAACACTTCTCAGGTTCCGGATAATCAACCCCGAAAGTTTCAACTGTCACGGTTTTCATTACCTGTGGCTGTAATGGACGGTCAGAGTAATCAGTTGCTGTTTCTGCAATTTTATTGACAACATCCATACCATCGATCACTTTACCGAATGCAGCATAAGCGCCGTCTAAGTGTGGAGAGTTCTTGTGCATGATGAAGAACTGGGAACCGGCAGAATCCGGGATCATAGTTCTTGCCATGGATAAAACACCTTCAGAATGTTTTAAGTCATTTTTGAAACCGTTCTGGGAAAATTCTCCTTTGATTTCATAGCCCGGGCCACCCATTCCGGTTCCGTCCGGATCGCCGCCCTGGATCATAAAACCGTTGATGACACGGTGGAAGATGACACCGTCATAAAACCCTTTTTTTACTAAACTGATAAAGTTGTTTACAGTATTTGGTGCGATTTCAGGATAAAGCTCTGCTTTCATGATATCGCCGTTTTCCATCTCGATTGTAACAATTGGATTTGACATAATAATTGATTCCTTTCATTGAATATGATATCGTGATTTTTCATATACACACCATATTGTAACGAAAAAATATGTTTTCGTAAAGATAAAACGCAAAAAATCAGATCGTTGTATTCTGAAAGCAGACTCTGATCTTTTGTGCAATGCCGGCATCAATAAAGCCTTTGTCTGCCATATCATCGAGAATATCGCAGGTTTTTTCATGCGAAAAACCCTGTTTATAAGGGCGGCTTTCGGTGAGTGCCTGATAAATGTCTATACACGCCATAATGCGTTCCGGCTCGTTTAATTCGGCGGCAGTTTTGCCGAAAGGATAGCCTTTTCCGTTCAGTTTTTCGTGGTGGAATGCTGCCCAGTCACGGATGTCTTCAAAATCGTTGATATTGGACAGAATCAGATAAGTATATCCTGCATGGTTTTTCATTTTTGAAAATTCTTCATCGGTCAGCTTATCCGGTTTTTCCAGAATATCATTGTCGATTGCCATTTTGCCGATATCATGAAGTGCGCCGGCCAGATACATTTTCTGGACCTGTGTGGGATCGTAGCCGTTGTACGCTGCAAATGCGGCGGCTTTCTCTGCGACACCGATGGAGTGTCTGCTTGTAAAAGAAGATTTATAGTCGACAATCTGTGCAAAAAAGTTGGCAATATTTTTGCATGTTTCCCAGTCAAAGGTCTGTTTTTCCCTCGGAACGATCTCCCAGAGTTTATCTTCAAAGGCGTCATCTTTGAAATCTGCAAATTCGTTTTCTGAAAATGCATGGAAAAAAGCGTCCACGCATGCGGCATCAAAAATTTTATCCGTGTGTCTGATTAAGTACTGCTTTACGGCATCCCATCTCTGTGTTTCAAATGCACCGCTGTGCCCGATGATATCCACCACATCGGCAAGGTGGATAATGCGCGCAGACAGAGGAACTTCATTCCATTTTTTGTGAAATGGCCCGGTGCCGTCCGCGTGCTCATGATGGTATAGGATTGCATTGGTAACGTCAGTTTTAAAAGGGATTTTTGCAAGATTCTGTTCGCCGTAGATGCAATGCAGGTTCGTAGTGTTTGCCACAAGGTCAGCGGTCAGGTCTGCCGCGGAATGCTCCTGCAATTCCTCGGAAATATATTGTGTGAGGGCGTTGTCGTGCAACAGAGCGCAGATTGCGAGATCCTGCAGGGCATCCTCCGGGAGATCAAAATACTGCCCCATGCGCACACTGATATAGGCCACTCGTTTTCCGTGTTTATTTTTAATGTTTACCAGTTCTGCCTCGATGCAGTCGAGAGCATAGGAGCAGGCACTGATCAAACCGATAATATCTATCTCCATGATTTATTTTAATGAAATCAGACCGCTTATAAAGCGATATATCCAGATTTCATCAACCTCCTTAAAATAGTAATGATTCCTATTATTGGATTATAAAATCAGTTTTCCATATTGTCAATATGTTACAGTTCACAGGTTACCCTGCGAACTGTAACTTCGCAGCCCCATATAAAGTTTTGCTTCGCAAAAGGGGGCTGCTCACACCCGCATCACGTTCATACGCACCTGAACAGCATGGTGTTCAGGTGCTGAGTGAACAGTAACGTCAATATTCGTTACAGTATTCATATGACCATGATTAGTTTTAGCAGGAATAGCAGAAGTTTCATATTTTTATATGAAGTGTCTCAAAAAACTTCCTTGTAAATTTTTTCGTTTTATGGTTTGATAAGTACAGAAAAAGAGTATCGGAGAACAAAGGAGAGAAAAAGTATGCCAGTTTTTGATTTCAGCAGCGCTTCAGAGGAAAAAGAAGCGTTTGTATGTACATATACCGCATTTACATCAGACAGTTCCGAAAAAACACCGGATGATCCGATCCTGGTGTTAGACAATCAGCAAAAACAGTGGAGCCATCATTCCACCGGAGTATTTTGCAACCAGAGCCAGTGGACAGCATTTGAGTTTAAGGAGGAGGACGAGACATTTCGTTCCAATATCCTGCGGATCGATGCACGTTTTGTGAATTTGATCAAATGGCTTGGGGAGAACCGTATCAACGTTCTTTTGTCTGGGGAAAACAGGGCAGACGGCTATGCCGTGTACAAGATCAGGGAAAATGCTTTTCATGGCGGCACGAAACTTTCCGCAGCGGATGGATTTTTGCAGTATGTGATGGAACGCCTTTTATCGAGCAGCGCACCGGAGCAGGAGGATGAGGACGAAGAGTTAGACGAGAGCGGCGACAGCATGAAGCTTACCAGTATCCAGAGTATTTCGGATTTCTTAAACTGCGCAGGAAGAACCATGCCGGACAATATCAGACTGTGGGCGAGAAGAAATTTAGCAGTTGCACGTTCCAGCGAAGTGTCTGCCGAGGAACGCCGCCACGCGCAGCGTGCACTTTCCATTATGACGAATATCCAATGGAAAAATAATTATTTTGAAGCAATCGATCCGGTGGAGGCGCGCAGGATTTTAGATGAAGAACTATACGGAATGGAAAAAGTAAAACAGCGTATCATGGAGACCATCATCCAGATCAACCGCACGCACACACTTCCAGCGTATGGACTTCTGCTTGTCGGACCGGCAGGAACCGGAAAATCGCAGATTGCCTATGCGGTGGCAAGAATTTTAAAACTGCCGTGGACGACACTCGATATGAGTTCCATCAATGACCCGGAGCAGTTGACCGGAAGCTCCCGTATCTACGGAAATGCGAAGCCTGGTATTATTATGGATGCATTTTCCATGGCTGGCGAGTCGAACCTTGTATTCATCATCAACGAGCTTGATAAGGCTGCATCCGGAAAAGGAAACGGCAATCCGGCGGACGTACTTCTTACCTTATTAGATAATCTTGGATTTACAGACAACTATATGGAATGTATGATTCCGACCGGCGGTGTCTATCCGATTGCAACTGCCAATGTAAAAGAAGATATCAGCGCCCCGCTGATGTCACGTTTTGCAGTGATCGATATCCCGGATTATACGCAGGAAGAGAAAAAAATCATTTTCTCCAAATTTGCACTGCCAAAAGTATTAAAGAGAATCGGATTGCTGCAGGGCGAGATCGTTCTGACCGGGGAGGGACTGGATGAACTGATCGAGCAGTATAAGAATACATCGGGAATCCGTGATCTGGAGCAGGCGGCAGAGCACCTAGCAGCCAATGCACTGTATCAGATTGAAGTAGACCATGTAAAACAGGTTGTGTTTGATGCGGAAATGGTAAAAAAATTATTTGCGTAAAAAACAAAATATAAGAAAGGTAAAAAGACCACTTCATGAAATTTTTCGTGAGGTGGTCTTTTACTGTCCGAATTAATGGACAGAAAATATGGATAATGGGAAGCAGCAAGAGGGCAAAATGACGGAAAGTGAGGAGCATGGCAGATGAAAACGGAATATCAGATTATTGCGGTAGACTTTGATGGAACACTTTGTACGGACTGCTTCCCAAAGATCGGACAGCCGAATACAGCACTGATTGAACTGCTGAAAGGATTGAGAAGGCAGGGACGCCAGATTATTTTGTGGACGTGCCGCTGTGGAAATCAGTTAGAGGAAGCAGTGGAATGGTGCAGGAAGTGGGAACTGGAATTTGATGCAGTGAATGAGAATCTGCCGGAGATTATCGAAAGGTACGGATCAGACGGAAGAAAGATTTATGCGGATGTTTATATTGATGACAAAAGCTGTTTTCCATGGGAGGTAAAAAAGGATGAGAAAGTTGGATTATGAATTTATTTTTACATGCGGTATTGTTGCATTTATCGCAGCGCTTGGAATGGTAGCTGGCATTGTTGTGCTGGCTGGGGCAAAGATTTATGTTTATAACCTGCCTTTGATCGTGGGAAGCTTTCTGGCTATCGGAGGACTTTTGTGGGGATTATTGTTAGTTTTGAAATAGGGCTACCGCAATCCCACTGGCTTTAGACGGTGGGTTAAGGTAGCCGGAAGCGGAGGTTTGTGCTATACTCGCGTTATGGGAACGTGGAAATCAAAAACAGACACAAATATTTGTTACAGTATCATATTATTTTCGTATGCAAGTATAGAAAGAAATTGCTGATGTCAAAACAAATATCAGATGATATAAAGCAGTTTTCTTATGAGATATGTCAAAAGCATAAAGTCATTATCAGATATATGGAGACAGATAAAGATCATATTCATTACATGATAGCAACAGAACCAACAATGTCTATCAGTAAAATAGTAAATCTGATGAAGAGTTATACAACATATCATATTTGGAAAAGATATTCGGATTATCTACGAAAACATTTCTGGAAAGAACATACTTTTTGGACGGACGGATATTTTGTCTGCAGTGCAGGAAATGTATCAGAAGAGATGTTGAGAAAATATATAGAAAATCAAGGGTAGGAAGGTGGCGACAGTGGGTGTTAAAAGCATATAAATACAGGATATATCCTAATAGCGAACAAAGAATTCAGATTGCAAAAACATTTGGCTGTTGCCGTTTTGTTTACAATCAGACATTGGCATATCGGAAAGAAATATACGAGAAAGAGAAAAAGTCAGTTAGTAAAACGGATTGTAATAATTACTGTAACAGAGAATTAAAGAAAGACTATGAATGGTTAAAAGAAATAGATAAATTTGCTCTGACCAACGCAATCTATAACATGGACGTTGCATATCAAAAATTCTTTAAGGAGCATGCAGGATATCCGAAATTCAAGAGCAAACACGATAACTATAAATCATACACAACAAACTTCACAAATGGAAATATTGCGGTAGATTTTGAGACAGGGAAGATAAAACTGCCAAAATTAAAAGCAGTAAAAGCAAGGTTACACAGGGAATACAGTGGGCAGATTAAGTCAGCGACCGTTTCGCAGGTTTCCAGTGGAAAATACTATGTATCCATACTTGTAGAAACGGAGCATAAGGAACTGGCACATACAAATCATAACATAGGAATTGATTTAGGAATTAAAGATTTATGCATTACTTCTGATGGGAAGGCATATGAGAATCTAAAAATCATAAAAAAATACGAGAAACAGCTTGTAAAGCTGCAAAGGTAGCTGTCACATAAAGGAAAGAGAAGTAAGAACTATTATAAAACAAAGAAAAAGATAGCATTATGCCATGAGAAAATAAGGAATATAAGAAAAGATTATCTACATAAAGTTTCACATGAGATTATCAGCGAAAACCAAGTGATAGTTTCAGAAAATTTACAGATAAAAAACATGGTAAAAAATCATCATCTGGCAAAAGCCATAAGTGATGTATCATGGTATGAGCTGACAAGACAGTTAGAGTATAAGGCAAAATGGAATGGCAGGAAATACATCAAGATAGATACATTTTATGCCAGCAGTCAATTATGTTCTGTTTGCGGGTATCAGAATCCAGATACAAAAGATTTGTCAGTGAGGACATGGATATGTCCGAAATGCGGAGCGGAACATGACAGGGATATCAATGCCGCAAAAAATATACTGACAGAGGGATTAAGACAAATAGCATAAAGAAATATATAGGGCAGGGACTGCCCGAATTAACGCCTGTGGAGATAGTAGGTTACGAGGTCGATGAAGCAGGAAGCCCATTGGCTTAAGACAATGGGTAGTTCACCAATGATAAGGTGGAAAAAAGGACAAAACATCGTTACTGCTCAGGCAGTATCTGAGTACTTTGCTGTATCATACATATCAGTTACCATATTTACCAGATTAAGGTTGACGCTCTATCGTGAATTACATATAATAAGCTTGATTTACTGTGCCTTTTGGGGAAGTACCGAAGGCATTTGGAGGAAAAATGAGAAGAAACCTTAATATAAAACAGAGAAAATGGCGGAGCTTTATCTTTGCAACGATTTTTGGTGTGACAGCAGCGACTGCGGTCATTACGGTAAAACCGTTGGAAAGTTATGCCTACACAGAGACGGCAGGAGTATTGAACGATGGCCCGGTGCAGATGCGGAAATCGCCTGTGAATGGCGAAAAAATCACATCTCTGGCGGCTGGAACAGCCGTCCGCGTGATCGATGAAGCGGATGGTTCGGATGGAATGAAGTGGTATAAAGTACAGATTTCCTATAATGGAATGTCATCGACAGGTTATATCAGATCCGATTTTATCACACTGTCATCCGAGGATACTTCTGCGGGAAGTACGATCACAGATAATTCAGCGCAGGGTGCAGCCGGAGTTGTCACCAACACGAACGGCAATGTCTATGTGAGGACAGGTGCGAGCACGGCATATTCTCCGGTCACGACGGTAAAAAGAGATCAGACAGTCAATGTACTCGGACAGACAACTACAAATGGAACTGTGTGGTACAATGTGACATTTAATAAGAATGGTGTGGATTATGCAGGCTGGATCTGTGGAACCTATCTGGCAGTAACCGGACAGACTTCTGCGGATGGATCGCAGGGAGACACCACAACGGTGACGGATGATGAGTATGTTGCATCGTTAAAAGCAGCGGGATTTCCGGACAGCTACTGCAATTCGCTTCTGGCATTGCACCAGAAGTATCCAGACTGGCAGTTCGTTCCGGTACAGACAGGACTAGACTGGAATACCGTCATTGCAAATGAGAGTGTTGTCGGAAGGAATCTGGTGCAGAGTTCTTCCAATGATGCGAGAAAGTCAACGGAGACGGGTGCTTATGACTGGGCGACCAACAAATGGTATGGTTATGACGGAGCAGGCTGGGTAAGTGCCTCCTCCAATTACATAGCATATTGCATGGATCCGAGAAATTACCTGAATGACACGTATATTTTTCAGTTTGAAACGTTAGAATATGCGCCATATCAGAACGTGACAGGAGTTGGAAATATTCTGTCAGGCAGTTTTATGAGTGGAAACTATAGCGATACAGACGGAGCATCGCGAAGCTATGCAGATACTTTCATGGAAGTGGGACAGAACATGAGTGTCAGTCCTTATCATCTGGCTGCAAGATGTAAGCAGGAGCAGGGAAATAAGGGGACAAGTCCTTTGATCTCTGGCAATTACTCTGGCTATAATGGATATTACAATTACTTTAATATCGGAGCATATACGACATCGTCTGCGTCTGCGACGGTCAACGGATTGATTTATGCGAAAAATAACGACTGGAATTCTATTTATAAATCAATTAATGGTGGAGCTGGTATCGTTGGAAATAATTATGTGAAAAAAGGGCAGAACACCTTATATTTCCAGAAATTTAATGTGGTGAATATGAACAGCATATACTCACATCAGTACATGACAAATGTGCAGGCGGCAATGTCAGAAGGAAAAACAATGAGCACCGCTTATGCGGATAAATCACAGGGATTTATATTCCGTATTCCGGTGTATAGCAATATGCCGGAGTCAGCAGTGACGTTTTCAGACAGTGGTAATCCGAATAACTGGCTCTCTTCTCTCAGCGTAAGCGGATATGGACTGACACCATCTTTCCAGGCAGCAGTAACCGATTATTCCGTGATCGTTGGAACCGAGGTAAGCTCGATCAATGTAGGTGCTTCGGCAGTTGCACCGAAAGCGGGAGTTTCCGGGGCGGGAACTTATGCATTGAATTATGGAAATAATGCGATCAACGTAACTTGTGTGTCACAGAGCGGTTCGGCAAAAACCTACACGATCAATGTGGTAAGACAGCAGCCGGCAGCAGACAATACCCAGACACCGGAAAGTGGTGGAACAACGGTTGCGGACGGCGTATCCGTTTCTACCTCCTATAAACTGGGAGATACCGTGATCACAGGTATTACACCGGGAACAGGCGCTTCTTCTGTACTTGCCAATATCTCAGCGGGAAGCGGCACGGTCAAAGTGCTGAAAGCAGATGGCACAGAAAATACCGGTGCAGTCGGAACAGGTAATAAAATTGCAGTATATGCAAATGGAACACTGGTGAAGCAGTATGACGTTGTCATTTACGGTGACATCAATGGAGATGGAAAAAATCTCTGTGGTCGATCTGGTCATGATGCAGAAACAGATTCTTGGAACATCACAGCTTTCTGGTGCGTATGCAGCGGCTGCGGATATAAGCAGAGATGGAAAAGTTTCCGTAAAAGACCTTGTGCTTTTGCAGAAACATATTATAAATGCAGCACAGATTGAACAGTAATAGGGCTGTGTGGATAGAAAGAGTTATTTTAGTGAGAAAATACAATTTTCACACATAAGAATGGAGAGTAAAATGAAAAAGAAATTAGGTGTGATCATTACACTGTTAACATTATGCATCTGCCTTATGACACCGCAGATGCATGCCAAGGCGGCTTCCGGAAAAACAACGATCGCTGTGTCTGCCAGTTCCCTGAATATCGGACAGACTGTGACGGTAACGGCAAAAGCATTAAGTGCATCCGGGGACAGTGCATATGCCAATATGGTTTTGACCTATGATGCCGGCATTCTGGAGTTTGTGAGCTGTAATGCAACTTATGGCGGTGGCGGCGGAAGTATTTCGGTAGCGAGTGACAGCTTCAGTGTGACATTAAAAGCAATTGCTGCAGGGAAAGCATCCATATCCCTTTCTGCTACAGATGGAGTTATTTTCAGCACCGCGGAAGAATTGGATTCCATGGCAGGCAGCAGCACTTCTGTGACGGTCAAAAACGAAGCAGCAGGCAGCAACACAGGAAATAACAGCAGTGCCGGTAACAACGGAAGCTCCGGCAGCAATGGAAATGCGGGAAATGGAAGCAGTTCTGGCACAGGAAGTAACAACAATACTGGAAGTAATACGAATACGGCAGCTTTATCCGCAGATAATTCCTTAAAAGCACTGACAATCTCACCGGGAACATTGTCTCCGGCTTTTAAGGGAAGTACAACAAAGTATACGGCAGCTGTGGATAATTCTGTGACAAGCATTGCGGTCAGTGCAACGCCTGTAAATGAAAAGGCAACCGTTGAATCGGTTACCGGAAACACGAATCTTGCCGTCGGAGCGAATGTTGTGAAGATTGTTGTAAAGGCAGAAAACGGAACAACAGCCACTTATAAAATCACTGTGACAAGACAGGCAGCAGGAACCACCGGAAGTGAGACGACAACTACAGGCGGTGAAAACGGAGACGACGGAAATGGTGACAGCGAGACTCCAGAAGATACTGAGGAAGTGGACACAACGGAAACTCCGGTATCAGCGGCAGATGTTGTGATCAGTAACACGACCTACCATATCGCAGACAATTTTACAGAGGAACAGATTCCGGCTGATTTTACAGAAGCAACAGTTAATTTCCGTGGAACGGAATGCAGAGGTCTGACGTTTGACAAAGGAACAATTTCTCTGATCTATCTGGAAACAGACAATGTGGACGCAACGACCGGCAGATTCTTTATTTATGATGAGACTAGGGATGTTGTCTATGATTTTATGAAGTTTACTGCAGGTGAGAGCAGTTATGTGATTCCACTTTTGGCACCGCTTGATTCGGTACTGCCGGAGAGTTATGTGCAGGTGTCCCTGCAAATGCCGGAAAATACCGTGATGACCGCTTACCAGCTTCCGATAGAGGATGGAGAGGAAGCATCTGATTTCTATATCTTTTATGGAGTGAACCAGGATGGAACCGAAGGCTGGTATCAGTATGATGCAGCAGAAGGCACTTACCAGCGTGTCAATGGAAATATCACCGAGACAGCGGATTCTTCTTCGGATGATCTTGCAGCATTGCAGAGCGAGTATGATGAACTCTCAAAGAAATATAAAGATGCAAAATCCTTTTCCAGAAACATGATCGCTGTGCTTATTTTTGTATTGGCAATCGCAGTTGTGATCATGCTGAATATCATGCTCTTTGGCAGAAAGAAAAAAGGAAAAGACGAACTCTCAGAGGACAACGATCCGGAGCTTGACGAGCCAGAGAACGAGGACGACGAAGCAAACGAAGAGACAGAAACCGAGAAAAAACCTTTCTTGGGAAAATTCCATGGATTCCGAAAAAAAGAAAAAATGAGGATGAGGACGATTATTTCGATGACGAGGAAGAGTACATCGAGGAAGAACATCCAATCAACAGGGCTTACCGCGAATGGAATGATTATGAGGATGAAATTCCATCCCAGTCTAAGAAACCAGTGACAGAAGAAACATCTGAGAAAGAATCATCCACAGAAAATGTGAAAATGGATGAACAACAAAAAAATGAAACTTCTATAAAAAATGAAAAAAGATTGGAAGTTTTCGACTTAAATGATTTATAATATAAAGTAAAATGTAGATAATTGCAAAACTCATAAAAACCTAAATTGAATTGTGAAAAATTGACAAAAGACATGAAAGACACTGGGGAACCGCCGGTACTTAGAAGGCAGGTGCGACATCAGTCGTGCCTGGCTTCTTAGTACCGCTGCGAGTGACACGTAGCGGAAGCGTGTTTTCGAAAATTTTGTTGATTTTGAACAATTTGAGATAGATTAAGGAGAGTTTGCAATCACCTAATAAATAATGTGAGGAGACAACATGCAATTACCATACACTGTAAAAGCCAAAAAAGCGATTGATATCGCCGGCAAAATGTCAAAATCATTACATCATAATTATATCGGAACCGAGCACTTACTGATTGGGCTATTGAAGGAAAATTCAGGAGTAGCGGCAAAAATTCTGAATGAGAATGGTGTAGAGTTAGATAAAATTGTAGATCTGATTAAAGAATTGATCGCTCCGGCAGAGGGAACAGCAGTAGCAGAATCAGATGGTTATTCACCGAGAGCAGCAAAAGTTCTTGAGAATGCAGAGAAGGAGGCAGTCAGATTCCATGCAGATGCCATTGGAACAGAACATATTCTGATTGCCATGATCAAAGAGACAGACTGTGTTGCATCCAGATTACTGACAACGCTGTCCGTCAATATGCAGAAAGTCTTTGTGGACACTCTCATTGCGATGGGGGAAGATGCAAATCTTTACCGCGAAGAATTTCAGAATGGCCGTCCGGGAAAAAAGAAAAATAATGAGGGAACCCCGACGCTGGATCAGTATTCCAGAGATCTGACACAGCTTGCAACGGAAGGAACACTGGATCCGGTGGTTGGACGTGAGGAAGAAATCCAGAGAGTGATTCAGATTCTAAGCAGAAGAACGAAGAACAATCCATGTCTGATCGGAGAACCGGGAGTTGGTAAAACGGCTATCGTGGAAGGAATCGCAGAGCGTATCGTATCCGGCCTTGTACCGGACTCTGTTCAGGGAAAAAGAGTGGTATCTTTAGACCTATCCGGTATTGTGGCTGGTTCAAAATACCGCGGTGAATTTGAAGAGCGTATCAAAAAAGTGATTCAGGAAGTGACAAAAGCAGGAAATGTTTTGCTGTTTATCGATGAGCTTCACACAATCATCGGTGCCGGTGGCGCAGAGGGCGCGATCGATGCCTCTAATATTTTAAAACCTGCACTTGCCCGTGGTGAGATTCAGATCATGGGAGCAACGACAATCACAGAATACCGCAAATATGTAGAAAAAGATGCTGCACTAGAGCGAAGATTCCAGCCTGTGACGGTGGAGGAACCGGGCGAGGAACAGACAGTTACAATTTTGAAAGGGCTTCGCGGTAAATACGAAGCACATCATCATGTAAAGATCACGGATGAGGCAGTCGAGGCGGCAGTCCGCCTGTCAGCGCGCTATATCAATGACCGTTTTTTGCCGGATAAGGCAATTGATCTGATGGATGAAGCAGCAGCAAGAGTGCGGTTTGGCGTGCCTAACCATACAGAGAAACTTGCGGAATTGAGAAATCAGATCACAGAAAAAGAATTACAGTTAGAGGATGCTCTGAGCAATTCCGATATTGCGCTTGCAAAACAGTGCAAGGAAGAAAAAGAAGCATTGGAAGCAGAGCTTGAGAAGCAGACAAAAAAAGCGCAGCGTGAGATCCGCAGAAAGAATCTGTCTGTCACAGAGGATGATGTGGCAGATGTTGTTTCCGGCTGGACAAAAATTCCGGTGAAGAAACTGGCAGAAGGCGAGGCAGCCCGTCTGAAAAAATTAGAGGCAACGCTGCACAAACGTGTCGTTGGTCAGGAAGAAGCTGTGACGGCTGTGGCAAAAGCGGTGAGACGTGGACGTGTCGGTTTAAAAGATCCGAGAAGACCAATCGGTTCGTTCCTGTTCTTAGGACCTACAGGCGTAGGTAAAACGGAGATTTCCAAGGCACTGGCGGAGGCTGTTTTCGGCAATGAACAGGCGATGATACGTGTTGATATGTCGGAGTACATGGAGAAACACAGTGTTTCCAAAATGATCGGTTCCCCTCCGGGATATGTCGGACATGAGGATGGCGGTCAGCTCAGCGAGAAAGTGCGCAGGAATCCATATTCCGTGATTTTGTTTGACGAGATCGAAAAAGCGCATCCGGATGTATTCAATATTTTACTTCAGGTGTTAGATGATGGACACATCACGGATTCCCAGGGACGCAGGGTGGACTTTAAAAATACGATCATTATCATGACATCAAATGCCGGAGCACAGTCCATAGTGGAGCCGAAAAAACTGGGTTTTGCATCTTCGGATGATGAAAAGCAGAATTACGAGCGCATGAAAAACAGTGTGATGGAGGAAGTGCGCAGGATTTTCAAGCCGGAGTTTTTAAACCGTATCGATGAGACCATCGTATTCCGTTCACTGAACAAAAATGATATGAAACAGATCGTCACATTAATGTTGAAAGATCTGACAGACCGCTGTAAGAGCCAGATGGATATCACACTTCATGTGCGTGACAGCGTGAAAAATTATATTGTGGAAAAAGCATACGAACCGAAATATGGAGCAAGACCACTCCGCCGCAAAATCCAGAATGAGATCGAGGATCAGCTTGCAGAAGAAATCTTAGACGGCAAGGTGAAAAAGGGTGATGAAGTGATCGTCACTACGAAAAAGAATGCAGTTGTTTTTGAAGTAAAGGAACAGTAACACAAAAATAAAAAAATCCTTAAAAATGATGAAAATGCTGGCAATCGAAATGTAGTTGAGCTATAATGATTTTACAAAATTTTTACGGTGCAGCAGGCAGAGAAGGACTGTACCACAGGAGGAAAAGATGAGCGCTATTAGTGAATTAATTCGTTCAGAAGCAGATGGAACGATCAGTTTTGGAGATTACACTCTGGATGCAAAGGCAAAGCTTGATAACTTCGGGCATCAGGGAGATCTTTATAAGGTAAAAACTTACAAAGACATCACCAAGCTGGAGCGTAATGGTATGTTTGTTTATGAATCCGTACCGGGAACAGCGGCATATCATTTGAATGCAACGGACACAGGAATTTCTTTTTCCGTGGAAGGACCGGAAGATGCTCAGATCACACTGGAGTTAGAAGAAGAGACTGAGTATGAAATTACAGTGGACGGAGCAAGCGCAGGTAAGATGAAAACAAATCTCGGTGGCAAGTTGACCGTCAGTGTGGAACTTGGAGAGAAACCGGTAGAAGTTCAGATTCAGAAATGCTAAGAAATGATAAGGGGTTGTCAGAAACGGCAACTCCTTTTAATGTCAATCGGAACTATTTGCAGAGTTTCCGGTTATTTTTTTGATAGGGAAGGTTTTATGGCAAAAGGAAAAACAAGTATTTTTTCTGCCAGTCCTGCGGATACGAATCGTCCAAATGGATGGGGCAGTGTCCGGGATGTAAGGAATGGAATACATTTGTAGAAGAAGTGGTGGACAAAAAGAGTGCGGGCACACTGGCAAAGCAGAAAGCAACAGCGTCAGAGGCAAAGGTACTGCCACTGTCCCAGATCGAGATGACCTATGACAAACGTGTGTCGACCGATATGAAAGAATTAGACCGTGTACTTGGCGGAGGTATTGTGCAGGGTTCCATGGTGTTAGTGGGAGGCGATCCCGGAATCGGAAAATCTACATTGCTGCTTCAGGTGTGCAGGAATCTGTCGGAGCATAACATAAAAGTGCTCTATATTTCCGGGGAGGAATCTTTGCAGCAGATCAAGATCCGTGCAGAGCGTATCGGAAATTTCGGGGACAGTCTGAAACTGCTGTGTGAGACAAATCTTGACACCATAAAGGCAGTCATTGACCGGGAAAAACCGCAGATCGTTGTAATCGATTCCATCCAGACGATGTTTAACGAAGAGGTTTCCTCGGCACCGGGCAGTGTATCACAGGTGCGCGAGTCCACAGGTGTTTTGATGCAGATCGCAAAGGGAATGGGAATCTCCATTTTCATTGTGGGACATGTGACGAAAGAGGGAGTGGTGGCAGGACCGAGGGTGTTAGAACACATGGTAGACACCGTGCTTTATTTTGAGGGAGACAGGCATGCGGCTTACCGTATTTTAAGAGGTGTAAAAAACCGTTTTGGCTCCACAAATGAGATCGGTGTATTTGAGATGCGGCAGGACGGACTTGTGGAAGTGGAAAATCCGTCTGAATACATGTTGAGCGGTAAACCGGAGGGAGCGTCCGGCTCTGTTGTGGCATGTTCCATGGAAGGGACTAGACCAATCCTTTTGGAGGTGCAGGCACTTGTATGTCACAGTAATTTTGGGATTCCGCGAAGGACAGCGGCAGGAACGGATTTTAACCGCGTCAATCTTCTGATGGCGGTTCTGGAAAAAAGACTGGGCTTAAAGCTGGGTGACTGTGATGCCTATGTGAATATCGCAGGAGGAATCAAAATGAATGAGCCGGCAATCGACCTTGGCATTGTTCTTGCATTGATCTCAAGTTACAAGGACAAACCGATCGATGAGAAAACCATCTGTTTTGGCGAGGTCGGATTAAGCGGTGAGGTCCGCGCGGTAAATATGGCAGAACAGCGGGTGCAGGAGGCAAAAAAACTTGGCTTTGAGGTCTGTATTCTACCGGAGGTCTGCAGAAAATCCATGACAGAAGTAAAAGGTATCAGGCTGGTCGGTGTGAGCAATCTTTTAGATGCCATGAATTATCTGAAATAAAAAAATTGTATGAATTTTATAAAAAATAAAGGAAATTGAAAAATCCTGCCGAATAATAAAAATATGGAGATTTTATTGAAACGATTTTTTATATGGTGCTTCGGGAGAGACTGTCAGATATCAGAGAGGTGATACATATGACAATACGGGAAGAACTTGAAAAAATGGAGCGGGAAACATTAAGTCCTTATGCAACGCTCAGTGTGAACACGAAAGGCAGGGAACGCGAGGAAGAACAGTGCGATGTCCGGCCTGTTTTTCAGCGAGACAGGGACAGAATCCTGCATTGTAAGGCATTCCGGCGGTTGAAGAATAAGACACAGGTTTTTCTGACACCGAAGGGAGATCACTATAGGACAAGACTTTCCCATACCTTAGAGGTATCGCAGAATGCGAGAACAATTGCAAAAGCACTGCGTCTGAATGAAGATCTGGTGGAAGCAATTGCACTGGGACACGATATGGGGCATACGCCGTTTGGCCATGCCGGAGAGTATGTGTTAAACGAAATCTGTGAAGACGGATTCCGGCACAACGAGCAGAGTGTCCGTATCGTGGAAAAACTTGAGAAAAACGGCATGGGCTTAAACCTGACATGGGAAGTGCGGGATGGCATTTTAAATCATCAGTCTAAGTCAATGCCCCATACTTTAGAGGGAAAAGTTGTCCGCTTATCAGATAAAATCGCCTATGTTTACCATGACGTGGATGATGCGATCCGTGCAGAGATTCTGACGGAGGATGATATTCCGTTAGAGATCCGGAAAACATTAGGTTTTACCACAAAACAGCGCTTAAATACACTCATACATAACGTGATCATGAACAGCATGGATCAGGATGACATCCGGATGTCAGCAGATATTCAGGAAGCCATGTTTGAGCTGCGCCATTTTATGTTCGATCATGTATACACAAATCCAATTGCCAAGGGTGAGGAAGTGAAGGCTAAGGCAATGATCCGGCAGCTCTTTGGATTCTACAAAGACCACATTGAGTTTCTGCCGGAAAAATACCTCGCCATGCTTGATGAAGGGGAAAAGACGGAGCGCGTGATCTGCGATTACATTGCGGGTATGACCGACCAGTACGCCATCACCAAATTCAGCGAATACTTCCTGCCGCAGGCCTGGCAGGTGGATGGATACTAAGCCAATATAGCCTGCGGCGTGGGAAGGTTGATGGGTATTATAGACAATTGCGAAACTCATAACGACCTAAATTGAATTGTGAGAAATTGACAAAAGACATGAAAGACATTGGGGAGCCGCCGGCACTTAGAAGGCAGATACAACGGTAAGTTGTGTCTGGCTTCTTAGTACCGTTGCGAGCGACACATAGCGAAAGCGTGTCTTGAATGTTTTTGTTAATTTTGAACAATTTAAAGAAGACTATGAGGAGTTTCGCAATTGGCTAATAGATATTAAAACGAAAGGAGGACACGCAGTATGCCATATTTTTCGGATGATATAATTGAAGAAGTGCGTTCCAGAAATGATATCGTGGATGTAATCGGACAGTATGTGCATCTGACGAAAAAGGGAAGCACCTATTTTGGACTGTGTCCTTTTCATAATGAGAAAACAGGATCGTTTTCTGTTTCTCCGAATAAACAAATGTACTACTGCTTCGGCTGTGGAGCCGGAGGGAATGTTTTCACGTTTATGATGCAGTATGAAAACTTTACCTTCGGGGAGGCAATGGAAGCCTTGGCGGACCGGGCGGGTGTTGCCCTGCCAAAGCAGGAATATTCTGCCGCACAGAAGAGAGAGGCAGATAAAAAACAGCGGCTGTTGGAGATCAACAAAGAGGCAGCCAGATATTTTTATACATTATTGCGGAATGACCGTGGAAAACATGCACTCGCTTATTTCCAGAAAAGAGAATTGTCTGAGGAGACCATGAAAAAGTTTGGTCTGGGATATTCGGATCAGTACAGTGATGACTTATACCGGTATCTCCGTTCCAAAGGGTATGAGGATGAGATCTTAAAAGAGTCGGGGCTTGTGACAATCGATGAGAGACGCGGCGGCTATGACAAATTCTGGAACCGTGCCATGTTTCCGATTATGGATGTCCACAACAAAGTCATCGGTTTCGGTGGCAGGGTGATGGGCGATGGAGAGCCGAAGTATTTAAACTCACCGGAAACCCCGATTTTTGATAAGAGCCGGAATCTGTATGGACTTAATTTTGCAAGGACAACAAAGAAACCACAGTTTTTACTGTGTGAGGGATATATGGATGTGATCGCACTGCATCAGGCAGGATTTGACAATGCGGTGGCATCGCTTGGAACTGCGCTGACGGCAGGGCATGCGAACCTGCTGAAAAGGTACACCAAGGAAGTGTATTTAACCTATGACAGTGACGGCGCAGGGGTGAAAGCAGCGCTCCGGGCAATTCCAATCTTAAAGGAAGTAGGGATTACGACAAAAGTGATCAACATGCGCCCGCACAAGGATCCCGATGAATTTATCAAGGCTCTGGGCGCAGAGGCGTATCAGGATCGTATCGATCATGCGGAGAACAGCTTTATGTTTGAGATACGCATTTTAGAACAGCAGTATGACATGAAAGATCCGGAGAGCAAGTCAGCCTTTTATCATGAAGTGGCAAAGAAATTATGCTCCTTCACGGAAAAAATCGAGCGTGATATTTACGTTCAGGCAGTCGCGGAAAAATATATGCTGCCAACGCAGGATTTACAGCGGCTTGTCGGTAAATACGGAATGCAGATGGAAGGCATCCGAAAACAACCAACCCAGTTAAAAACCGGTATCAATGAGAAAAACGCCTCCGCCAGAGGAATCAAAAAAGAAGATGGGATGAAGCAATCCCAGAAACTTCTTTTGACATGGCTCATAGAGAATACCGGATTATATCATAAGATAAAAAAATATATCGCGCCGAAGGATTTTACGGAGGAGATATATCATAAGGTAGCTGAAGTATTATTTCAGCAGTTTGAGGAGAGCGGAGAAGCAAACCCAGCGAAGATCGTCAGCATGTTTCCAGATGAGGAGGCACAGAAAGAGATTGCGGCGCTTTTCAATGCAAGAATCCATGAGATCGAGTCAAAAGAAGACCGGGAGAAGGCATTGAAAGAGACCATTATCCGCATCAAACAAAACAGTATCAAGTATCGGTCCGGGCATTTGGCACCGACAGATATGGCTGGTCTGATGCAGCTTGTAACAGATAAACGTGACCTGGAAGAATTGGAGAAATTGCATATTTCCATTGATTAGGGACAAAATAGTAGAAAACTTGAGAGGATGAAACAAAATGGCAAAAAAGACAGAAAACGAGGTAAAGGAAACCAAAAAAGAAGCAGCAGTGATGGATGAAGCTGCAAAAGAAAAGTTTCAGCAGAAGTTAAAAGATCTGTTAGCCTTGGCCAAAAAGAAAAAGAACATGTTGGAATACCAGGAGATCAGCGACTTCTTTGCGGACATGCAGTTAGAGGCAGAGCAGTTTGATAAAATTCTTGATTTTCTGGAAGCAAACAATATCGATGTACTTCGGATCACAGATGATGATTCTGATGATGAAATTTTACTCGATGTAGATGATGAAGACGAGATTGAAGTGGAAAAAATCGACCTTTCCGTGCCGGATGGCGTATCCATTGAAGATCCGGTCCGTATGTATTTGAAGGAGATCGGTAAAGTACCTCTTTTAAGTGCAGAGGAAGAAATCGAGCTGGCAAAGAACATGGAAGCCGGTGCTGTGGCAAAGGAAAAAATCGCAATCTTAAAGAGCAGAGAAGAGAAAGCAACGGAAGAAGAACTTGCAGAGATCAAAGAAGAAATTAAGAATTTGCAGAAAGATCTTGATGCAGGGGATGAGGCAAAGAAACGTCTTGCAGAAGCAAACTTACGTCTGGTTGTTTCCATTGCAAAAAGATATGTGGGACGTGGAATGCTTTTCCTTGATCTGATCCAGGAAGGTAACCTTGGTCTGATCAAAGCTGTGGAAAAATTTGACTACCGCAAGGGATATAAATTTTCTACCTATGCAACATGGTGGATTCGTCAGGCTATCACAAGAGCTATCGCAGACCAGGCGAGAACGATCCGTATTCCGGTTCATATGGTTGAGACGATCAATAAACTGATCCGTGTTTCCAGACAGTTACTTCAGGAGTTAGGACGTGAGCCAAGTCCGGAAGAGATTGCAGCAGAGATGAATATGCCGGTAGAGCGTGTGCGTGAGATCTTAAAGATTTCCCAGGAGCCGGTTTCTCTGGAAACTCCGATCGGTGAGGAGGAGGACAGCCACTTAGGTGACTTCATTCAGGATGATAATGTGCCTGTTCCGGCCGATGCAGCCGCATTTACCCTTTTGAAAGAGCAGTTGGAGGAAGTACTTGGAACACTGACCGAGAGAGAGCAGAAAGTTTTGACACTCCGTTTTGGTCTGGAGGACGGCCGTGCAAGAACACTGGAAGAAGTTGGAAAAGAGTTCAATGTAACACGTGAGCGTATCCGTCAGATCGAAGCAAAAGCGCTCCGCAAACTTCGTCATCCAAGCAGAAGCCGCAAATTAAAGGATTACTTAGAGTAAAATGGTAAAGATTTCAAATCGTTTAATGACAGCCGCAGCTCTTGTCACACAGGGATATACACTGGCAGATGTTGGAACAGATCACGGATATATTCCAATCTATCTGTTACAGCAGAAGAAAATTCCAGCTGCAATTGCCATGGATATCAATGAAGGACCGTTAGAGCGGGCAAAAGAACATATTGCTTTATATGGATTGCAGGCATACATACAGACACGTCTCTCAGACGGTGTGGCAGCTTTGAAACCCGGCGAGGTGGAAGCTGTCCTCATCGCCGGCATGGGAGGCGGACTGGTCATGCATATCTTAAAAAACGGGGAAAAAGTCTGCCAGTCTGCGAAAGAACTCATCCTGCAGCCACAGTCCGAGATAGAGAATGTCCGTGAATTTTTACGGGAAGAAGGATATGCCATTCTCGCAGAGGACATGGTGTTGGAAGATGGAAAATTCTATCCGATGATGAAAGTGCAGTATCAGGGTGAAAATGCACAGAAAGCTTCGGAAGTGTTGAAACTTTCAGACCTTTATGGTGGATTACTCCTGCAAAACCGCCATCCCGTGTTGAAAACTTTCCTTGAAAAAGAAAAGCTCATATACACAGGCATCAAGGAGAATCTTGAAAAACAGCCGGCGTCAGAAAAAATCCGGACACGGCTTGCAGAAGTGGAAGACATACTGCATTATAATGAACTTGCATTACAGTTTTATGTATAAAAATTGGAGTGTATAATGTGAATATAGAGTTTGGAAAAGAAGAATCGAGAAATCGGTTCTTTTTTCTATCTAAAAGAGAAAATATAAAATTGTTTTCATATTGAGTACAAGAATATAATGTGATAAGATATATCCATAGATATGAAATTTATATATATGAATAAAAACGAGAGGAAAATAAAATGACGATCAGCGAGAGAATATTAAAAGTATTGAAAGACAGAAATATGACACAGGCTGAATTTGCAAAACAGGTTGGGATTGCGACCAGTACCATCAGCGAATGGAAAAAAAGAAAGACAAATCCTACTGCGGATAAGATCATGGATATTTGTAATGTATTGCAGATAACACCAGAACAACTTCTTACTGGAAAAGGTATCGAGGATGAAGAAAACATTAATGTTACAAGTCGTGAGAGTTGTTTTACGCCTTATGATATTCAATTGGTTCAAGATTATCATGGACTTAAGGAAGAACAGCAGAAGCGTCTGATGGCTTATATGGAGGCTTTAAAGAAGATACAAAGTCTTGAAGAAATATAAAATGAATTTGTATATTGTGATTCGGATTTGAGGTTTTGGAACTTCAAAATAACCAGAGAGGAAATTTGATGAACGAAATTACCAATATAGTTGAGAAACCAACATTACTGAAGCAGGATATTGAACTATCAAAATTAATATATACGATTCGCGGTCGAAATTTCCGACCGCAAATATAAATCCCAAAAGCAGATATTTACCCCATGTTTTTACCGAACAGGGAATTTATATGTTGGCGACAGTGTTAAGTGGTGAAATTGCAGAAAAACAAAGTATTTTTATAATGCGTGCATTTCGCGAAATGCGGCATTTTATTTCAAGCAATGCTCTTTTGTTTGAAAGGATTAATGCTGTTGAACTGAAACAACTGGAATTACAAAAAGATGCGGAGGAAAATTTTACAAAAATATTTGAATATATATCCAATCATGAAGAGGAATGTCAGAAGATTTTTTTTTGACGGACAGATATTTGATGCTTTCAGTTTACTCACAAATATTATTACTCATGCCCAAAAGGAGATAATTCTTATTGACGGATATATTGATATTATTACTTTGAACATTTTGGCTAAGAAGAATATAGGGGTGAATGTTTATACATACACGTTGCCTAATACAAAGTTATCGGCTCAGGATATAGCAAATTTTAATGCACAGTATCCAACACTTACCGTAAAAAAAACAGCATCTTTTCATGATAGGTTTCTGATTATAGATGGTAAAGAAGGATATCATATTGGAGCTTCTCTAAAGGATGCCGGTAAGAAATGTTTTGGCATAAACAGAATAGAAGGAGTCGAGGACATTAAAGATATAATAACTAAAGCACAGCAGACAGGGAAATAAAAGGGGAGTATAATCCCCTTATTTCAAAAACATCCGCATCATCTTTTCTTTCAATCTGGTATATTTCTGATACCGGATCGGCAGATCCATCCACGTTTTCTTATCGACAATACTGCGGTAATGGCTGAAGGTTTCAAAACCAACCCTGCCGTGGTAGCTGCCCATGCCGCTCTCACCGACACCGCCGAATGGCATATCGCTCGTTGCAAGATGAATGATCGTGTCATTGATACAGCCGCCGCCAAAACGGCAGGTATCTAAGACCTTCTTCTGTGCAGCCTTGTCCTCACTGAAAAAATAAAGCGCAAGCGGATGAGGGTGGGATTCCACGGTATCAAGCGCCTCGTTTAATGTGTCGAAGGTGAGGATCGGAAGCAGAGGACCGAAGATCTCTTCGCCCATCACAGCGTCGTCCCACGTAATATTATTCAGAACGGTAGGCGCAATGCGGAGCGATTCAGGCTCTGACTGTCCTCCGTATACAAGCTTTTCCCCATTGATCAGCCCGAGAATGCGTTCAAAATGCTTTTCGTTGATGATCTTTCCATAATTCGGATTTTTCAGAGGTTCTTTCCCAAACTGCTTTTCAATCTCAGCTAAAATCGCAGTGATAAGCTCATCGCGGATGCGCTTGTCACAGAGAATATAATCCGGCGCAACACAGGTCTGTCCGCAGTTTAAATACTTGCCGAAGACAATACGCTTTGCGGCAAGCCGGATCTTAGCGGTGGAGTCAACGATACATGGGCTCTTTCCGCCAAGCTCTAATGTGACAGGAGTTAAATATTCAGCCGCATGGCGGAGTACCTCCCGTCCGACAGTCTTTCCGCCGGTGAAAAAGATCATGTCAAAACGCTGCTGTAACAATGCCTGATTTTCTGCGCGGCCGCCATCGACCACTGCAACATAATGTGCCGGAAAACATTCTTCGATCATGGTTTTCATGACATCGAACGTGCAAGGGGCGTAGGCGCTTGGTTTTACGACCGCAGTATTCCCGGCTGCTATGGCATCAATCAGCGGATCGAGTGTCAGTAACACCGGGTAATTCCATGGACTCATGATCAGCACGGTTCCGTAAGGGGAAGGGGAGCGGAAGCTCTTTGCTGCAAACTGGGCGGCCGGGGTGGAAACACGTTTGCTGCGCATAAGGCTGCGGAGATGCTTCTGCATCCAGGTAAGCTCTGACAGCGTCAGCCCGGTCTCACACATATAGCTCTCCATCCGGCTCTTTCCAAGATCCGCCTTCAATGCCGCAGCGAGGTCGGCTTCATGGCGGATCATAGCCTCTTTCAAACTTTCTAACTGTTTCAGACGGAATTCCGCCTGAATCGTTTTGCCACTGGAAAAAAAGTGGTTCTGTTGTTGTAAAATATCCTTGATCTCCTGTTCGGTCATGAGGATGCCTCCTTTTATCTTCAGGATCGATCAGACAACTACCTGTTCTGACTCAACCTGTATCCGTACATCTGATACTTATATACTATCGAAAATAACATACTTCTGCAAGTGTTTTACTTCCGGGCAGACAGGAAAAACAATTCTTGAAAAACGGCGCTTATAATGCTACAGTAATAATACTGATGATCTGCAGCAGAGGTCATGGCGCAGGTCAGTTTGATAATAATGTGACTGCCGGATACGAAGGGCAGATTGCGGAAAGGCATGGAAAATGAAATGAACGATTATAAAATAGGCACAAAATGTGTACAGGCAGGATATACCCCGGAGAATGGACAGCCGCGGCAGATTCCGATCATCCAGTCTACCACTTTCAAATACAGCACCAGTGAGGACATGGGAAAACTGTTTGATCTTGAGGCATCCGGATATTTCTATACACGGCTGCAGAATCCGACGAATGATCATGTCGCAGCCAAGATCGCAGCAATGGAAGGCGGCACAGCCGCAATGCTGACCTCAAGCGGACAGGCAGCGAACTTTTTTGCCATATTCAACATATGTGAGAGTGGAGACCATATCGTGGCATCATCCTCGATCTACGGCGGAACCTTCAACCTCATTGCAGTTACGCTTGCCAAAATGGGGATCACGGCAACCTTCGTGTCTCCTGACGCATCGGAGGAGGAGTTAAACGCTGCGTTCCGTCCGAACACAAAGCTGATGTTTGGCGAGACAATCGCCAATCCGGCATTGACCGTATTAGATATTGAGCTCTTTGCAAAAACAGCACATGCGCACGGCGTACCTCTTATCATAGACAACACATTTCCAACTCCGGTCAACTGCAGACCATTTGAGTGGGGCGCGGATATTGTGACACACTCCACCACCAAATACATGGATGGACATGGTGCGGCAGTGGGCGGTGCGATCGTTGACAGCGGAAAATTCGACTGGATGGCACACGCAGACAAATATCCGGGACTTTGTACACCGGATGAGAGTTACCATGGCGTGACCTATGCAGAAAAATTTGGCAATGAGGGCGCATTCATCACAAAATGTACAACACAGCTTATGCGTGATCTCGGATGCATCCAGTCGCCACAGAACGCATTCCTGTTAAACCTTGGACTGGAGTCGCTGCACGTGCGTATGCCTAAGCATGTGGAAAACGGACAGGCAGTTGCAGAATTTCTGGAAAAACATCCAAAGGTAGCCTATGTGAACTATCCGGGTCTGCCTTCCAGCAAATACTATGAACGTGCCAGAAAATACCTGCCACATGGCGGATGCGGTGTCGTTTCATTCGGATTAAAGGGCGGCAGGGAGGCTGCGTCTGCTTTTATGCAGAACTTAAAGCTTGGAGCGATCGAGACACATGTGGCAGATGCAAGAACCTGCTGTCTGAATCCGGCGACCTCCACGCACAGACAGATGACAGATGAACAGCTGAAAGAGGCAGGTGTTCCGGCAGAGCTGATCCGGATAAGTCTCGGTTTAGAGGATAAGGAAGATCTGATCGCAGATATTTCGAATGCGTTGGATGCGATCAGGGACTAATATGCAGAAAAAAGAAAGTGCAGAGAGAAAAATGAGTAAGATAAAAACAAAAAAAGTGCTGACACCGGAGCAGAAGAAAAAGCGCATCCGCAACATCATCATTGTCGCAGTGATCCTTGTGGCAGCATCCGTTGCAACTTACTGGATGCAGCCGCAGAACAAAGCGCTGGCAGAGAGTGAAGTGTTCAGCGAAGAGGAAGTGAAGGCACAGGCGGAAAAAATCATAGGGCTTTTAAATGCAGAGGATTTTGACAGCCTGCAAAGCCTTGTTGTCCCGGACATGCAGGAGATCATGAACAAAGAGCGCATGGACGAGGGCAAGGCGCGGATCTCGGAAGACTGGGGAGATTTTGTTTCCATTGAAACAATGCAGGATGCGGAGATCATACAGAGAGGTGCGCATATCGCAGCCGTTTACGTGACCGCAGAATATGAAAACATCGAGGTGCATTACACACTGGCGTTCAACGAGGACATGAAACTGGCGTCCTTTGGGATCCAATAGCGGATCATTCCTGCGGAAACATATAGGAAAAATAAACATCCTTAAAATTAGCGTAATTGTCTCTTGAAATCGGAATCTGTGCGCCGGATTTTGTGAAGAGAGAGGTTTTACCGAACTTTTCCACGCAGCTTAACGCTGCAATATAGCTGCGGTGGCATTTATAAAACCCTTTTTCCACTGTGAAAATTGTTTCACACTGGTGAAAGGGTTCTTTTATGGAGATCACCGAGCCGTCTTTCAATGTGACTAACACATTCTTATTCTGCGCTTCCAGATATTCGACATCCTGAAAATAAATCGACTGGTAGCCGGAATCTGTTCTTGCCGCGAAATGAGCCATGGAAGCCTTGTGGACTTCGTACCAGCTGTCAAGGACCGCATGGAAACGCACTTCGTCAAGAGGTTTCAACAGATACCAGAAAGTGCGGACTTCATAAGATTCCAGCGCAAATTCCGGTGAGGAAGTCAGAAAAATGATCGGAACGTGCGGGTCATGCTGGCGCAGTTCGCGTGCGGTATCCATGCCGCTCAAAAGGGGCATGATCATATCAAGCAGGATCAGATCCATACCATAAGCCCTGTGTGCGGAGATCAGTTCGTCACCGTTTGTGAACCGGTAGAGCTGCAGTGTCAGCTGATGCGCCCGGCACCAGGAAGAAAGACTTTCCGAAAGTATATCTAAAAATTCAGTTTCATCATCACAAATCGCAATCTTTACCATAATAAATTTCCTCGCTTAAAGAATAATGCGGACTACAAAGTCCTCACCTTCCATGTAAAACTGGTACTGTCCGTGTTCCTTCTCTACATAATAAATGACGCTTTGGACACCGATACCGTGATTCTTTGCCGTTGTAACCGGGATGCCGTTTGAAAAAACAGGTGTCTCTGAAGCCGGATTCTTCTGCAGGATCAGAAGGTGGTTTCCCTTTTCAAAAATGCTCAGATGCACGATACGTTTTTCCTCAGGGAGCTTCGTGACCGCATGCATGGCATTTTCCAGAAGATTGGAAAGAATCGCACAGAAAGTCATCTCAGAGCAGCAGAGTGTCTGCGAAGTCTGGATCTGTACGTCAAAAACGATCTGATTTTCCGCAAACCGTGTCTGGTAAATGGAAAGAACCGAATTCAGCAGCTCATTTCTGCAGAAAGAGTGGATGACAGTGTCGTCATATTGCTTATTGATCTCCTGAATATAATCAAGCGCGCGCTCCGGTTCCTGCTGGGAGATAAAAGTCTGGATGGCGGCAAGATGATGGCGCATGTCGTGCCGCAGGATCTTCATGCGGTGTTCGCTGCTGCGGACCTGCTCGATCTCCGAGTGCAGGGAGTTCAACTGCATATTGGTAAGCTGACCATATTGTTCAGCGCTGTTTTTCAACTCATATTCCTGAAAATAGACGAACAGGAAAATGACATAGGAAATACACATGGCAAATGCGAGAAATTCCACGACTACCTTATTTCCGGAGTAGAGAAGCATGGAGAACTTTGTGGTAGAGTAATCAAACACATAATAGACAAATGGCATTGCCCCGAGGATATACAGCTCCCGGTCAGATTTTGCAAAAAGCAGTGCGGTAGTCTGGCACAGATACCGGCTTAAGAAAGCGAAAACGGTAACAGTCACGATAATCCTTACCAGATAATAAACCCAGTCCAATCCGCTCAGGGATAAGGCAAAAATACCTGCCCAGTTGCTGAACTGGCAACACAGATAGGCGGTCATAATAGAGATTATGGAAGGCAGCCAGCGGAAACGGTAATAAAACACCAGCAACAGAAAAAGCGGCAGATGCACGAAAATCGGGTAGACGGCTTCCGTGAACAACGAACCGAATAGCGTATTGCAGATCAGAAAGAAAAGTCCGGATACTGCTCCACCGCCAAGAAGAATGCAGACATTTTTCTTATTCTGTTTTACCCCGAGAAAAAAGGCGGACAGAAAAATGCCAAACAGCATTGTCGTTAAGTGGTGTGTATAAGTTAAAATCTGAAGCAGCATGTGGCAGTCCTCCTTGTTTCACAGTTATGATACATCCATTATAAAAAATTCGGAAAACCAAAGCAAGCCTGCATCTTACAATTCACGCCATATAATTACAACTCACGCCGAAATCCGGGTTTTGGATGAACGCTGTGATAAAATGAAAAAAAATGGTAATGCGACATATTGTGAAAAAATAAACAAATGCAGGAGGAACACTTATGAAAACAAAAATATTGAGAAAAAAACTGATTGTGTTTTTACTTAGTTGCATGATGGTTGTCGGATTTATTCCTGTTACATCATTGGCGGCAGATCAGGAAACAGTAACAATTACAATTCCAAGTACAATGCATGTTCAGTCAGGTAAGTTGACTGTCGCAAAGGGTGAAAAGATGGAAGATGTTATTCTGACAATAGATGAAGATTATCATGAAAATAGAGAAATTACAGCAAAAATCAATCAGAATTGGGGAACGTATGGAATTAGTCTTAATATGGATCCACATTATCCACCAAAATTTAAAATTTCTGGTTGGCCAAAATGTGATATTGACTTAAGCGAATGGGCAATTAAGAAGAAACCACAACCGATTATCCATACAGTGTCTGGCAATGAACCAAGATCAGAAGGTGGAAAAGGATATATTGTAGCTATTGAAAATAATATGGAGTATCGTTTGAAAGGAACCGAAACATGGACAACTAGTAAGGGGGATGATACGAATCACTATAGCGAAGAGGTTGAAGCAGGGCAAACCTATGAAGTGCGTTATAAGACCAACTGGACACAGCTTCCTTCTGAAATAATGGAAGTATATGTGCCGAGATATGGTCAGACCGTAAGGGCGTATGGTTTTTTAAAGACAGAATCCTATCTGTATGATGGAACTGCACATACTTGTGAAGCAAATGAAGACTATACAATTGTTGGTGGTATTACTACAGCAATTGATGCAGGGACTTATGAGATATCTGTTATACCAGCAGGAGATAAAACATGGAGAGATGGAACTAGAGGTGCCAAAACACCAACGTGGGAAATTAAAAAAGCTAATCAGGATAAACCTTCTGCCTTTATTTGCGATAAAACCGTCTTCACTTGGAGCAGCAGATGGTAAGATTGTAGGCGTAAGTGAAGCGATGGAATATTGTAAATCCGGGGATGATTCATGGATTTCCTGTACCGGAACAGAGATTATAGGATTGATAGCAGGAGAATATGATGTAAGATTAAAAGAAGATACAAATCATAATGCAAGTAGTATTGCTGCGATAACTGTTCCTGATGGTGATACTTCGGTATCTAATCCAACACCAACACCAACACCGACTCCAAATCCTACACCGGAAACAACAACCCCAACCCCAACACCGGCTCCAAATCCTACACCGGAAGCAACAACCACGACACCGGATTCAGCACCGACGACATCAACACCGGCTGCATCAACCACAACAGCACCGGCACAGGTAACATATGATATTTTAGATGGAGCGGGCAGCTCATGGACACAGAATACAGATGGAAGCCTTGCAATCAGAGGAAGTGGTGAGATTTCAAAATTCCGTGAGGTCAAGGTGGACGGAGTTACGGTTGATCCGGTCAACTATACGGTCACAGAAGGATCTACCATCATTACCTTCAAACCGGAATACCTCAAGAGTCTGTCAGCAGGAAATCATTCCTTTGAACTTGTCTGGACAGACGGAACAGCGGCAACAAACTTTACGGTAGCCGAAAACGCTGACCAAAGTGCAAAATCTCCAAAGACAGGCGAAGATTTCAGCATGGCTCTTTGTACAGCACTTCTGATGGTTTCATGTGTGGGACTTGCAGGAATGTTTATAAGAAGAAAAAAGAGCAGCTTAAGATAAGCATTTGATATTAGACCTGTGGATGGAATGCCACATGAAATCTTGGATTTTGTAATTACAGCAGGAGAGTACACATGATAAGAAAAAAGAGAATGGGCAAAGGAATTGCAAAAATACTTTCTGGTTTACTGGTATTCGGAATGGTGGCAGGACTTGTACCGGCAGTACCGGGTGGAACAGTGCATGCGAAGGCTGAAGGGGAAAGTGAGCAGAACGTGACAGCTGCGGAGAATCCTGAGCATAAGCATTGCGTATGCGGCACAAATGATCTGGAAGCTGGTGATCATACCACGCATAGTGAAATTGAATGGAAAGGACTTTCTGATCTTAGTAAGATACAAGGAAGTGGCTATTACTATCTGGAGAAAGATGTGACAATCTATAGTGCATGGAATTGCCAAAATGACGTAACATTATGCCTGAATGGACACAGCATTACTTGTAATGCCAGTGAAGATGTTATTGTCATAGATTATGGCAAAACGTTTACTCTTACAGATTGTCAGAAAACTGCCGGAAAAATTACTCATGGCGTGAGTAAAACAGGCAGAGGTATATTTAATTATTGTGGAACCTTTCAAATGTATGAGGGAACAATCTCTGGGAATACTTATATGTACGGCGGAGGTGTTAATAGTACTTGGGGTAAATTCAACATGTACGGTGGCACAATTACTGGTAATATAGGATCCACTGCAGATTATTGCTACAATTGTGGTGGCGGAGGTGTGTATAATAATGGTAGCGAATTCAACATGTATGGTGGAGTTATTTCTGGCAACAATTCCGAAGATTGTGGTGGTGGAGTTTTTTGCCATAATGGTGGCAGTTTTAATATGTTCGGAGGTAAAATAACCGATAATAAAGCAAATACGCATGGTGGAGGCGTATATTTTGCATCGACAAAATCTTTTAATATGAAAGGTACGGTAAATATTACTAAAAATAAAGTTGGAGAAATAGATAATAATCTGTATCTTGAGAAAGACAAAACAGTGTCCGCAAGTGGACTGACAAGCGAAGCTAGGATAGGCGTGACTACAGCGATTGCACCAACAGATACTTCTGCGGTTCCGATTACAAGTGATTCCGTAAGTGTAAACTGTTTTTCTTCTGATAATAGTGATTACGAAACAGCTATTGATGAAAATAGCAAAGTTGTATTGAAAAAAAAGGCAGCAGCAACTTATACAATTCAAGCTACAGTATCAGGAGGAAACGGAACAATTTCACCAAGCGGTTCAGTAAGTGTTAACAAGGATAAGGATAAGGAATTCACAATTACACCAAATAAAGGATACGTGATAGCTTCTTTAAAAGTGGACGGCACAGAAGTAGAAAATCCTTCCAATACCTATACTTTTACCAATGTAACAAATAATCACACAATAGTAGTTTCCTTCAAAGCAAAGGATGTTGTGCCACCGGTTGTTGAAAAACCGAAGATCATAACCCAACCACAGCCTGCATCCGTGAAAGCCGGGGAAACGGCAACGTTTACAGTAAATGCAACAGGTACAGATTTAAAGTATCAGTGGCAGGTTAATAAAAATGATAATGCAGGATTTGTTAATATTGATGGAGCAACTAGTGAAAGTTACAAGTTTAATGTAGCTAGTGCAGAATTTAATGGATATCAATATCAGTGTGTGGTAAGCAATCAAAGCGGTTCAGATACATCAGATCCAGTTACACTGACTGTGACAGAGAATAGCACCCCAGAACCGAATCCAAATCCGACACCGGAAGCAACAACACCAACACCGGATCCGGCACCGGCGACATCAACACCGGCTGCATTAACTACAACAACACCGGCAGCTGCGGCACCGGCTCAGGTAACGTATGATATTTTAGATGGAGCGGGCAGCTCATGGACACAGAATACAGATGGAAGCCTTGCAATCAGAGGAAGCGGTGAGATTTCAAAATTCCGCGAGGTCAAGGTGGACGGAGTAACGGTTGATCCGGTCAACTATACGGTCACAGAAGGATCTACCATCATTACCTTCAAACCGGAATACCTTAAGAGCCTGTCAGCAGGAAATTATTCTTTTGAACTTGTCTGGACAGATGGAACAGCGTCAACAAACTTTACGGTAGCCGAAAACACTGACCAGAGTGCAAAATCTCCAAAGACAGGCGAAGATTTCAGCATGGCACTTTGTACAGCACTTCTGATGGTTTCATGCGCAGGACTTGCAGGAATGTTTGTAAGAAGAAAAAAGAGCAGCTTAAGATAAGCATTTGATATTAGACCTGTGGATGGAATGCCACATGGAATCTTGGATTTTGTAACTACAGCAGGAGGAGAGTACACGTGATAAGAAGAAAGAGAATGGGCAAAGGCATTGCAAAAATACTTTCCGGTTTACTGGTGTTCGGAATGGTGGCAGGACTTGTTCCGGCAATACCGGGCGGAACAGTGCATGCGAAGGCTGCGGATGTAAGTGAGCCGGGTGTGGCAGTATATGCGACAAAAGAGCAGTTAATGACAGCGTTTACGCCGGATGAAAATGGAACGAATGCAAATGTAGGAAAACTTTTATTTGGTAAAAATGCGTCTGGTACAGCACAGGGCTGGTATATCTTAGGAAAAGACAATGGCGTACAGGGAGATAATACTATTATTTTTGCAGCAAGCCCGATAGCAACAGGAATAAATTTTAGTGAGAATCCTGATAAAGAAAAGAATTATCAGAATGAAATTGTCTATTCAAATCATTATGGGGCAAGCAACTTGAGAAATGAATTGCAGAAGATGACAATCGACACAGGTTATTTCTCAGATGCAGAGAAAGCACTTATGCAGGAAACGGAAATTAAAACATGGGATTCCAAAAATGATACGACATATACAAATTCTGATAAATTATATGCATTAAATAGTAATTACAGTGACAATAAATATGTATTGGCAGGAAGTGCAGACCAAATTAAAATATCAATAAAAAAATATTGTTCAAATGTAAAGAGTATGTGGTTGCGTACACCTTTCCGTACTTCATATTGTCATGTAAATGTAGCAGAAGAGAGTCGAAGTTATACTGGTTTTGCAGGAATTAATGTCACTGATAAAAATCAGGAAGTAAGACCAGCCGCTAATCTGGACTTGTCAAATGTCCTTTTTGCATCGGCAGTAAACTATAATAGTAGTGGCACAACCCAGTATGAGGGGATGGTTCTTCGCTTGGACGGTAAAGACAGGAACATAGGTACTGTAACATACGATGCTAAAACCCAAAAAGTTAATGTTAACAGAGGAACTACACAGGATGATGTGTATATTATAATTCAATATAAGACTGATGAGGTGGAAGGTTGTTTTATTGAAAAAATTGACAAAAACATTGAATTTGATGGAACATATTTTGGCATTGCTGACTTATCCAAATGCAAAATCTGGCTTGAGACGATAGCTTCAGATGGAATGATTTATGCAGTTAAGGAGACAGGAGATACAGCCCAGAATCCGGAGCCAACACCGAATCCAGAGCCAAATCCGGAACCAACCCCGGCTCCAAATCCGACACCGGAAGCAACAACCCCGACACCGGATCCGACACCGGCGACGACAACACCGGCAGCATCAACCGCAACAGCACCGGCAGCTTCGGCAGCTGCGGCACCGGTTCAGGTAATGTATGATATTTTAGATGGAGCGGGCAGTTCATGGACACAAAATACAGATGGAAGCCTTGCAATCAGAGGAAGCGGTGAGATTTCAAAATTCCGTGAGGTCAAGGTGGATGGAGTTACGGTTGATCCGGTCAACTATACGGTCACAGAAGGATCTACCATCATTACCTTCAAACCGGAATACCTTAAGAGTCTGTCAGCAGGAAACCATTCCTTTGAACTTGTCTGGACAGATGGAACGGCGGCAACAAACTTTACGGTAGCCGAAAACACTGACCAGAGTGTAAAATCTCCAAAGACAGGCGAAGATTTCAGCATGGCACTTTGCACAGCACTTCTGATGGTTTCATGCGCAGGACTTGCAGGAATTTTTGCGAAAAGAAAAAGAAACCTTGTCAGATAAGGCATTGCATAAATAATTTTTAAAATGAAAAAATAAGCTGATTACAGAGATAAAAGTGGGCAGGAAATTTACAAAAAATTCTATTTTTATCAAAAAAATGAATAATAGAAAGAGGAGATTCAAATGAAGAAAAAGTTATTAACAGCATTACTTGTTGGAGCAATGGCTCTTAATATTACAGCATGTGGTGGTTCATCAGATGCAGCAGCACCAGCTGACAATGACCAGCAGACAACTACAACAGACACAGCAGCTGATGATGCAGCAGATACAGAAGAGGATGCAGTGGATGTGGAAGATGCAGCAGAAGCAGCAGACACAACAGAGGAAGAAGGCTTTTCCCTTCTTGATGTAACAGCAGATCTTGTTGATGCAGCATTATATGCAGTGGATGATGATAATACAGAGTATGTGATCACACTCTTTAGAGATCCGGATGGATATAGCTATGTTTCATTAATGATCGTTCCACAGGATGGACAGGGAGATGTCCTTTGTGGAGCATATGATGATTCTAATGTAACAAATGTTACAGATGAAGATAACATTGACTGGACTGAGATCAGCACAACAGATGTTTATACAGGTGATGATTTCTCAGCAGTATTTGTAGAAGCAGACGACGGTTCCGTTGCAATTGCAAATTCAGATTTTTCCCTTGTTATGGAAGGTCAGTATCTGACAGCTGATGAAGCAATCGATTATATGGGAGCAGCAGCTAACTACATCAACTAGTTTTTTTCAGATATGCGGAGTAATGGAAGAACGGCTGCTTCGCATATCTTTACATAATGTAATTCAAAAATCCTGCACACTTTTATCTCTGTAATCAGCACTCATTTATATAGAAGCTGTAAAATTCACATTGAGTTTTACAGCTTTTTGCGTATAATGAAAATATCAGATTACGGATGATCGGAGGTACAATATGACTGGAAAAAAGAATGTTTCACTTCCCTGTGCCGTTGGAAGCACATCATACATTGATACGGTAAAAAACAGCTATTATGTAGATAAAACTCTTTTGATCAGGGATTTAATAGATGATCATGCAGCTGTCACATTGTTTACCAGACCAAGAAGATTTGGAAAAACATTGGCAGTTGATATGCTGAAGGTCTTTTTTGAAAAAACGGATGAGGACAATTCTGTATATTTTCGGGATAAAAAGATATGGGATTGCGGTGAGTTTTATCGAAAACAGCAGGGAGCATATCCGGTTATATATATCACGTTCAAAGATGTAAAATTCGATAACTGGAAAGATTCTCTGGAAGCTATAAGACTCGTGATACGGGATGAATATATGCGCCATGCTGAAATTCTCTCATGGGATGGATTAGATGTAGTTGAGAAGGATTATCTCGACAGGATGCAGAAAGGAACTTTGAGCAATGTTGAATATACAAGGGCGTTGCTTAATTTAAGCCGGATGCTGGAAAAATATCACAACAAAAAGATTGTGGTTTTGATTGATGAATATGATACACCTATCCAGCAGGGACACTCAAAAGGGTTTTATAATGAAGTGATCACTTTTATGAGAAATTTTATGTCGGGCGGATTGAAGGATAATCTGGCACTGGCATTTGGAGTCCTTACAGGCATACTGCGTGTTTCAAAAGAGAATCTGTTCAGTGGATTGAATAATCTGGTTGTAAATTCTGTTTTGGATGAAAAATACAGTGAGTATTTTGGGTTTACATCAGACGAAGTAACAACTATGGCTGCTTACTATGGACGCGAGGATAAATTGAATGAATTGCAGGAGTGGTATGACGGATATTTGTTTGGAAATCGTGAAATATATAATCCGTGGTCAGTAGCAAATTATTTTAATAATGAGTGTAAACCGAGGCCTTTTTGGACGAACACCAGTGATAATGAGATCATTCGTGAGATCATGAGAACATTGACACCGGAAATTGCGGATGACCTGATCTTATTGATGCAGGGGAAACATGTGCAGACTTCATTGAATATGGATGTCATTTACCCAAGAATAACGGATGGCGCAGATAGCATATTTAGCTTTTTGCTCATGGCGGGATATTTGAAGCCGGTAAAGGAAGCAATAGAAACTGAAATAGGCACATTTATGGAATTAGCGCTTCCAAACAAAGAAATCAGAAGAGTCTACAATTCAGAAATCTTGTTCTGGCTTAAAAATACTTTGGATGGAAATGTAATGGCAGATTTGGAGAAGGCATTATATCTGAATGATGGAGACAGATTAAAAGCTACACTTAGAAAGTATATGCTGACATGTGTAAGCTGTTTTGATGGTGCATCAGAAGGGTTTTATCATGGAATGATGTTAGGATTGTCAGCAGGAGCGTCTGATCGATATTATATTAGATCAAACCGTGAATCAGGGGATGGACGGTTTGATTTGACACTGGAGCCGAAAACAGCATCAATGCCGGCAATTATAATGGAATTTAAGGCAGTGAAGGAAGAAAAAATGCTTACATCGTCGGCATGCGAGGCATTAAAGCAGATAGAAGATAAACATTACGATACCGATCTGAAAGACAGAGGCATAAAAGAGATATCAAAATATGGAATAGCTTTTTGCGGCAAAAAGGTTGAGATAGCGATGTAAAGCATTACAGCTGTAGTCCACGTGGGGGACTTAATGATTTCCACGTCGTTATGGGTATCTTAACTGAATACCGAGGCTGACAACCAGCAGAAAAACTCTTTTTTATAAAGAAA
>NZ_ACFY01000145.1 GCF_000174195.1 Roseburia inulinivorans DSM 16841 | reverse complement strand
TGCATTTTTTATCATGTATTTGTCACTAAACTTTCACTTCATGAGCACTTCTGCCTCATTCTGTGCCCTGGCTATATTATGAGTATCCGGATTCTCACACATAGCCCTTAACAGCTTTTTTTCTTTGGCAAAATACTGTCTGCGCTGTTCTGTATTCAAGTTCCTTCCATATCGTTCCATTGTAAATCCAAGCAGACGTTCTGCAAAAACTTCAAAATCTTTCCAGCTTTCATTCTGGTTCTCTATGATTTTCTCTATCTCTGCAATTGCTTTACGATTGCCCTCTAACTGTTTCAGACGCTCCTGTCTGCTGTCCCTGTCATGTTTTTTCAAGTCATAAAGTTCATAGGCTTCCTCCAGTGCCTGCATAAATTCCTGCCTGAAATTTACCGGTCTCAGAAATACACGGAACACATCCCGCTTGTTCAAATAGAATCCCAACTGTACGGCGCTGATCGAATTTGTATATAACATGCAGATCGTATCCGGGAATTTTTGGTTTACATAAGATAAAATTTTATCACCGTTATATCCATCCAGATTTAAATCTGTGACAAGTATCTGATATTCTTTTTGTTTTAACAACTCCATTGCATCTGTTCCATTTTGTGCAATATCTGTCTCAATCTGTTTTTCTTCTAAAATCCCCTGGAATTCATCTATAATCTCCGGATATCTGCTGATAAATAAAAGATTTCGTTTCATTTTTTTCCTTCTTATTTTTTATCACATTCAGCCATATCATTTGTAATCTGATATAGCACTTCTATTATAACTTTTTGTTTTAAAAAAATCCACCATAAAACTTTTGTCTCTTACATGATCTTATTCGCACATATGGATTCAAAAGATCTGTATTTTATCATTTTTCTATACAAAAAGAACGGCTGCCGCCGTTCTTTTTGTGTTGATGTATATACTACTAAGGGGATTAGATTCCACGAACCTAATCGAATTAGATTCGTGCGAATTAATGAAGTTCTCTTGGAACAAAATCAGGATATCCGGATTCAAGACCATGTTCTGTAGAGTCAAGTCCTTCTACTTCTTCCTGAGCAGATACTCTGAGTCCAATTGTTTTCTTAAGTACTGTAAATACAATTGTCATTGTAACGATTGTCCAGCCTGCGATACATACAATACCAAGTAACTGGATCAGTAAGTGATGTACACCACCGCCATAGAATAAACCATCTTTGTAATCAAAAAGTCCTACAGCGATCGTTCCCCAGATACCATTGCAGCCATGTACTGCTACGGCACCAACCGGATCATCTACTTTTAATTTATCTTCAATAAAGTATACTGCTACGCAGACCAGAACACCTGCAACTGCACCGATGATGAAAGAACCAATGACATCGACATTTGCACATCCTGCTGTGACTGCCACAAGACCTGCAAGAGATCCGTTTAAGGACATGGAAACATCCGGTTTGCCATTTCTGATCCATGTGAAAATCATTGCACTTACTGTTGCGACTGCCGGAGCTACAGTTGTTGTTGCAAAAATCTGTGATAACTGCATCGTGTCTGTTGCTGCTGCGCCGTTAAATCCGTACCAGCCAAACCAGAGAATGAATACACCAAGAGCACCGATTAAAATATTGTGTCCAAGAATTGGTCTTGCTTTTCCGTTTTTATCATATTTACCGATACGAGGTCCAAGCATTGCTGCTCCAATGAAGGCTGTAATTCCACCTACCATATGGATGCATGCTGATCCTGCAAAATCTGTAAATCCCATATCTGTAAGCCACGGTGTTGCACCCCAAACCCAGTGAGCCTCGACCGGATAAACTACTAAACTGATAATAAAACTATAAATACAATAGGTAATGAATTTTGTACGCTCTGCCATTGCACCTGAAACAATTGTTGCTGCTGTTGCACAGAATACTAAGTTAAATACGAAAGCTGACCAGTCTGTCTCGCCAAAGCCTGTAAAAGGATTCAGCCCCCATCCTACAAAACCGCCTTCGCCACAGAGCAGGTTATAACCTAATAAATAGAAAGCAACTGTACCAATACAGAAATCCATTAAGTTTTTCATCGTAATGTTGCCGACATTTTTTGCTCTTGTAAAGCCTGCTTCTACCATTGCAAATCCACATTGCATAAAAAATACTAACGCTGCACCCATCAGGTACCATACACTCATATCCATAATAAGCCTCCTTGTTTTGCGATATAAAAAAGGAGATAATTCAGGTGAGACTACACCCTTTATTATCCCCTTTGATAATCGTTTTTTCCTGATTCAATTTTTTCATAACAAAAAACTAATTCTATTTTAGGACTCCTCTTTCCATCCATAGAATCTTACAATGCATCTGTACCATGTTCGCCGGTACGGATACGAACTGCATCTTCTACATCATATACGAAAATCTTACCATCACCAAAATGTCCGGTATTAATTTCCTTTACGATCTTATCGATCAGAGTTGGTGCAACTTCATCTGTTACGACCGTCTCCACTTTAACCTTAGGAAGAAGATTTACAGCATACTCAGAACCACGGTAATTTTTAATGATACCTTTCTGATTACCATAACCCATGCTGTTTACGATATTCATACCGTTTACTTCACAGGAATCTAAAACTTCTTTTAAGTCTTCAAGTTTCTCCGGTTTAATAATAATCTCTAACTTCTTCATAACAATCCTCCTTGTTTTCTATTCTTTATTTGTTCACAATTTGTTTAAAAACCTTTCATGATGTGAACATGAATTTTTCACTTCTTCTGCATATAATAAAAGCATAAAAACAAAAGACAGTTTCAAAGTTTTGATTACTTTTTATATAAACTTTTTCATAATCTGCCAGGTGGAGAACCACCTGGCATCCTCCCTTTTATGGGAGTTTTTTATGTATACCGTTCTGTTATTATACTTCAAAGATCAGATCTCCGTAAGAAGGCATTGGCCACATGGACTTATCTACCAACATTTCCAATTTATCAACCGGTGCACGTAGCTCATCCATAGCTGCTTTTACTTCATCATGATAATAAACTGCCTGTGCTCTTCCCTCTTCCATTGCACCACCTTTTGCAGTGACTTCTTCCAGTTTGGAAAGTGCTGATTTTGCATCTGCAAGCAGATCAGATACCTCTGTCAGGATCTCTGTCTGAACACTCACATCAGCGCCGCATGCTGCCTTCACTGCTGTGATGGACTCTGCAAGAACCGTTGTGTATTTGATCACTGCCGGAATGATCTGTTTGGTTGCGATATCGATCATTGCCTTTGCCTCAATATTGATCTCTTTTGCGTAAGTCTCATATTCGATCTCAACACGGGAATCAAGTTCTGCTTTTGTAAATACACCAAATTTTTCAAATAATGTAACTGCCTTGTCAGTATTCAATGCAGGGATTGCATCTACCATGGATTTGATGTTTGGAAGTCCACGTCTCTCTGCCTCTTTTACCCATGCCTCAGAATAACCATTTCCATTGAATACAATTCTCTGGTGCTCGGTTGCATATTTTTTGATCAGATCATGTACTGCCATATCGAAATCATCTGCTTTTTCCAGTTCATCACAGGCTTCTGCAAATGCTTCTGCAACGATTGTATTTAATACAACGTTTGGCTGTGCGATGGAATCCTGAGAACCTACCATACGGAACTCGAACTTGTTTCCGGTAAATGCAAATGGTGACGTTCTGTTCCGGTCTGTTGCATCTTTCATGAAATCAGGTAATGTTTTAACACCTGTCTCTAACATTTTTCCTGAAATACTATGTGTGGCTTCACCAGTGCTGATCAGCTGTGACAACACATCCTCTAACTGCTCGCCCAGGAACACGGAAAGGATTGCCGGCGGTGCCTCATTTGCTCCTAATCTGTGATCATTTCCGACATCTGCTGCGGATTCTCTTAACAGATCTGCATGTGTATCCACTGCCTTTAAGATACAGGTTAAAACTAATAGGAACTGAATATTCTCATGTGGCGTTTTGCCCGGATCCAACAGGTTAATTCCATCATCTGTTGTGATCGACCAGTTGTTGTGTTTACCGGAACCGTTAACTCCTGCAAATGGTTTCTCGTGAAGTAAGCACTGTAAGCCATGACGGTAAGCAACTTTTTTCAATGTCTCCATGACTAACTGGTTGTGATCCACTGCAATGTTTGCTTCTGCATAAATTGGAGCTAACTCATGCTGTGCAGGTGCGACCTCATTATGCTGTGTCTTTGCAGATACACCAAGTTTCCAGAGTTCTTTGTTGACATCCTTCATGTAAGCTGCGATACGCTCACGGATGCTTCCGAAGTAATGATCATCCATCTCCTGGCCTTTTGGAGGCATCGCTCCGAATAAGGTACGGCCTGTGAAAATCAAATCTTTTCTCTGTAAATATTTTTCTCTGTCAACAATGAAATATTCCTGTTCCGGTCCAACGGAAGGGGTTACTTTTTTCGAGGTTGTGTTTCCAAATAACCGGATCAATCGAAGGGACTGCTCATTAATTGCCTCCATAGAACGAAGCAATGGTGTTTTCTGGTCAAGCGCCTCACCTGTGTAGGAACAGAAAGCAGTTGGAATACACAGTGTTGCGCCTGCTGCATCCTGTCTGACGAATGCCGGTGATGTACAATCCCACGCTGTATATCCTCTGGCTTCAAACGTTGCCCTAAGACCACCGGATGGGAAAGATGATGCATCCGGTTCACCTTTGATCAGCTCTTTTCCGGAAAAGCTCATCAATACTTTTCCGTTTGGCATTGGAGCCGTGATAAAAGAATCATGTTTCTCTGCTGTTACACCGGTTAACGGCTGGAACCAGTGTGTATAGTGTGTTGCTCCTTTTTCAATTGCCCATTCTTTCATCTCATGTGCAACGACATCTGCTGTTTCAAGGTCTAATTCTTTTCCTTCCTCCATGACTTCATGAAGTTTTTTGTAAATTTTCTTTGGAAGACGTTCCTGCATGACAGCATCGTTAAATACGTTCTCTCCAAAGATGTCTGCTACATTGAAGTATTCTTTCTCGCTCATCTTTCTACATCCTTTCTTTTCATCCAAATCCCCTGAGATTTGATTCTTGATTAATCAAACATCGCTGCTCACAGACTTGAGAAACAAATGTTTCTCAAGTTTTCGCGGTGCTCCTCAAATGTTCGTGCAAGCACGGCATTTTCATCGCTACTCACGAAAAAAAGGCGCTCCAACTCTGTTGGAACGCCTTCGTTCATTTTCTCTCGCAATGTTTTGTTGTTGTAACTAAAATAATACAATCAAAATCATTTTTCAAGACTTATTTTTTATTTTTTTCATATTTTGTATAAAATTAACATTTATTTCCATGGAAACAATTTATTTTTGTTAAAATTATATTTTCTATGTAAAATTATACTTCAAACATGAGATCACCATAAGATGGCATTGGCCACATGGATTTATCTACTAACATCTCCAGCTTATCAACCGGTGTTCGCAAAGCTTTCATTGCAGTCATCACCTCATCGCGATAGAATACTGCCTGCTCTCTTCCCTGTGCCATAGCTGCACCCTGTGCAGTCACTTCCTCTAATTTTGAAAGCGCATTCTTCGTGTCTGCAAGAAGGTCTGATACTTCCATCAGAATCTCTGTCTGCACGCTGATATCTGCGCCACAGGCTGCTTTTACTGCATTGATAGACTCTGCCAGTGTTGTGGTATAGCGGATAACGGCCGGAATAATCTGTTTTGTTGCAATATCGATCATTGCCTTTGCCTCGATGTTGATTTCTTTTGCATAGGTCTCGTATTCGATCTCGACCCGGGAATCAAGCTCTGCCTTTGTAAATACACCGAATTTTTCAAATAAAGCAACCGCTTTTTCTGTATTTAATGCAGGAATGGCATCTACCATGGATTTGATATTCGGAAGTCCACGTCTTTCGGCTTCCTCTACCCATTCGTCTGAATATCCGTTGCCATTGAATACGATTCTCTGATGCTCTGTCGCATATTTTTTGATGAGATCATGCACAGCCATGTCAAAGTCATCTGCTTTTTCCAGTTCATCACACGCCTCTGCAAATGCCTCTGCCACAATTGTATTTAACACAACGTTCGGCTGGGAAACAGAGTCCTGGGAACCTACCATACGGAACTCAAATTTATTTCCGGTAAACGCAAACGGAGATGTACGGTTACGGTCTGTCGCATCCTTCATAAAGTCAGGCAGGGATTTTACACCTGTCTCTAATCTCTGACCGGAGATACTGTGTGTGGCAGCTCCAGTGCTGATGAGCTGTGATAACACGTCCTCTAACTGCTCTCCAAGATAAACGGATAAAATAGCCGGTGGTGCCTCATTTGCGCCAAGTCTGTGGTCATTTCCGACATCTGCTGCCGATTCGCGCAAAAGATCGGCATGGGTATCCACTGCCTTTAAAATACAGGTCAGCACCAAAAGGAACTGAATATTCTCGTGCGGTGTTTTTCCCGGCTCTAACAGGTTAATGCCATCGTCTGTCGTAATGGACCAGTTGTCATGCTTACCGGAACCATTCACCCCCGCAAATGGTTTCTCATGCAACAGGCACTGTAACCCATGACGATACGCAACCTTTTTCAAAGTCTCCATGATAAGCTGGTTGTGGTCAACTGCGATATTTGCCACTGCATAAATCGGAGCCAGTTCGTGCTGTGCAGGTGCGACCTCATTATGCTGTGTCTTCGAGGACACGCCAAGCTTCCAAAGTTCAATATTGACATCTCTCATATAGGATGCGATACGCTCGCGGATGCTTCCAAAGTAATGGTCATCCATTTCCTGTCCTTTTGGAGGCATTGCGCCAAACAAAGTACGTCCGGTAAAGATCAGGTCTTTTCTCTGTAAATATTTTTCTCTGTCTACAATAAAGTATTCCTGCTCCGGTCCTACCGAAGGAGTTACTCTCTTAGAGGTTGTGTTTCCGAATAAACGGATCAGACGCAGTGCCTGCACGTTGATTGCTTCCATGGAACGAAGCAATGGTGTCTTCTGGTCAAGCGCTTCTCCTGTGTAGGAACAGAATGCAGTCGGAATGCAGAGTGTTGCGCCTGCTGCGTCCTGCCTGACGAATGCCGGAGAAGTACAGTCCCATGCTGTATATCCTCTCGCCTCAAAAGTCGCTCTTAATCCACCGGATGGAAAAGATGATGCATCCGGTTCACCTTTAATTAATTCTTTTCCCGAAAAACTCATCAAAACCTTGCCGTTTTCCATAGGCGCAGTAATGAAAGAATCGTGTTTCTCTGCCGTAACTCCGGTTAACGGCTGGAACCAGTGCGTATAATGTGTTGCACCTTTTTCAATTGCCCACTCCTTCATCTCATGAGCAACGACATCTGCGGTCTCGAGGTCTAATTCTTTTCCTTCCTCCATTACTTCGTGAAGTTTTTTGTAAACTTTCTTTGGTAAACGAGCCTGCATGACAGAATCGTTGAATACATTTTCTCCAAAGATATCTACAACATTAAAGTTCTCTTTCTCCATCATCTTGTTTGATATCCTTTCTCTCATCTAAATCCCCTCAGATTTGATGTTCTTATACTAATATAAGAGAATCTACACATAAATGCAACTAATAAATCGTTTATGTTCCAAGGAAAAAATAGAAAAAGACCTCATAGAACGGATTCTCCGCTCTACAAGGTCTTTATTTTCTTGATATTTTATTCAGCTTTTCCAACAGAACCAAATAATTCCATCTTCTCTTTTACAGTAGCTTTGATTGCTTCTGCACCTGGAGCTAATAATTTACGAGGATCAAATCCCTTACCCTCAAGATCTTTACCAGCTTCGATATATTTACGTGTAGCATCTGCGAAAGATAACTGGCACTCTGTGTTAACATTGATCTTAGATACACCAAGGTCGATAGCTTTCTTGATCATATCAGCCGGGATACCTGTACCGCCATGAAGTACTAATGGCATCATTCCTGTTTTCTCCTGAACAGCTGCTAATGTCTCAAAGCTTAATCCTGGCCAGTTTGCCGGATATTTTCCATGGATGTTACCGATACCTGCTGCAAGCATGTCCACACCAAGATCAGCGATCGCTTTACACTCGTTAGGATCAGCACATTCGCCCATACCTACAACACCGTCTTCTTCTCCACCGATAGAACCAACTTCTGCCTCGATAGATAAGCCTAACTGATGAGCTACTGCTACTAACTCTTTTGTTTTCTCAACGTTCTCTTCGATTGGATAATGAGAACCATCAAACATGATAGATGTGAAACCAGCTTTGATACATTTGTAGCATCCTTCGTATGTTCCGTGATCTAAGTGTAATGCTACAGGAACTGTGATTCCAAGTTCTTCATCCATAGCTTTTACCATAGCTGCTACTGTTTTAAAGCCTGTCATGTACTTTCCAGCACCTTCAGATACACCTAAGATAACAGGGGATTTTAACTCCTGTGCTGTTAACAGAATAGATTTGGTCCACTCAAGGTTGTTGATGTTGAACTGACCTACAGCATAATGACCAGCTTTTGCTTTGTCTAACATTTCTTTTGCAGATACTAACATTGTTAATTCCTCCATAATTTTAAAAATATATTTCCCATTTGCACTCATTACCTCGTGATTCCTTCACTCAGTAACTTCGCCGTTCGTCAAATACAAATCTTTTCGTATTTTCCTCACTTGCACTCATTATATATTACTTTGATGCAAAAATAAAGTTATTTTTTTAACATATATAACTGTCAAATCTTTTATTCTTCCGGCTTTTTGACCATAATGTCCACTGCCTGTTTCAGATTTTTCACACAGACTTCCTCATGGTCACCGCCAAATTCCCCGTCCAGAGTCCATGGGATCTCCCTGGATGCGGTAAACTTCACTTCGGCTGTCTTAAATGAATAAATCATATCCGTGTCATCTACGAGATTGATCAGTGATGCGATGATCTCATTCAGTTCCATCGGGTTCCTCGGCTTTTTGATCAGTGTAACTTCAAAAACACCATCATCAAGCAGAACATCTTTTCCGGTCATCCCCTTGAATCCGCCTACAGATGTAGAATTTGTGATCATTCCGTAGATAAACTCGTCCTGAATACGCATATTGTTATATTCCACCTGCATCATAAAGGATGGGATATCATGAAGGCATTTTGCGCCTTCCAAAATATAAGCGGCATGTCCGAGTACATTTTTCCATTCCTGGCTCGTCTTATAAGACACTTCTGTAAAAAAGTCCAAATGCAGCGACATAGACAAAATAATCCCCATTAAACAGACCGACATCGCACGGAAACGGTTTTCCTATGACGGCCGCCTCTGCCGCTTTTTCCATGTCCTTCGGTATTCCAAGCGAAGAAGCAAAATCGTTCGTGCTTCCGGCCGGTATGTATCCCAGTGGAACTTTTGCTTTGCATTGCATCATTCCGGTTACCACTTCGTCTAATGTACCATCTCCACCGCTGCACACAACAAGATCATAATTTCCGGCATACGCTTCCACTTTTTCTTTTGCATCTCCTGCACACTGCGTCGGATATATCGTAACCTCATAATCCGCTTTTACCATGGTGTCCACGATGTCTAACAACTGATTCTTAATCTGTGCCTTTCCTGAGCACGGATTGAATACAAACAATAATTTCTTTTTCATATCCATAAATCACTATACTCTCTTATTCATTCAACATTTATTTGCCTGTCAAAAGTCTCTCTAATGCTTCCACTGCTTCCACTTCGTCTGTTCCTTCCGCATCTATCGTGACAACCACTCCGTTTGTCAGAACAAGGCTCATCATTCCCATGATGCTTTTTGCATTGACATGTTTCCCGTCCATCTCCAGATAAAGATGACTGGAAAACTGATTGGCGGTCTGTACCATCAATGCGATCGGTCTTGCTTCCATTCCTGCATCCATCTGCACTTCTACTGTCTTTCTCATCGTCTTATCATTCTCCTCCTATTCCCTCAATCCGTCTGCGATCTCACTGATCTTCCGAAGTCTGTGGTTCACACCCGATTTTCCAACCGGCGGATCTAAATACATTCCAAGTTCTTTGAGTGGTGCCTCAGGGTATTCCAGCCGCAATAACGCCATCTCTTTTAAATTGTCCGGCAGGCTGTCTAACCCCATCACTTCCCTGATATATGTAATGTCCTCCAGCTGTTTTACTGCCGCATTAACCGTCTTGCTGATATTGGCAGTCTCGCAGTTGACCTTACGGTTGACGGAATTACGCATCTCTTTTAAAATGCGCACGTTCTCTAAATTCATCAGTGCCACATGTGCTTCCATCACATTTAAAATATCAACAATCTGTGCCCCTTCTTTTAAGTAAACAACAAAATGTTTTTTTCGTTCCACGATCTTGGCATCCACATCAAAACTGTTCATGGTATCCCGAAGCTGTTCTGCCTGTGGCATAGTTCTACACACAATCTCAAAATGATAGGACTTGTTTGGATCACTGATGGAACCACCAGCTAAGAATGCCCCTCTGATGTAAGCTCTTTTACAACAGCCCTGCAAAAGTAACAGACCATTGACTGTCTCTGTGATCATCGGGATCTGATGATCCTCATCCCACATTTTTACTGTCTCATAAATTTTCTTCTGTTCTCTTCCGGATTTTTCTCTTTTCTCCTCCGAAAAATCAAACAGTTTTTTTAATAATAGCTCATACTTTGTATTTAACAGTTCATTTTCAGAATCCAGAAAAAGGTCACACCCGGATTCGCTCACCTGCACTTTTCCATCAAATGCGATCAGTGCCGCCAGCTCCGCGATCTGACAATGACGGCTTTTCCCAAGATGTCTGGAAAGTTCTTCTTTTACTTCACTTGAAAAAGACATTCTATTTACCTCGCAGGGCATCTTTTCCTATATCCCTATGCTCAATCTTCAGACCATATTCCTTCTTGTCCGCCATTCTCTTGTACAATTCATTGGCAAGCGTTACCGAGCGGTGTTTTCCGCCTGTGCATCCAATCGATATGACAAGCTGGTTTTTTCCCTCTGCAATGTAGTTTGGTATCAGGAAGTTGATCATATCCTCTAATTTATCCAGAAACTCGTGCGCCTCCTTAAATTGAAGCACATAATCCTGAATTTCCCTGTCATTTCCTGTCTTGGCGCGAAGCCCCTCCACGTAATATGGATTCGGCAGAAAACGCACATCGAAAACCAGATCCGAATCCGCCGGAATCCCATATTTAAATCCGAACGATAAAATCGTGATGAACAGATTTTTATAATCCTGGTTCTGCACAAATATTTTTTCAATCTCCGCTTTCAGTTCTCTTGTCAGAAGCTGACTGGTATCTATAATATAACTTGCCCGCTCTTTCAAAAAGGCAAGTCTCTCTCTCTCTTTTGCAATTCCCTTATCGACACGCTCCGAGCCTGCCAGTGGATGGCTTCTTCTCGTCTCTTTGTATCGTTTTACAAGTACGGAATCCTCCGCATCCAAAAATAAGATATCATAAGCGCCGCCGTTTGCCTTGATCCGGTCAAGCACACTTCTAAGTTCCTCAAGTGCCTGTCCACTCCGGATATCGATCCCGACAGCGACTTTCTGTAATTCTGCATTCTGCTGCAGATCAGACAATTCCACAAATTTTTCCAATAAAGGGATTGGAAGATTATCGACACAGTAAAAGCCGATATCTTCCATCATTTTCAGTGCTGTACTTTTTCCGGCTCCAGACATTCCTGTTAATATCACGAATTTCATACTATAACCACACCTTTCTCATAAGTTTGCAGCTTAAAATTCACCAATCATTTTCACTTCCGGTTCCAATACTACACCAAACTGTGCCTGTACCTTATCCGATACGTCCCTCATCAGCTGACAGATGTCTGCCGCTGTTGCATCCCCTTTGTTGATTACAAAACCACAATGTTTCTCAGACACCTGTGCACCACCCACCTGATAGCCGCGGAGTCCTGCATCCATGATCAGCTTCCCTGCAAAATATCCCTCCGGTCTTTTGAAAGTGCTTCCGGCACTCGGATACTGCAGTGGCTGTTTCTCTGCTCTTTTTTCATTCAGTTCTTTCATTTCGGAACGGATTTCCGCCTCATCGCGCGGCACAAGTTCCAAAACAACTTTTGTAACAATATATTTTTTGTCTGGAATACAGCTATGCCGGTAACCCAGATCGAGCGCATCTCTGTCAAGTTCCAGCTGTGCACCGTTTTCATCGAGAACATATACTCTCTCAATGATATCCTTCATCTCTCCGCCATAGGCTCCGGCGTTCATGACAACTGCTCCGCCGACACTTCCGGGAATCCCTGCAGCAAATTCCATGCCGCCCAGACCATTCGATGCCGCAGTATTGGCAATTTTAGAAAGCATTGCACCTGCCTGCGCCGTGATCCTCGTTCCTTGCACTTCAATGTCTCCCATTGGCTCTGTCATCTCGATCACCACACCACGGATTCCCTTGTCTCCCACAAGCAGATTGCTGCCATTTCCGATAAAAGAATATGGCACATGATGCTGTCTGCAAAGTCCAAGAACCGCCGCAAGTGCTGTTTCATCCGGCTGGACCAGCACATCTGCCGGCCCACCCACACGAAACGTTGTATGCTTTTTCATTGGCTCTTCCATAAAAATCCCAGAGCCAGCCATTATATTTTCAAGTTCTGTTAAAAACTGGTCATTCATTGATATTTCCTAAGCTTCCTTTAAGAATGCAATATAACCTCTGTATGCCTCATACAGATCCACTTTGCTGATGATCTCCCATGGCGCATGCATATTTAATACCGGAACACCGCTGTCGATGACATTCATTCCATAGTTTGCAAGAATGTAAGCGATCGTTCCGCCGCCGCCCTGATCGACTTTACCGAGTTCGGCTGTCTGGAAGGACACCTCATTTGTATCCATAATATTTCTTAATTTTCCAATATACTCTGCATTTGCATCATTGGAACCGCCCTTGCCTCTGGAACCTGTGTATTTGTTAAATACAAGTCCTTTTCCAAAATATGCTGTGTTGCGTTTTGTCATAACACTTGGGAAGTTCGGGTCAAACGCTGCTGATACATCTGAGGAAAGTACCTTGGAACCTGCCAGTGCTCTTCTGAGTGCCAGTTCTGAATAACTTCCTGCTGCTGCCATTACTTCTGCAACAGTGTTCTCGAAAAATCTGGACTGCATTCCGCTGGCTCCCACACTTCCGATCTCTTCTTTGTCCACTAAGAGGCAGACACTTGTGATCTCTGGATCTTCTGACACAAGCATTGCTTCAAAGGATGGATATGCGCACACCCTGTCGTCATGTCCATAACCCATGATCATGCTGCGGTCAAAGCCGTAATCTTTTGCTTCTCCTGCCGGAACCACCTCAATCTCTGCGGAAAGGAAATCTTCTTCCTCTATACCATATTCTTTGGATAAAAGATTCATGATATTCGCTTTCACTTTTTCTTTTACTTTCTCATCTTCTGTCTGCATCGGAATGCTGCCGATCAAAAGATCAAGGTTTTCACCCTCGATCACTTTTGCAGCTTTCTTCTCTAACTGCTCCCCTGACAGATGGATCAGAAGATCGCTCACGCCAAAGACAGGGTCGCCTGGTTTATCCCCAATATTTACCTCTACAACAGTTCCGTCTTTTTTTGCGATCACGCCATGTAATGCCAGCGGTAAAGTTACCCACTGGTATTTCTTGATCCCGCCATAATAGTGGGTATCCAACATGGCAAAATCGGTATCCTCATATAATGGATCCTGTTTTAAATCCAGACGCGGAGAGTCAATGTGTGCTCCAAGGATATTCATTCCTTTTTCCATGCTCTCTTTTCCGATCACAAATAAAGCCATGCCTTTTCCCATGTTATTGGCATATACTCTGTCGCCTGCTTTCAATGCTGTATGCTCTGCGATCACCTTCTCAAGATTTACAAAACCTGCCTTTTCTGCTTTCTCCACAAAAAAAGACACACACTCGCGCTCTGTCTTGCAATCAGAAATAAACTTGCGGTAATTCTCTGCAAACTGAAATACTTCCTCCCGTTTATTTCCTTCCGGGTATTTTTCCCATGCAATTTTGTTTTCCATATTTTTTTCTCCAAATCCAACTATATATTTATAACGGTTTTTCCGCTATATGCAAAAATGTAACTATGTCCTGTGCCATCCACTTTCGGCACAATCGTGTATACACAGCTTAATCGTCATCATCATGACCTTTTGTGATATTCTCCTGCACGCGGCGGTAAAGCTCCTGTGCTGCGTTGTAACCCATTTTCTTCTGTCTGTGGTTGACTGCCGCTGTCTCACAGATGACTGCGAGATTTCGTCCCGGACGGATCGGCAGCGAATGGCACGACACTTTATTTCCAAGAAATTCTGCGTATTCATCCTCTAAGCCAAGGCGGTCATACTCATTTTCTTTCTTCCAGTCCTCAAGCTTGATGACAAGGTCGATCTGCTGTTTTTCCTTGACACACTCAACACCGTAAAGCGCTTTCACATCGATAATACCGATACCACGCACCTCGATAAAATATCTCGTGATGTCCGGAGAAGTGCCGATCAGCGTATGCTCATTAATCTTGCGGATCTCCACAACATCATCTGTTACCAGACGATGTCCACGGCGCACAAGCTCCAATGCCGCCTCACTCTTACCGATTCCGCTCTCACCCATGATCAGAAGTCCTTCACCATAGACATCGACCAGAACTCCGTGAATGGAAATACAAGGTGCCAGCTGTTCACTCAGACAGAAAATCAATTCTGCCATAAATTCCGATGTGCTTCTCTTCGTTCCCAAAACCGGAACATCATTTTCCGTAGCAATCTGTAAAAAATCTTCATCCGGCTGTAAATCCCTGCAGAAAATAATGCATGGAATATCATATGCGGTAAATTTCTGTAAAACTTTTTCCTTCTTCTCCACATCCAGTCTCTGTAAATAGGTGTACTCAACGTTTCCGATGATCTGTACACGCGACTGCTCAAAATGTTCAAAGAACCCACTCAACTGCAACGCCGGACGGTTCACATCACTGATTTTAATACGGTGTTTTTTCAAATCCATGTCCGGCAGGAAATTATACAGATCCATGATCTGTGCTACTTTGCTGACACTTACTCCATTCGTTCCATTCATACCCTTTTCTCCTTTATGTTCTGGGGATTTTTTGTTTTCCTCTGCGCCGGAAAATACTTCTGCCGCATAGAAAACCCATTGTCATAAATATATCACAGAACAGCGTCTTTGTGAAGAAATTCATATACTGCCTGCGCCGCTTTTTCGTTCATGCTCTCGGTGTCGGCAAGATCTTCTGCCGAGGCCTCCCGGATTGCCTCTAACGACTGATATTTCTTCATCAAAGCTTTTCTTCTGGACGGACCGATTCCCGGAATATCATCCAGTATGGAATGCACCTGTTCTTTGCTGCGCAGTGACCTGTGGTATTCGATTGCAAAACGATGCGCCTCGTCCTGAATTCTTGTGATAAGTTTGAATCCTTCACTGCCCCGGTCAATTGGTATCTCAATATTGTTATAGTATAACCCACGGGTTCTGTGATTATCATCTTTTACCATACCACAGACCGGAATATTCAGATGTAATTCATCCAGCACTTTCAAGCAGATATTGACCTGCCCTCTTCCACCATCCATCATAATAAGATCCGGGAAGCGTGTAAAACTGCCATACTCTGCACCGAGTTCTTTCTCCTGCATTTCTTCCTGCTCCCGCATGCCGTGTGTAAAACGCCTTGTAAGGACTTCATGCATGGAAGCGTAGTCATCCGGTCCGGTGACAGTGCGGAGTTTGAACTTTCTGTAATCGCTGCGCTTTGGTTTTCCTTTTTCATAAACCACCATGGAACCAACCGTCTCGAATCCGTTGATGTTGGAGATATCAAACGCTTCCACACGCTGTAAGCCCGGAAGATCCAGCCATCCTGCGATCTCTTTCATCGCTCCGATGGTTCTTCCCTCCTCACGCTTGATTTTCTCCTTATCCTGCGACAACACAAGTTCCGCATTCTTCTGCGCCAGCTCCACCAGTTTTTCCTTCATTCCTTTTTGCGGAATACGGATATAGACTTTGCCGCCGCGCTTCTCCCCCAACCATTCTGCCAATACTTCATGGTCATCGATCTCCTCCGGCAGCATGATCTCTCTCGGAATAAACGGCGTGCCGGAATAAAACTGTTTTACAAATGTAGTCAATATTTGTTCCTTAGTATCTTCATTTCCGATCTTTACATAAAAGTGATCCCGTCCGATCAGTTTTCCATCCCGGATAAAAAACACCTGTACGACCGCATCCCTGTCGTCTGCTGCAAGCGCAATAATATCCTTGTCCTCGCCGTCGTTATGCGTGATTTTCTGTTTCTGTGCAATCTGCTTCACGCTGTTTAAAAGGTCGCGATATTCGATTGCCTTCTCAAACTGCATCTCCTCGGAAGCAGCCATCATTTTTTCCTGTAACGATTTTAAAATTGGTGCATAGTTTCCATTTAAAAATTCAACGGCTGCATCCACACGCTGTCTGTACTCCTCTTTGCTGATATATCCCTGACACGGTGCATTGCACTGATGAATATGGTAATTCAGGCACGGGCGGTCTTTTCCGATATCTTTTGGCAGATTCCGGTTACACGTTCTGAGCTGATATAATTTATTGATCAGTTCGATCGTATCCTTGACTGCCCCTGCACTTGTGTACGGTCCAAAATAGCGTGACCTGTCTTTTTTCTGCTGTCTGGAAAACAGAACCCGCGGAAAATCCTCTCCGACCGTCACTCTGATATAGGGATAGGTCTTATCATCCCGCAGCATGGTATTGTACTTTGGTCTGTGTTCCTTGATCAGATTACATTCTAAAACAAGTGCCTCCAGTTCAGAATCCGTGATGATATATTCAAAACGCGCAATCTGTTTTACCATCTGCGCTTTTTTGATCCCCTCATCATGGCTTGCCTGAAAATACTGGTGCACCCGTTTTCTAAGGCTGACAGCCTTTCCAATATAAATAATCGCATCCCTGCTGTCATGCATAATATAAACTCCCGGCTGATCCGGGAGTTTTTTTAATTCTTCTGCAATCTCAAACATTATTCACCATCATTGCCTTTACTCTGGCGTTCAGCGTCCATTGCCTGTTCCATAAAGCTCTTCTTTGTGCTCTCTTCCTCCGGTTCCGGAATACCTTTGATCTCACGGAAAATCTTCATAAATTCTTTTCCGGTGATCGTCTCATGCTCGTACAGGTATTCAGAAATCTTATCTAATGATTCGCGGTTCTCGATCAGAAGCTGCATTGCGTCATCATAACATTTGTTAATAATGGAAAGAACTTCTCCGTCGATCTGTGCTGCGGTCTCCTCACCGCAGATCAGTCCTGCCCGGTTATCCAGATACTGGTTCTCTGTTGTTGCAAGACACATCATGCCAAACTTATCTGACATACCATATTGTGTAACCATTGCTCTTGCGATCGCTGTTGCGTTCTCAATATCGTTTGCAGCGCCGCTTGTTGCGGAGGAAAATACGAGTACTTCTGCCGCACGTCCTGCCATGTAGGTTGTGATCTTGGCAAGCAGTTCATCCTTCGTCTGTAAGAACTTCTCCTCTTCCGGTGTCTGCAAGGTATAACCAAGTGCTCCCATCGTTCTTGGAACGATCGTGATCTTCTGGACCGGCTCAGTGTTCTTCTGAAGTGCTGTCACAATTGCATGTCCAACCTCATGGTACGAAACGATCTTGCGCTCTTTATCACTCATCACGCGGTCTTTTTCTCTTTACCGCCTACTGCAACTAACTCAAAAGCCTCAAATAAATCTGCCTGATTTACATATTTTCTGCCCTTCTTAACCGCATTGATCGCAGCCTCATTGATCATATTGGCAAGATCAGAACCAACAAGCCCTGCGGTTGCAAGTGCGAGTGCATCCAGATCTACAGTCTCATCCATAAGAACATCTTTGGAATGAACTTTTAACGTCTCAAGTCTTCCCTTCAGATCCGGCTTATCGACGATAATACGACGGTCAAAACGTCCCGGACGAAGCAGCGCTTTATCCAGAACTTCCGGTCTGTTGGTTGCAGCCAGGATCAAAAGTCCCTTGGAAGTATCAAAACCATCCATCTCGGCAAGCAGCTGGTTTAAGGTCTGCTCACGCTCGTCATTGCCGCCGCCATAGCGGGAATCACGGCTCTTACCGATTGCATCGATCTCATCAATAAAAATAATACACGGCGCCTGTTTCTGTGCCTCTTTGAAAAGATCACGCACACGGGATGCACCGACACCCACGAACATTTCTACAAAATCAGAACCTGCCAGAGAGAAAAACGGTACGCCCGCCTCTCCTGCTACTGCCTTTGCAAGTAATGTCTTACCTGTACCAGGAGGTCCTACAAGCAGCGCTCCCTTTGGAAGTTTTGCTCCGATCTCACGGTACTTTTTCGGATTATGAAGGAAATCAACAACTTCCTGTAAAGACTCTTTTGCCTCATCCTGTCCGGCAACATCTTTAAAGGTAACGCCGGTGGTTTTTTCCACATAAACTTTTGCAGTGCTCTTGCCAACGCCCATAGCGCCGCCGCCCATACGCTTCATCAAAACGCCCATCAGTATCCAGATCAGTACGAGTGGAAGCAGGAAGCTTAAAATATTGTAAATCCATGTGGAAGTGTTGTCCGGGATCACACGGGAGATCGTGATTCCCTTATCCTTCAATAAAGGAAGCAGATCCGGATCATCCAAACGTCCACAATAATAAGTCTGTTCCTGAAGATATGAATTCTTGTTTTCAGAAACCGGTGTGATATTGATCTGGTAAGAATCAAATTCCACCGACTCTACTTTTCCATCTTCTACCATCTGAAGGAAGTCAGAATAACTGATCTCCGAAGTGCTCATGGAAGTATACCGGTTCATGACCATGCTCATAATGAACAATGATACCAGTGATACAAGGATAAACACCATGATCATCTGACCATTCTTGTTATTCTTATTGTTATTATCCCCATTATTGCCGTTGTTATTATTGTTACCATTGCTGCCATTATTTCCCGGACCGCCGCTGCCATAGCCGCCTCCGCCGTATCCGTTATTGCCGTTATTGTAATTGCTCTGGTTATCCATAAATCTATCCTTTCCACAGCCAGATTCTGGTTTGTCTGGCTGGACTTATCGTATTGAATTATTTTCTTACGGCAAAAGTTCTCCTAATCTTTCAACCGTAATGAAACATTAAATTCTTTCTTATTATATTGAAATTGAACTTCAAAAGCAATACATTGTTCGTGAAGTTTTCCTTTCATTTCTAAAGATTTTATAAACTCACTCGGATTAACTGCTAAAATTTTTTTATTTTTTTATAGATTTTAGAAAAACATCGTAGTATACTATTTCAGTTAAAAAAATTGTGTAATGTTTCCGCTGCACCCAGGCAGCGTTTCATTACCATATACAAACTAAGAGGATTTTGTTACTAATCATTATATTTCACATTTTTAGAGGAGGATAACCCTATGCCTGTAAAATACGTTTTTGTCACCGGTGGTGTTGTATCCGGTCTCGGTAAAGGTATCACCGCTGCTTCCCTCGGAAGACTTTTAAAAGCACGTGGATACAAAGTTACCATGCAGAAATTCGACCCTTACATCAACATCGATCCAGGAACCATGAACCCAATCCAGCACGGAGAAGTTTTCGTCACAGATGACGGTGCTGAAACTGACCTTGACCTTGGACATTATGAGCGTTTCATCGATGAGAGCTTAACCAAAAATTCCAATGTCACAACCGGAAAAGTATACTGGTCCGTTCTTCAGAAAGAACGCCGTGGCGATTACGGCGGAGGAACTGTTCAGGTCATTCCTCATATCACAAACGAGATCAAGAGCCGTTTTTACCGCAATTTCACTTCCGATGAGACACATATTGCCATCATTGAAGTTGGAGGAACCGTAGGTGATATCGAAAGCCAGCCTTTCTTAGAAGCGATCCGCCAGTTCCAGCATGAGGTCGGACATGAAAATGCCATTCTTATCCATGTAACGCTGATTCCATACTTAAAGGCTTCCGGCGAACTGAAAACAAAACCGACACAGGCTTCCGTAAAAGAATTACAGGGAATGGGTATCCAGCCTGATATTATCGTTTGCCGTTCCGAGCACGAATTAGATCAGAGTTTAAAAGATAAAATCGCTCTGTTCTGTAACGTGCCAAACAGTCATGTGTTGCAGAACCTTGATGTGGAATACTTATATGAGGCACCACTTGCAATGGAAAAAGAGAATCTTGCAAAAGTTGCCTGTGAAGCTTTACATTTAGCTTGCCCAGAACCAGATTTAAAAGACTGGGAAGCAATGGTAGATGCGCTCCGTCATCCGAATAAAGAAGTAAAAATTGCATTAGTTGGAAAATATATTGCCCTGCACGATGCATATATCTCTGTTGTGGAAGCATTAAAACACGGCGGAATCGCAGAGCATGCCACTGTCAACATTAAATGGGTAGATTCCGAGGAACTTACTCCTGAAAATATAGACGAATATTTAGGAGATGTTTCCGGTATCTTAGTTCCTGGCGGATTTGGTTCCCGTGGTGTGGAAGGAAAAATTCTCGCTGCACAGTATGCCCGTGAACACAAGGTTCCTTACCTTGGTCTCTGCCTTGGCATGCAGGTTGCCATCATCGAATTTGCAAGACATGTCTGTGGATTCAACGATGCTCACAGTGTTGAGCTTGATCCAAACACAACACATCCGGTCATCGCTTTAATGCCAGACCAGAATGGTGTGGAAGATATCGGTGGAACCTTAAGACTTGGTTCTTATCCATGTATTTTGGACAAGACTTCTAAAGCTTATGAATTGTATGGCACTGAAAATATTGAAGAACGTCACCGCCATCGTTACGAAGTAAATAATGACTTCCGTGCAGTCCTCACAGAACATGGCATGAAACTCTGCGGTACTTCTCCTGATGGACGTATTGTCGAGATGGTAGAACTTCCAGATCATCCTTGGTTCATTGCAACACAGGCGCATCCTGAACTGAAGTCCAGACCTAACAGACCACATCCGCTGTTCCATGGATTCGTGGAGGCAGCTACAAAATGTAAGCGGTAGTAACCGGAGTTTAACGGACGTAGTGTCGCAGATTCTGTGGTGCTTTTATAGGTTGTGAAGGGGCAGCTATAAGCGTCCTCTCACAAGTCTTGATTTTATAGGTTTATGAAAAGAAAAACGGTACAGACGAAATATGATGTTCCTGTTCGCAGGGCATTCCGATAAGCCTCTAAAGAGTCTTATCTTCATTGCTCACGAAGGAAATCATATTTGTCTGCACCGTTTTTCTTTCATTTACGTTACGAATGACTTGTGAAAGGACGCTTATACATGCCCGGTCAACGTCATGAATTACACCTCAGAATCTGCAATTTG
>NZ_ACFY01000146.1 GCF_000174195.1 Roseburia inulinivorans DSM 16841 | reverse complement strand
GACATTCTAAAAGAAGCTAAAAGAAATATTCCTCGATAGCTCAATGGTAGAGCGCACGGCTGTTAACCGTGATGTTGTAGGTTCGAGCCCTACTCGGGGAGTTTTTTTAAATATAAGGCTCCGTGGTCAAGCGGTTAAGACATCGCCCTTTCACGGCGGTAACACGGGTTCGATTCCCGTCGGAGTCACTAGAAAAGTATGCCGATGTGGCTCAATTCTCGACAATTGAGGAGGAACGAGTCAATTGTAGGCAGAGCAGCTGGTTACAAATCAGCTGGAAAGTCACATGCCGATGTGGCTCAATTGGCAGAGCAGCTGATTTGTAATCAGCAGGTTATCGGTTCGAGTCCGATCATCGGCTTTTTGAAGGAACAAGAGTCCTTGAACAAGGACCATTAGCTCAGTTGGTCAGAGCAACCGGCTCATAACCGGTCGGTCCTGGGTTCGAGTCCCCGATGGTCCACTCAAAAGAAAAGAATAAGGCCTAATGGCTCAGTTGGTTAGAGCGCCGCCCTGTCACGGCGGAGGTCGCGGGTTCGAGTCCCGCTTGGGTCGTTCTGGAAGTTTAGCTCAGCTGGGAGAGCATCTGCCTTACAAGCAGAGGGTCACAGGTTCGAGCCCTGTAACTTCCACTTGCATCAGTTTCTGGTGCAGAAATGCCGGCGTGGCGGAACTGGCAGACGCGCAGGACTTAAAATCCTGTTGTAGCGATACAGTACCGGTTCGATTCCGGTCGCCGGCATTCATCGAAAGGGCACTTGACAAGAGTGTTATAATAGATGAGAAGAAGTTAATAGAATATGTGTGCGTAGCTCAGCTGGATAGAGCACTTGGCTACGGACCAAGGTGTCGGGAGTTCGAATCTTCTCGCGCACGTAT
>NZ_ACFY01000147.1 GCF_000174195.1 Roseburia inulinivorans DSM 16841 | reverse complement strand
CTTCAGGCATATCGTGAAGGAACGATTGTAGAAAATCCTTAAAAGTGTTATACTACATCTATCTTACCATAATTTACCAGAGTAACATATGGTCTGGAATAATATGATACCAAAGAAGGGAGTTTCTTATGAAAAAGAAAGTAATACAGATTTTATCCATTGCATTGTGCATGGTGTTGTTGTCCGGAAGCACTGTCACGGCAAATGCAGCAAAGAAATCATCGAATACAGGTGCATATCAGGCAGTATTTGATGCAGAATATTATTATAATTCCAACCCGGATCTTCAGGCGGCGTTTGGATATGATGCACAGAAGTTGTTCAATCATTTTGTATCTTCCGGCATTTATGAGGGAAGATCAGGCTGCGCTAATTTCAATGTTGCAATTTACAGAGCCAATTACCCGGATCTTCAGGCAGCATTCGGCAATGACCTTGCATCCTACTGTGCCCATTATGCGGCAAACGGTGCAGCAGAGGGAAGAAATGCAACGACACTGATCTCGGCAGGGGAGGGAGCACAGGCATCGATTGTCCGTGGTTCCTGCACAACGAAGTTTGATCCGAGAGCTTCCAGAGCAACCAACATTGCAGTGGCAGCTTCCAGAATCAACGGTGTAGTCATTCAGCCAGGGGAAGAGTTTTCCTTTAACAGAACGATCTTACCAAGAACGGCAGCAAACGGTTATGTGGAAGCGCCAATTTATGTGAGTGGTAAACATTCCACAGGAACAGGCGGAGGTATCTGTCAGGTATCTTCTACCATGTATTCTGCAATGTTAAACGGAGGAATCCCGGCGACTGAGCGTCACCCACATTCTCTCCCGGTTCCATATCTTCCAGAAGGCAGAGATGCGACAATTGCAGGTAATTATTACGACTTAAGATTTGTGAATATTTATAATACGCCATTGCAGATTTCAGCAGTAGCAGATTTAAGAACCGGTACAGTCAGTGTGACATTGATCCAGCAGTAATTTTTAAGAAAAATAAGAACAGCAAAATACGAAACTTAAGTATATTAGGTTTCGTATTTTGTTTTCACGGAAAAGGGGGATTACGATGAACGGAAAAAAAGTTATGTTAACAATCCAGGGGGAGAAAAAAGAGTATCCGGCAGGAACAAGTTTTTTGCGCATTGCGCAGGATTACAGCGATGCGTATCAGGATGATATTGTTCTGGTATTGTACAATAGGAGACTGCGGGAATTAAATAAGTGTGCAGATGGAGACGGAACCGTAGAATTTCTCACAACCGCAGACAAGACAGGGAAAAAGGCGTACCGCAGAAGCGTGACACTTTTAATGCAGAAGGCAGTCTATAATCTCTGGGGAAAAGGGAATATATCGGTGCGTGTAAAATACTCCATCGGACAGGGAAATTACTGTGAACTTGTGAAGTGGGAGAATGATACAGAGGAAGTTGTGAAAGTAACTGGGACAGAAATCAATAAATTAAAGAATGAGATGTATCAGATGGTAGTTTCCGATATTGAGATCCACAAGGAGAGCATCAATACGGATGACGCCGTGACACTGTTTCATGACCTTGGAATGACAGACAAGGAAAAACTGTTCCGTTACCGGAGAAGTTCCAGAGTCAATATTTATGAACTCGATCATTACATGGATTATTTTTACGGATTTATGGTGCCGTCGACCGGATATCTGCGCTATTATGATGTGATCCCTTATGCGGATGGATTTATGCTTCAGTTCCCGGATAAAAATACGAGAGAGGTCGCACCGTTTGTTCCGGCAGAAAAACTGTTCCACACGTTAAAGACATCCAGAGACTGGGGAAAAATGCTTGAGATCGATACGATCGGAGCCTTAAATGATGCGATCGCAGCCGGAAAAACACAGCAGATGATACTGACACAGGAGGCATTGTTTGAGGAGCGTATCGGAAGGCTTGCCGAGGAGATCATTTCAGCAAAAGACCGCAAATTCATTATGATCGCAGGACCATCCTCCTCAGGAAAAACGACTTTTTCACACAGACTGTCCATCCAGCTGGCTGCAAAAGGACTGAATCCGCATCCATTTCCACTGGATGATTATTATAAGAATCGGGACATCTGTCCAAGGGATGAGAACGGCGAACTGGATCTTGAGTGTCTGGATGCGCTGGATGTGGAATTATTCAACCATGACATGAATGAACTGCTGGCAGGAAAAACAGTCAATCTTCCTATTTTTAACTTCAAGACGGGAAGAAGGGAATATAAAGATAAGCTTATGACACTGGGAAAGGATGATGTGTTAGTCATCGAGGGAATCCATGGCCTGAACGATAAGTTGTCCTATTCCCTGCCGATCGAGAGCAAGTTTAAGATTTATATCAGTGCGCTGACGCAGTTGAATATTGATGAACATAACTGTCTGCCGACGACTGACGGAAGACTGATCCGACGGATCGTCCGCGATGCACGGACACGCGGAACCTCTGCAAAAGAGACCATCGCCATGTGGGATTCCGTGCGCAGAGGAGAAGAAAAGTATATTTTCCCATTTCAGGAAGGTGCAGATGTGATGTTTAACTCCGCGCTCATCTACGAACTGGCGGTTCTTAAAATGTATGCGGAACCATTGCTTTTTGCCATTGACAAAGACTGCCAGGAATATTTAGAGGCAAAGCGTCTGCTGAAATTCCTGGACTATTTCCTTCCAATGCCGAGCGATGGGATCAACCAGAATTCCATTCTGCGTGAATTTATCGGCGGAAGTTGTTTCAATGTATAAATACAATTGAAAAAATTTTCTTGCGAAAAAAATTTTCTTGCGAAAAAAATTTTCTTGCGAAAATTAAAGGAATAGTGTATATTAAGGAGCGTCGCAAAGTTTTTGCGGCGTTCTTTCAGTTTTTAAAATAAGTAGGACAAATGATCGCGGCTGCAAGTGTCGAAAGACCGCAGGTGAGGAAAGTCCGGGCTTCACAGGGCAGAATGCCGGATAACGTCCGGTGGAGGCGACTCCAAGGAAAGTGCAACAGAAATATACCGCCGATTCTGGCTTGACCAGAATCTGGTAAGGGTGGAAGGGCAGTGTAAGAGACTACCGCCTTTCTGGTAACAGGAGGGGCATATGTAAACCCCATTCGAAGCAAGACCGAACAAAAGCGTTGACGTGGCCCGCCAGCTTTAGGTAGGTCGCTTGAAATGGCTGGCAACAGTCATTCTAGAAAGATGATCATTCGTGTCTGCATTTGCAGACGGACATAACCCGGCTTATCGTCCTGCTTATTTTAGATAGAGAAGATGTCAGCTGACATCTTTTTTTTTATGCCGGATTGTTGTATGATGGTGTAAGTGTAGAAATTATCATTGCGCCTGCAAAAAGTGCACCGCAATGTGTATACAAAAAAAATCGTGGCAATCATATATAGAAGAAAGTTGAGGACGATCATGCAGAGTGATACTACCGGATCTTTACAGGAATTTCATAAGATATTAGAAGAGGCAGGAAAAAAAGGAGCTTCCGATATCCATTATGTGCCGAAAGAGCAGCTGCTGCTCCGGATAGATGGAAGGCTTGTGGATATGACAGAGGAATGGAACGTGTCTTTTTCCATGGAGGAACTCATAGAGAAATTGCTGGACAAAAAACAGCAGAAAACATTCGAAGAAAATGGAGAGGTTGAATTTTCCTGCCCGGTTTTCAATAAGCGTGTCCGCGTGAATCTGTTCCGGCAGAGTGGAACGTGTGCAATGTCTGTCCGTCTGTTCGCAGAGAAGATCCCGACACCGCAGATGCTTGGACTTCCGGAGTCGGCAGTGCAGATGGCTGGGAAGAGAAGAGGACTCATTCTTGTGACAGGTGCATCCGGAAGTGGAAGGACAACAACGATGGCATCGATGATCGACCATATTGCTTCTAATTATGAGCGGTCGATCCTGACACTGGAAAAACCGGCAGAGTATCTTTTCCGGAGCGGAAAGTCCATGGTGCTGCAGCGGGAGATCGGCATTGACAGCCGGTCTTATGAAGCGGGTTTAAAAGCTGCGTTAAAACAGGATATGGATGTCATTCTGATCAGTGAGATGGAAGATCTGGATACGGTTTCACTTGCGCTGACTGCGGCGGAGATGGGACATCTTGTGATTGCCGCACTTCCAACCAGAAATGCAGTGGCTTCCATCGAACGGGTCGTGGAATGTTTCCCGGATCACAGGCAGCATCAGATTCGTTCACAGCTTTCGGATGTACTGGCAGGCGTTATTTCCCAGCAGCTTCTTCCGAGACTGGATGGAGGCGGACGTGTGGCGGCGTTTGAAGTTCTTTTGGCAAATCAGGAGATAAAAAGCCTGATAAAGGAACAGAAGTATTTCCAGATACCGTCCGTGATGCGCAGCTGCAGAAAAGAGGGAATGGTCTCCATGGACGATGCCGTGTACGACCTTTATATGAAGAGTATGATCGACTCGGATACTGCTGTCTGCTATGCACAGGATGGTGTGGGCATGCGTCAGAAAGTACAGTTATTTTAAATTATTATAGAAATCTAAAATGTTTCTTAAAAGACAATAGGTGTGTTGACGCGATTTCCTTTGAAGCGTAACATAAAATCACTTGATAGGAGGTCGGAACAATGAGGGAGAAAATACAGCGTTTTATGATTGGAAGATATGGAGCGGATGAACTGGCAAAAGCACAGAGCATTGCTGCACTGGTATTGCTTTTTTTGTCGATGTTCAGCCGTCTTGGCATTTTTTACTGGTTGGCGATCGCGCTGATGATCTATTCCACATGGAGAATGTTCTCGAAGAATATTTCCGCAAGATATGCAGAAAATCAGAAATATCTCAACTACAGATATCAGATGGCTGTGAAGTGGAACCGGTTCAAAAAGCATCTGGCACAGAGAAAAAACTACAGATTTTACAAATGTCCGCAATGTAAACAGAAAGTGAGAGTGCCAAAAGGCAGAGGAAAAATCTGCATTACCTGTCCAAAATGCCGGACAGAATTTGTGAAAAAAAGTTGAAAAATAAAAGGAGATTTTTCCATTGTTTGGTTATATCAATATCAATCAAAAAGAACTATCGGAAGAAAGTAAAAAAATATATCAGGCATATTACTGCGGACTCTGCCAGAAACTCAAAACAAATTGTGGCACAAAAGGACAGATGCTGTTAAGTTATGATCTGACATTTCTGATCGTTCTGCTGACCGGACTGTATGAACTGGAGAACACCGAGACAGAGTTTACCTGTCCGCTGCACCCGACGAAGAAACGGACGGCTTACATCAATGAGGCGACAGAGTATGCCGCAGACATGAACCTGATCCTGGCATACCAGAATCTTTTAGATGACTGGAAGGACGAGAAATCCTACACGAAAAAAGCGTTTGTAAAAATCCTCGATAAGGATTATACTCGTATCGTGTCAAAATATCCAAGACAGGTAAGGGCTTTGGAAGAATTCATGCGTAAGACAGCGGAAGCAGAGAAGAACAAAGAGACGAATCTCGATCTTGTGGCAGGTCTTACCGGTGAGATGCTTGGAGAGATCATGTGCTGGCGGGAGGATGAGTGGCAGGAGGAGATGCGTACCCTTGGATTTTATATGGGTAAGTTTATTTATCTGATGGACGCATACGAGGACTATGAAGCAGACCAGAAGAAGAACTGCTATAATCCGCTTGTATACATGGAAAAAGAAAATGATCAGGAATTTGATACATTCTGTAAATTGCTGCTGACGAGCATGATGTCGGAGTGTGCCAAGTCATTCGAGCGTCTGCCGATTTTACTGCATGCGGATATTTTGCGGAATATTCTCTACTCCGGTGTATGGAGCAGATATGAATACTTACAGCTTAGAAAAAAGAAGCTGGAAGAGAAAAAGACGAAGAGAAAAAAAGAAGACAGGAAAAAGTAACAGGAGAATTATATGATGAATCCATATCAGGTGCTCGGTATTTCACCGGGTGCCTCGGATGATGAGATAAAAAAAGCATATCGGGCTTTAAGCCGTAAATATCACCCGGATGCTAATATTAACAATCCGAATAAGGCACAGGCTGAGGAGAAGTTTAAGGAAGTACAGCAGGCCTATGATCAGATCATGAAGGAAAAACAGTCGGGCGGAAGCTTTGGTGGAAGTTATGGATATAACACCTCCTCCGCAGGTGGTGGAAGCTATCGGTACAATTACAGTGGAAATCAGGGATACAGAACAGCGAATGACTCCCCACAGATGCAGGCGGCTGCAAATTATATCGCAAACCGCTGTTATGCGGAAGCACTCAATGTTTTGAACGGTATTCCATTTGCAGAGCGCAGCGCACGATGGTACTACTATAGTGCAATGGCAAATCAGGGAGCCGGCAATAATATCGTTGCAAAACAGCATGCGGGAAGGGCTGTCGAGATGGAGCCAAGTAATTTTGAATACCGTCAGTTTTTACAACATCTGGAATTTGGAGGTACATGGTACACCAGCATGGGTGATAATTATGACAGACCATATTCCAGTTCCGGAAGCTGGTGCTTAAGCCTCCTGTTTTTGAATATGCTGTGCAACTGCTGTTGTCTGCGGCCATTCTAAGAATTATTTTTTACAAAAATTATGAAATCTGCGATATAAAAAAGTCCCCTTGAATGGGGACTTTTTTGTGCCGTATTTTTATCTGCGGTTTGGATTGGTATATTTCTCTTCACAGTATTTGCAGCGGTAAACTTCTTTTGCCTCATCGGTGAGAAGGAAGATCTGGTCGAGTTCCTGCTCGATGGAAGTGATGCAGCGTGGGTTTTTGCACCGGATGACATTCTTTACCTGTTTTGGCATGTGAAGCTCCTTTTTCTCTACGATCTTGGAATCCTTGATCACATTGACCGTGATGTTGTGGTCAATAAATCCGAGAATATCTAAGTCTAATGCCTCAACCGGACATTCCACTTTTAAAATGTCCTTTTTGCCCATCTTATTGCTCTTTGCATTCTTAATGATGGCAACGGTGCAGTCTAACTGGTCTAATTTCAGATCATGATAAATCTGAAGGCTCATTCCCGCCTGGATATGGTCTAAGACGAAACCTTCCTGAATACCACTAATATTTAACATGTGTACTCCTATCTGTGACGGACGTCACGAAAAATCTTAATATTCAAAATCCATAAAAACTGATTCAGAGTCTGCATCAGTGGATTTAAAGCTTCGCAGTATCGATTTCAAGCAATGTCAGGATCAGTGCCATCCTTACATAGACGCCGTACTGCGCCTGACGGAAGTAGGCAGCTCTTGGATCATCATCCACTTCGACAGAGATCTCATTGACACGAGGGAGTGGGTGAAGCACTAACATATCGTCTTTTGCAAGATCCATTTTAGCTTTGGTCAGAATATAGAAATTCTTCAAACGTACGTAGTCTTCTTCGTTGAAGAAACGTTCCTTCTGTACACGTGTCATATACAAAATATCAAGATCCGGCATTGCATCTTCTAAGCGTTCCACCTCTTCAAATGGAATATTGTTGGCTCTCAATACATCTTCACGGATATAGCTTGGAATCTTTAACTCTTCCGGTGAGATGAGTACGAACTTAATCCCCGGGTAACGGATGAGGGCATTGATCAGTGAATGTACGGTCCGTCCGAATTTTAAGTCGCCACAGAGACCGATCGTCATGTTAGACAGTCTGCCCTTTAAAGACCGGATCGTCAATAAGTCCGTCAATGTCTGGGTAGGATGCTGATGACCACCGTCGCCGGCATTAATTACTGGAATTCGGGATTTTTGGGAGGCTACAAGAGGTGCACCTTCCTTTGGATGACGCATAGCACAGATATCTGCGTAACAGGAAATAATCCGGATCGTATCAGAAACACTTTCACCTTTGGATGCGGAAGAACAACTCGCATCGGAAAAACCTAAAACAGAACCACCAAGATTTAACATGGCAGCTTCAAAACTAAGTCTTGTTCGTGTACTTGGCTCATAAAAACATGTTGCAAGCTTTTTGCCATCACATGCATGGGCATACTTGCCAGGAAACTTCTCGATATCATTTGCAAGGTCTAAGAGTTTGTCTAACTCTTCGACGGAGAAGTCTAATGGACTCATTAAATGACGCATATAAACCTCCTTATAAATACCTGCTCTTTTATAAGAAATAGTGATATTTCTCTCAGGCATTTTTACTATCATATAATAATCATTTTCCAAATTCAAGAGAAAAATTATTTACGTTATATTGGTACAAAATAATAAAATTTTCAGAAATTTTTGGTCGTCAGCTGGCTTTTTATATTGCAGTTTGAAAGCAAAAAAGCTATAATCAAATAATCATGAGGATGAAAAGCAATCCGGAGAAAAAAGGAGTATCATATGGCTGAAGATATCAGGACAATGCATGAAGAAGACGAGGATGAAGTAAAATACTGTGAGCGGAAGAGATTATTATTTTTCGGTCTGCCATGGACGTTTACAAAGTATACGATCACACCAAGCATGCTGACGATCGATCAAGGTCTGTTAAAGACGGAAGAAAATGACTGTTACATGTATAAGGTACAGGATGTGAAGCTGACAACGACACTGTTGGAGCGCATTTTCGGGCTCGGAACGATCACCTGCTACACTGGGGATGTCACGAATGCGGAACTGAAACTGATCCACATCAGAAAGTCAAAGGAAGTCAAAAATTATCTTTTGAAAGCATCAGAAGCGGCACGTATGAAACGCCGCACATTAAATACACTAGACATTGGAGCTGCGCAGGATCTGTCGGATGCTCTGGATTCATGATCTAAAACTTACTTAGAGAGGATTTTCTCAAAGATCAGTCCGGCAGCCATCCATACCGGCGCATAGTCAAGACGGATGACACCATTTATGTTTGTGGGAGCATTGCTGTAATCCCAGGGACATAGATGGTGTTTTTTTAACAGGGAACCACTTAAGTACTCAAAACAGAAAATACCTGTGGAATAGATAAAGCCCCGGAAGAGAGCAGGGATTTTTTTAAAGTATCTGTACAGCGGTTTGATGATACATGCCATGCCGTAAATGGGAAACATCCAGACGGAAGTCTGCCCGATCAGGCGCAGGTCATGCCGGCTGCAATTGCCGATGGAGGTAAAAAGAATTTCAAGGCACCAGCCCGTGAGTCCGCAGATAAAAAAATTTCGCCGCATAATAAAAGTCTCCTGTCTTTTTTTATAATATGCCACAGATCCATTGATTTCATACATGGAATCGAATGGGACAACTTGTAAAATCAGCCTTCTTGTCATATAATAAAAAAAGTACATTCTGCCATTAGGCAGGGGAGCAGTATGCAATTATTACGCAGTCTGTTAAAACAGATTTTATACGAAAGTGTAAGGGGAGACGATGACCGGAAGATAACGGATATCTGTTGTCATTCTGAAAAAGTAAAAGAAGGCTCCCTTTTTGTTTGCATAAATGGATACCGAAACAACGGTCATGAATATGTGCCACAGGCGGTGGAGCATGGTGCAGCGGTACTTGTTGTGGATGACCGCTATGTGATCGAGAGCCGGTCTGGACCGGTGATTCTGACAGAACATATGAAGGTGAATGTGTATGAGTTGATCCGTGACAGAAATATCTGTGTGGTCGCAGTGAGAGATACCAGAAAAGCACTCTCTGCGCTCTCGGCAGCTTTTTTTGATCATCCGGCAGAACGGATGAAGATGATCGGCATCACAGGCACGAATGGCAAGACGACAACAGCATTTCTGACTGCGGGGATTTTGCAGGAAGCCGGTTACCGGGTAGGAATGATCGGAACAATCGAATCCTATGATGGAAGAAGGAGAGAGACGGTGAAAAACACCACGCCGGAATCGTGCGAGATCCACAGGCTTCTGTCCCGCATGGTGGAAAATGAATGTGACTGCTGTGTGATGGAGGTGTCCTCGCAGGGCATTGCATTGCAGCGCACGGCAGATATTTTTTTTGATATCGGCGTTTTTCTGAACATAGAACCGGATCATATCGGAAAGGGGGAACATGCAACTTTTTCCGAGTATCTGTACTGCAAAAGCAGGCTGATGCGGCAGTGTGGCATTGGCATTGTGAATCAGGATGATCCGAATGTGGATAAGATACTTGCAGGACATACCTGCGAGGTGGAGAACTTCTCCATCCGGCACCCTTCGGACGTGATGGCGGAGGACGAATGGTATGGGATGGAATCGGGCAGCTTACAAAGCCATTTTACGGTAAAAAGAGAGTGGCGGAGAGAGGATATCGTCATGCAGCTTCCGGGGCAGTTTAATATCTATAATGCGCTTGCCGCCATTTCTGTGGCAGGGCATTTTTAAGGTGGACCGGGAGCAGATAAAAGCAGCGCTGGCAAAACAGATCGTGCCGGGAAGATGTCAGAACATGACGGCTGGGACCGGGTATGTGTTCCTGATCGATTATGCCCACAATGAGATGAGTCTTCGGAATCTGCTCGAAACTTTACGAAAATTCAAACCGGCAAGGCTGATCGTGATTTTTGGATGCGGAGGAAACCGCTCTGTTTTGAGAAGGTATCAGATGGGAGAGACGGCAGGCAGACTGGCAGATTTTACCATTATCACCTCGGATAATCCAAGGTGGGAGGATCCGGAGCGGATCATGAACCAGATCGAGGATGGGCTGCGTGGCGCAGTGTGTGCAGGGGAAAAGCCATCTTACATAAAGATCTCAGACCGCAGGGCAGCAGTGGAATATGCCGTTTCGATGGCAGAGAAAAGGGATATTATTGTTTTAGCCGGAAAAGGACACGAGAGTTATCAGGAGATCAAAGGAATCCGATATCCGTTAGACGACAGAAAAATAGTACAGGAGGCGCTGGATGGCGGAATACGCGAATATCATTGTTGATATATTCAATGAAAAATTAGATAAAACATTTCAATATAGGATTCCGGAAGCAATGAAGGAAAAACTGACACTTGGAATGCAGGTGTATGTCCCATTTGGCAAGCGCAACATCAAGGGATATGTTGTGGAACTGACGGATGAACCGGAGTTTGAGGTGGCAAAGATCAAAGAAATTATCGGGATCGTGACAGACAGCGTTCCAATTGAAAGCCAGTTGATCGCACTGGCAGGCTGGATGAAGAAAAACTATGGAGCGACCATGAACCATGCGTTAAAAACCGTCATTCCGATTAAGAAAAAAAGCAATGCAGTGGAACACAAAAGCGTCCGCCTGAAGCTGACAGAAATCGAAGCCAAAAGTGAACTTGCAGAATTTGAACGGAAACATCAGAAGGCGCGTGTGCGGCTGTTGTCTGCGCTGATTGAGAATCCACAGATGGATCAGAGCATGATCACACAGAAGCTGAATGTTTCGGGAACGGTGATCCGGGCATTAGAGACCATGGGAATCGTGGAGGTGGTCAGTGAGCGGTCCTACCGCAACCCAGTGTCACATTTAGACAGCAAGGGGTATCATCTCACGTTAAACGAAGAACAGCAGTCCGTGGTGGATGCGATCGAGCGGGATCTGGATCAGAAAATTGCAAAAACCTATCTGATCAAAGGCGTGACCGGAAGCGGCAAGACGGAAGTGTACATGGAACTGATCGCCCATATGTTAGCGCAGGGAAAACAGGCGATCGTGCTGATCCCTGAGATCGCGCTGACATTTCAGACCGTCATGCGGTTTTACAACCGTTTCGGAGACAGGGTTTCCATCATGAATTCCAGATTGTCTCCGGGAGAGCGGTTTGACCAGTTTGAGCGGGCAAAAAACGGGGACGTGGATATTATGATAGGCCCGAGATCGGCGTTGTTCACACCTTTTTCAAAATTAGGGCTTATTATTATCGATGAAGAGCACGAGAGCAGTTATAAAAGTGAGACACTTCCGAGATACCATGCAAGGGAGACTGCGATCGAGCGTGCGAGAATGTGCGGTGCGAGTGTCGTGCTTGGCTCGGCAACTCCGTCTGTGGAAAGTTATTACAAGGCGAAAACAGGGGAGTATGAGCTGTTAGAGTTAAAGCACCGTGTAGCAGAAAAACCACTCCCGAAAGTAGAGGTCGTGGATTTAAGGGAAGAGTTAAAAGCAGGCAACCGTTCCATTTTAAGTGTACGGCTTCAGGAGCTAATGGAGGACCGCCTGAAAAAGGGACAGCAGATGATGCTTTTTATCAACCGGAGAGGGGTTGCAGGCTTTGTCTCTTGCAGAGCCTGCGGTCATGTGTTAAAATGTCCGCATTGCGATGTGTCTCTAAGCCAGCATGTGACAAGACAGCATCCGGAAGGAAAAATGGTCTGTCATTACTGCGGATATGAGATACCGATGCCGAAAACCTGTCCGGCGTGTGGTTCGCGGTATATCAGCGGATTTAAGGCGGGTACGCAGAAGATCGAGATGATCGTCAAGGAGCGTTTCCCACAGGCGAGGGTGCTCCGCATGGATATGGACACCACGCGGAACAAGGAAGGCTATGAACAGATTTTATCTGCTTTTGCCAATCAGGAAGCCGATATTCTGATCGGAACCCAGATGATCGTCAAGGGACATGATTTCCCAAATGTGACGTTAGTCGGTGTGCTGGCGGCAGACCTGTCATTATATGTCAGTGATTACCATGCAGCAGAACGCACCTTCCAACTTCTGACACAGGCGGCTGGAAGAGCAGGGCGCGGAAGTGAGCCCGGAGAGGTTGTAATCCAGACGTATCAGCCGGATCATTACAGCGTGCAGGCAGCAAAAGAGCAGGATTATGAAGCATTTTATGAGCAGGAGATGGAGTACCGCAGGATGCTTTTATATCCGCCGGTCTGGAACATGCTTGTGATCTTATGTGCATCGAAGCAGGAGCAGACCGCTTATGATTCCGCAAAGCTTCTGGTGCAGGAGATCGACACCTGGCAGGAGAACATCAAAGCTGCAATGGAGCGCGTGGGAGAGGATTTTAAAAAGAAACGGGTTTTCCCGGTTGGACCTGCGGATCCGGCAGTGGCAAAAGTGAATGACATCTATAAAAAGGTGATTTATATAAAACAAAAGATTATCAGACGCTGGTTGAGTTGAAAGACCGTCTCGAACATTACATGCGTGATAACAGAGCATTTAAAGATACGGTCGTACAGTTTGATTTTAATCCAATGAGTGGTTTTTAAAAACAAGGAGGACATTATGGCACTTAGAACAATCCGTGTACAGGGAGACCCTGTATTAGAAAAAATCTGTAAACCTGTGAAGGAGCTGACACCGCGCACAAAAGAGCTGATCGAGGACATGTTAGATACCATGTACGAGGCAAACGGTGTTGGACTTGCAGCACCGCAGGTGGGTATCTTAAAAAGAATCGTAGTGATCGATGTGGGCGAGGGCCCGGTCGTGATGGTAAATCCGGTTATTCTGGAGACATCCGGGGAGCAGACCGGCGATGAGGGATGTTTAAGCATTCCCGGAAAAGCCGGACAGGTTACAAGACCAAATTATGTGAAGGTGCATGCATTTGATGAAAATATGGAAGAATATGAGATTGAGGGCACAGAGTTAATGGCAAGAGCCATGTGCCACGAGATCGATCATCTGGACGGACATCTTTACGTGGAAAAAGTGGAAGGCCAGCTTCATGACGTTACCTATGAGGAAGAGGAATAGGCGCAGAGGGAAGAAGCAGAAAAGAAACCGGAAGCGAGGAGAGGATCATGAGAGTTATATTTATGGGAACCCCGGATTTTGCAGTGGGTACATTAGAGGAAATTATAAAAGCAGGACATGAAGTAGTGCTGGTTGTCTCACAGCCGGATAAAGCGGTTGGAAGAAGCAAGGCATTAAAGTACACACCGGTGAAGGAATGTGCGGTTGCACATGGGATTGAAGTGTATCAGCCGGCAAAGATCCGTGCAGAGGAAAGCGTAGAATATTTAAGACAGTACAATGCGGATATCATCATTGTAGAGGCTTTTGGACAGATCATTCCAAAAGCAATCCTTGATATGCCGCGTTTCGGATGTGTGAATGTACATGCGTCCCTGCTGCCAAAATACCGTGGTGCAGCCCCAATCCAGTGGGCAGTGTTAAACGGGGATCAGGTCACAGGCGTCACGACCATGCGTATGGATGAAGGTCTTGATACCGGGGATATGATCATGAAGCAGGAAGTGATCGTGGATGAGGATGAGACAGGCGGAAGCCTGTTTGACAAGCTGTCGGAAGTAGGGGCAAAGCTTTGCGTGAAAACGATGGAAGCAATTGAAAATGGTACAGCTGTTTACACACCTCAGGATGACGCGCTTGCAACCCACACCGGAAAGATCCAGAAAGAGATGGGAAGTATCGACTGGTCAAAAGATGCAGAGGTGATCGAGCGTCTGGTGCGCGGCTTAAATCCATGGCCGAGTGCATATACAAGGATCGATGACAAAAACCTAAAGATCTGGCGCGCAAAAGTCATTTCCCATGAGGTGAAAGCCGCTCCGGGATGTATTTTAAAAGTGACAAAGGACGAACTGGAAGTCCAGACGGGGAATGGAGTATTAGCTTTATTAGAGGTACAGTTAGAAGGAAAGAAACGAATGACAACGGATGCCTTCTTAAGAGGATACCAGGTGACAGAAGGCAGTTTCTTAAAACGTTGCTGATAAGAAAGGATGATTACTATGCCATATTATTATTACGGATTTGACCCAACTTATTTTCTTGTGATTATCGGAGCAGTGATCTGCATGATCGCTTCCGCAAGAGTAAAATCAACTTACAATAAATATTCCCAGTACCGCAGTGCATCGGGAATGACAGGCGCACAGGCAGCACAGAGAATCTTAAATTCCGCAGGAATTTATGATGTGACGATCCAGCATGTATCCGGAAATCTGACCGACCATTACAATCCGTCTGCAAAGACATTGAATCTTTCGGATTCTGTATACAATTCCACATCGGTTGCAGCCGTTGGAGTTGCAGCACATGAGTGTGGACATGCAATCCAGCATCAGAACAGCTATTTTCCACTGACACTGCGCACGGCAATTGTCCCGGTAGCCAATCTTGGTTCCACACTTGCATGGCCGTTGATCCTGATCGGATTATTCTTTACAAGAAATACAGGGGCAGTTCTGATCAATCTTGGAATCATCTGCTTCTCTTTTGCAGTGATATTCCAGCTTGTGACATTGCCGGTAGAGTTTAATGCATCTGCAAGGGCATTGCGCATTTTAGGCGAGCAGGGCATTTTGAGTGACAGTGAGCTCCCATACACGAAAAAAGTGTTAAAAGCAGCGGCACTGACTTATGTGGCAAGTGCGGCTGCAGCTATTTTACAGTTACTGCGTCTGGTACTGTTATTTGGAGGAAGAGACCGTGACTGATTCTGTCAATACAAGAGAACTGATCCTCGGGATCCTGATGGAAGTGACAAAAGAGGGCAGTTACAGCCATCTTGTGATCCGTTCCGTGCTCGATAAGTATCAGTATCTGGAAAAAAAAGAGAGAGCCTTTATCACGAGAGTATCTGAGGGAACCATCCAGTACATGATCGAGCTTGACTATATCATCAATCGGTTCTCCAAAGTGAAGGTAAACAAAATGAAACCGGTCATCCGCAATATTCTGCGGATGAGCGTGTATCAGTTGAAATATATGGATTCCGTGCCGGACTCCGCAGTGTGCAATGAGGCAGTGAAACTGGCAAAGAGAAAAGGGTTTGGTTCTTTGAGCGGTTTCGTGAACGGGGTGCTGCGCAATATCAGCCGCAATTTAAGCAGCATCACCTATCCGGATGGGCAGAAAGATCAGATCCAATATCTGTCCGTGCATTATTCCATGCCGGAGTGGATTGTGAAACAGTGGATCAACGATTATGGCATGGAGCGGACGGTAAGTGTGTTGCAGGCATTTTTGCAGGAGGCACCGGTTACGATCCGTACCAATCTTTTGAAAATCACGCCGGAAGCGTTGGAAATGCGGTTGAAAGAGGAAGGCGTTACCACAGAGAAAATTGTCTGTGCAGATATGCCGGAATTAAACTATGCATTTATGATCTCCGGTTTTGACCATCTGAATGCATTGGAGAGTTTCCGTGAGGGACTCTTTTATGTGCAGGATGTGAGCTCCATGATGGTAGCGGAAACGGTTGATCCAGTGAAAGACAGCTACATCATGGATGTGTGTGCAGCGCCTGGAGGAAAGAGCGTCCATCTGGCAGAAAAACTCGGGGGAACCGGTATGGTGGAGGCGAGAGATCTCACAGATTATAAGACAGATCTTATAAGACAGAATATCGCAAGACATCAGCTTTCTAATATGCGTGCAGTACAGATGGATGCGACGGTTCTGGACGAGGCTTCCATTGGAAAAGCAGATGTGGTGATCGCCGATCTTCCGTGTTCAGGGCTTGGCGTCATGCGTAGGAAGACGGATATAAAATATAAGATGACATTACAGACAGAGCAGGAACTCGTCTCTTTACAGAGAAAAATGTTAGAAACTGTCTGTCAGTATGTAAAGGCGGGCGGAACATTGTTATATTCCACCTGTACAATGGATAAAATGGAAAATGAAGACAATGTCACATGGTTCTTAAAACAGCATCCACAGTTTGAACTTGTGAAAATGCAGCAGATTTTTCCGCAGAAAACATATGGAGACGGATTTTTTCTGGCAAAATTACAGAAAAAGGCGTGAGAGACTTCCGAAACTTCTGATGAATGAAGGAGAATTATGGATCAAAAGGAAAAGACAGATATCAGATCGCTGAATCTGAAAGAACTGACTGTATTCATGGAGCAGCTTGGGGAGAAAGCGTTCCGTGCAAAGCAGATTTACCAGTGGCTTCATGTGAAGCAGGCAGCGTCTTTTGATGAGATGACCAATATCTCAAAGGCGCTGATCGAAAAGTTAAAAGAGAACAGTCATCTCGTCAGCATAAAACAGGAGGCAGTACAGATCTCCAAAATCGACGGAACGAGGAAATACCTGTTTCTGTTAGATGACGGAAATGTCATTGAGAGCGTTTTCATGCGATACAAACATGGTAATTCGGTCTGTATTTCTTCACAGGTGGGATGCCGCATGGGATGCAGATTCTGTGCATCCACATTAGACGGTCTTGTGCGGGGACTGACACCCTCTGAGATGTTAGACCAGATTTATCAGATCGGAAGGGACACCGGCGAGCGGGTTTCCAATGTGGTCGTGATGGGAACCGGGGAGCCAATGGATAATTTCGATAACCTGTTAAAGTTCATTGAACTTCTGACCGATGAAAATGGATTAAATATCAGCCAGAGAAATGTGACAGTATCCACCTGTGGAATTGTTCCGCGTATGCGGGAACTTGCGGACAAAAAATTACAGATCACGCTTGCATTATCCCTGCATGCATCCACGCAGGAAAAGCGGCTGGAATTGATGCCGGTCGCAAATAAATATGAGATCCATGAAGTGATCGATGCATGTAAATACTACTTTGAACAGACGGGCAGAAGAGTTACATTTGAGTACAGTTTAGTGGGAGGCGTGAATGACACGGACGAGGATGTAAGGAATCTGTGCAGACTGATCAAAGGCATCAACTGTCATGTAAACCTCATCCCGGTAAATCCGATCAAGGAGCGCGACTATGTGCAGCCGGATGTGAGAGTGACAACGGAATTTAAGAACAAACTGGAAAAAAACGGGATCAATGCAACCATCCGCAGGGAGATGGGAAGAGATATTGACGGAGCCTGTGGGCAGCTTCGAAAACGTTATATGGGAAGTTGACTTGTTCTTTTACAGTACGTGTGATAGAATAAAGTGCGTCGGACAGAGTCCGCGCAGATAACAATGATAAGTGAAGTTTATGAAACATTCCGCATGGAATGCACAGATGTAGCAGTAAGAAAGGCAGGAATTGGTAAATGAAGACGTTTTCCATGACACATATTGGAAGGCGACGTGAGATGAATCAGGATTATATGTATACGTCTGAGAACGCAGTAGGAAAGCTGCCGAACCTTTTTCTGGTTGCGGATGGCATGGGCGGTCACAAAGCAGGTGAGTATGCTTCCAGATTCACAGTAGAAAAGATTGTAGAGACGATTGAAACATCCGGACAGACAGAGCCGGTAGCAGCAATGAAGGAAGCTGTGGAGGCGGCAAACAGAGGTCTTTTGGAAGAGGCGGGCAGGGATGCCGCCAAGGCAGGAATGGGAACTACAGTGGTAGCTGCCACAGTGATCGGAGATCATCTGCATGTTGCCAATGTAGGGGACAGTCGTTTATACTTAATAAATCACGAAGCTATCAGGCAGATCACAAGGGATCATTCTCTGGTAGAAGAGATGGTCCGTTTAGGAGAGATGGATAAAGCGGATGCGAAAGATCATCCGGATAAGAACATCATCACACGGGCGGTGGGCGTTGTTCCCGAGTTGTCCGTGGATTTTTTTGAGGTTGAGTTAAAGCCGGGAGACACAGTTTTAATGTGCTCGGATGGTCTGACGAACATGATCGAGGATGAAGAGATCAAAAAGATCGTGCTCGGACAGAGAGATATTGTTGAGAAAGCAGAAAAATTAATAGATACTGCCAATGAGAATGGCGGAAAAGATAATATTACGGTTGTGTTGATAGAACCATTTTCTGATGAGGTGAAGGAATGTTAACGGAAGGTATGTTTGTTGGAGATCGTTATGAGATCGTAAACAAGATAGGAACTGGCGGAATGTCAGATGTATACAAAGCGAAAGATCATACACTTGGACGTTTTGTAGCGATTAAAGTATTGAAACCGGAATTTTCGGAGGATGTCAATTTTGTGACAAAGTTCCGCACGGAAGCCCAGTCGGCGGCCGGATTAGAACATCCGAATATTGTAAACATCTATGATGTAGGCAGCGAAAATGGCATGCATTACATCGTGATGGAGTATGTGGAAGGAATCACTTTAAAAACTTATATTGAGAAAAAAGGACAGCTCACATTCAAGGAGGCTGTCAGCATTGCAATCCAGGTGGGAAGAGGTATTGAGGCTGCCCATAACAAAGGCATTATCCACCGGGATATCAAGCCGCAGAACATCATTATCTCCACAGAGGGAAAAGTAAAAGTCACAGACTTTGGTATCGCAAGAGCCGCAACATCCAACACGATCAGTTCCGATGTGATGGGATCTGTTCATTACGCATCCCCGGAGCAGGCGAGAAACGGCTTTGTGGATGGCAAGAGTGACATTTATTCCCTTGGTATCGTAATGTATGAGATGGTGACCGGAAGAGTACCGTTTGACGGAGATACGACCGTTGCGGTGGCGATCCAGCATCTGCAGGAGGAGATCGTTCCACCAAGTGCTTACGCACCAAATCTTCCTATCAGTATGGAAAAGATCATCTTAAAATGTACGCAGAAGAATCCGGACAGACGCTATGAGTCCATGACAGCGCTGCTTGCAGATTTAAGAAAAGCGTTGATCAGCCCAAATGAAGACTTCGTTGTGATCGCACCGGTTTCCCAGGAGAAGACACGTGTGATCGGGGAAGAAGAGATCAATAAGATCAAACAGGAAACAAGCAATATTTATCTCAGCGATGAGGATGTTGTATCACATAATCAGAATCACAGAGACAAATTTGAAAAGCGTGACCGCTTCGAAGAGGATGACGAGGATGACGAAGAGGCATATGATGATGATGATCTCGAAGAGATGAATCCGAAAATGGATAAGGCGATCACGATCATGGGGATTGCTGCCGGTGTCATCATTGTCGCACTGATCATTTTTATCCTGGTAAGCTTCTTCGGAGATTTTAAATTCGGAGGATCTTCCAACAAAGCAAACACTGAGACATCCGAAACCCAGACAGACGGAATCGAAGTGCCGGATCTGAAAGGTCTTACCTTCGATGAGGCAAAAGAACAGCTCAATGCAAAAGGTCTCGGAATCAAGAAGAATGCGGGAACCGTTGCATCTGACCAATATGGCGAGGGACAGATCGTAAGCCAGACACCGGATGCACTGACAAAGGCAGAGGCGAACACAACAGTGGAAGTTACCTTAAGCAGCGGAAAAGGAGAGGTTTCCGTTCCTTCCGTGACAGGCATGGATGAGACAACTGCTTACAATACACTGACAAATTCAGGATTTACTCCGGTAAAAGATTATGCATACAGTGCGGATGTCGCACAGGGAAATGTCATCGAACAGAGCCCAAATGCGGGATCGCTTGCAAAGTCAGGGGACAATGTCAAGATCGTGATCAGCCGTGGTGAAGAGCAGGCAGAGGCAACAAGTGTAGCAGTACCTGGCGTGACAGGACTTACCGAGGATGCAGCAAGATCTGCCATCCAGAATGTCGGTCTTGCCGTTGGTAATGTGTCAAGCGCCTACAGTGACAGCGTGGCAAGCGGACAGATCATTTCCCAGAGTCCGGTTGCAGATACAGCAGTGGATGCTGGAACCGCAGTTGATTTTGTGGTAAGTATGGGTGCAGAACCTGCACAGGAAGTAACGCCTACCACTTATAAGATCAATCTGAACATCAAAAAACCAAATAATGAATCCGTGGCAGCAGCCAATATTTATCTGTATGATGGAGCAGACGGAACAGGTAATATCTTAGAGCAGTGGACGAACCAGTCTATCTCCTTATTCGGGGAGGAAGGTCTCAGCATTTCCAAATCCGGAATGTTAGCATCCAGCGGTTCATTAAAGATTGACTGGCTTGGAGCAGATGGACAGCAGCTTGGATCATCCCAGATCGTGTCTCCAATCTCATTCAAGGCAGAATAATAACAAAAGGTAATATATGCAGGGAAAGATTGTAAAAGGAATTTCCGGGTTCTACTACGTTCATGTAGGAGAACCCGGAATTTATGAATGTAAGGCAAAAGGTGCGTTCCGCAATCAGAAGATCAAACCGTTGGTCGGAGATGATGTGGAGATTGCGATTGTTGACGAAGAAACAAAAAAGGAAACATTGAAAAAATCCTGCCGCGGAAAAATGAACTGATCCGCCCGGCAGTTGCGAATATCGATCTGGCGCTGATTATTTTTGCAGCGGCAAAACCGCAGCCAAACTTTAATCTGTTAGACCGTTTTCTGATCATGATGGAATATCAGGATGTTCCTGTGACAATCTGTTTTAACAAAAAAGATCTGTTAGAAGAACAGGCGATTGAGGAATTTGCGGGTGTATACAAAAAGTGTGGCTATTCCGTTCTCTATACCAGCGCGGAAAAAGAAGAAGGAATCCGTGAACTGCATGAACTGTTAGATGGCAAGACAACAGCGGTCGCGGGACCTTCCGGCGTTGGAAAATCATCACTGGTCAACCGTCTCCAGCCAAATGTGCAGATGGAGACCGGAAGTATCAGCAGAAAGATTGAGCGTGGAAAGCATACGACGCGCCATTCGGAGATCATACCGATCGCGGCAGACACATACATTATGGATACACCGGGATTCAGTACACTATATATTCCGGGATTTGAGAAAGAAGATCTGCAGAATTTCTATCCGGAATTCAAAGAGTATGAGCCATATTGCAGATTCAAGGGATGCAGCCATATCAGCGAGCCGGACTGCGGTGTGAAAGAAGCACTGGCAGAAGGAAAGATCAGCCCATTGCGCTACGAGAACTATAAGCTGCTCTATGAAGAATTGAAAGATGTAAAAAAATATTAGAAAAGATATTAAAATATCATTTTGCATGAGAATTATGTTTTCAAAATTACTTTGGAGGAAAAAGTTATGAATTGTTTATCACCATCCATTTTATCCGCAGATTTTGCAAATCTGGGAGAACAGGTGAGAATGTTGGATGAGGCAGGCGCACAGTATGTACATATTGATGTGATGGATGGAATGTTTGTGCCAAGCATTTCATTTGGTATGCCGGTCATCAAGAGTATCAGAGAGTGCAGCGACCGTATTTTTGATGTGCATCTGATGATCGAGGAACCGGGAAGATATATTGATGATCTCGCAGAAGTGGGAGCGGATCTCATCACAGTACACGCCGAGGCGTGTAAACACTTGGACCGCACGATTGAGGCAATCAAAGAAAAGGGACTGCTTGCAGGTGTGGCATTAAATCCGGCAACTCCGTTGTCTGCGATTGAATGGATACTTCCAAAGGTTGACATGGTGCTGATCATGTCTGTCAACCCGGGATTTGGAGGACAGAAGCTGATTCCTTACACCGTTGAAAAAGTTAGGGCGTTAAAGAAAATGATCGATGAGAAGGGTCTTAAGATCGACATTGAGGTAGACGGCGGCGTGAACCTTGAAAATGTGACAGAAGTCATGGATGCCGGTGCCAACATTATCGTGGCTGGCAGTGCAGTGTTCAAGGGCGATATTTCTGAGAATGTGGAACGTTTTTTAGATGTATTAAAGGAGTAGTATGAGACATTGCATCATTGTGGTAGGCGGATATATCAATGACATTTTTGCAAAAGAGTTCATAGAAAAAGAAAGACCGGAGCTTTGCATTGCGGCAGATTCCGGGATGAACTTTTTCTATCGGAATAAGTTGACCCCGGATTGGATCATCGGAGATTTCGATTCAGCATCCAGTGAGGCATTAGATTATTTCGGCGGACAGCCTGATATTTCATGGATCAGGTTAAACCCGGTCAAAGACGATACGGACACGGAATCGGCGATCCGGAAAGCAATTGCGCTTGGAGCAGAGAAAATTACGCTGCTGGGAGCAACCGGAACAAGAATCGATCATCTGCTTGGAAATATTGAACTTCTGGGGATCGGACTGCAAAATCATATTCCAATCCAGATTGTGGATGAGAGAAACAGAATCCGCATGATCGGGGCAGGAATCACGCTTGAGAAGGAAAAACAGTTTGGAAAGTTTGTATCCCTGATCCCTTATACGAACGTAGTAAAAGGTCTTACGCTGACCGGTTTCAAGTATCCTCTGGATCATTATGATTTCAAGGGCTTTTGTTCGCTCGGTGTGAGCAACGAGATCATTGCAGAAAGTGCAGAGATAGCCTTTGAAGAGGGAATACTGATCGTGATCGAGGCGAGAGACTGAGGATAGCCTGATTGCTGATAACAATAAAACAACAAAAATTGATTTTAAGGTTTAAAAAATGAGGCTGATATGGTATAATACAAGACTGTATCAGACTCTTTTTGCTTGCGAAGCAGAAGGAAATTCATTTTACAAACAAAGATTGAAAAGAAAGAAAAATCAGGTGTAGTAAAATAACATAGAAAGGCGAAAACCCTTGAAAACAAAGGATTTTCAGACAGGTATATTAAGATATGAAACTTGGAATCGTCGGACTTCCAAACGTCGGAAAGTCTACATTATTTAATTCCCTGACCAAAGCAGGTGCTTTATCTGCAAACTATCCATTCGCAACGATTGATCCGAACGTCGGAATCGTTTCCGTACCGGATGAGAGAATCGTAAAACTCGGTGAACTTTATCATACCAAGAAGGTAACACCGGCTACCATCGAATTTGTGGATATTGCAGGACTTGTAAAGGGAGCCAGCAAGGGCGAGGGTCTTGGAAACCAGTTTCTTGCAAACATTCGTGAAGTGGATGCTATCGTACATGTAGTACGTTGTTTTGAGGATACCAATATTATCCATGTGGATGGATCTATTGATCCGGCAAGAGATATTGAGACCATCAATCTGGAACTGATCTTTTCTGATATTGAGATTCTTGACAGAAGAATTGCAAAGATTTCCAAACAGGCAAGAATGGACAAGACACTTGCAAAAGAACTGGAGCTTGTAGAGGCAATCAAAGCACATCTGGAAGCCGGTAAGATGGCAAGATCTTTTGAAGTGCCGGATGATGAAGATGCGGAAATCTGGTTCAAAGGCTATAACCTTCTGACTGCAAAACCGACCATTTACGCAGCAAATGTTGCAGAGGATGATCTTGCAGATGACGGGGCATCCAATCCACACGTTGCAAAAGTGAGAGAGATGGCAAAGGAAGAGGGCGCAGAAGTATTTGTGATCTGTGCACAGATTGAACAGGAACTTGCAGAACTCGATGAAGATGAGAAAAAGGAATATTTAGATGACCTTGGAGTGACCTCAAGCGGACTTGATAAACTGGTAGCTGCAAGCTACAGCCTGCTTGGTCTTATCAGTTTCCTTACAGCAGGAGAAGATGAGTGCCGTGCTTGGACGATTAAGAAAGGCACAAAAGCACCACAGGCAGCAGGTAAGATCCACACAGACTTTGAGCGCGGATTTATCAAGGCTGAGGTTGTAAATTATCAGGATCTTTTAGATAATGGAAGTCTTGCAGCAGCCCGTGAAAAAGGAATTGTAGGCATGGAAGGAAAAGAGTACGTGGTCAAAGACGGAGACGTTATTTTGTTCCGCTTTAATGTATAAGAGATAAAAAAACGCATATCATTTTTCGAGGGAATGTTTCGGAGAATGGTATGCGCTTTTGTGACTTGACAGAAAAAGAAGTGATAAACGTCTGTGACTGCAAATGCCTTGGAAATGTCCATGATCTTGATATTGACGAATGTGATGGAAGGATACGGGCGTTGATCGTTCCGGGACCCGGAAAATGGTTCGGCTGTTTTTGCAGGGAGTTCGAACTGTTTATTCCGTGGTGTAAGATCGTCAGAATCGGACCGGACATTATTTTAGTTGATATTGATGAGAAAGAGGCAAAACACAAGGTTTAAAGAGAAGAAAACAGGAGAGACTATGTTAGATCAGAGTGTATTTACAGAGACAATCCATGAGGTGGCAGAGATTATCCGCACTTCTGCGACACCGTTATCAAAAGAAGAGATCTTAAGCTATTTCAAAGAGATGGAGTTAAACGAACAGCAGGAAAACATGGTTTTAGAGTTTCTGCTGACACCACATGAGGAGGAAGAAGCGGAAGAGGAAACGGAAGAGAACGAAGGCGGAGAGCAGGAAGCAGCAGACTGGCAGGAAACGTCAGATGCATCTGTGCTGGCGCAGAATGATCCTGACAAAAAAGAGGAAAAAAACGCAGAGCCGGATGTTTTACCGGAAACTAAGGTATTTCAGATGTATCTGGAGGAGATCAGCAGTCTTCCGGTATATTCTGGGAAGAAGCAGGAAGAAATGTATCAGAAACTTTTAGCAGGGGATGAGTCCGTGATCAATCCAATCTCTGACAGCTGGATGATAAAGGTGTTAGAGACCGCCAGAAAGCTTGCAGTGACCTCAGAGGGCTTTGAGGATGTCATTCAGGAAGGAAATATGGCACTTTTTTTAAAACTGACAGAACTTTGCGGATGTGAGGAAAAAACAGATGTTGAGGCAGAATTGCAGGGCGCAGTGGAGACAGCCATGAAATCATCCATTCTTGCGGAAGAAGGCGAGGATGAGGATGAGAAGGCTATGGTCGGTAAGCTGGCATTAGTCAACGAGGCAAAGAAGTATCTTGCAGAGGAGAATGGCAGGGAAGCAACTGTACAGGAACTTGCAGCATATACACAGTTGACAGAAGAGGAACTTTCTGATATCCTTTTATTGATCCAGAAAGCGGATCAGAAGGACAAATAGCATATAGAATCCAAAACCAATATTGGAGTGGACTTTTTTGGAGCAAAAAGCTCTATTTTTCGCCACACGACTGAATGTGAACAGTCGTGTGGTATTTTTTTGCGCTAAAACAGATATTTCAGCGTATGCGAGTAAGATTGATTGACAGAAAGAAAACAGAGGAGAAAAAGAAAAGATGAATCAGGAATTTATGAAAGAAAAACCGGTGATGCCGCTGGTGATCTCCATGGCGCTGCCGATGACATTTTCCATGTTAGTGAATGCATTATATAATATCATAGACAGCTACTTTGTAGCGCAGATCAGTGAGGATGCGATGACGGCGTTATCGTTAGTATTTCCGTTACAGAATCTGGTCAATGCAGTGGTCATTGGTTTTGCTATCGGAATGAATGCTGCGATGGCTTATTATCTTGGGGCACAGAAACAGCAGCTGGCGGATAAAACAGCATCGATTGGCATGTTATTGAATATGCTGCATGGTCTGGTGCTGGCAGCCATCTGTATTGCAGTTATGCCGGTCTTTTTAGGAATGTTTACAAAACAGGCCGGAATTATCGGAATGGGGGTACAGTACTCGGATATTGTATTTTTATTTGCAGTGCCAAATGCGGCAGCGCTTTGTTTTGAAAAAATATTTCAGGCAGTTGGACGCATGAAAACATCTATGTTTTGTATGCTGCTTGGCTGTGTGACCAATATTGTGCTTGATCCACTGCTGATTTTTGGAATTGGGATTTTTCCTGCAATGGGAATCCGGGGAGCGGCACTTGCAACCGGAATCGGACAGATCGTGTCACTGGCAGGGTATCTGACCGCATATTACTGGAAACCGATTCCTGCCAAAGTGAAGGTCAGAAATATGAAGCCGGAGAAGCAGCTCTGCAAAAAAGTGTATTCTATCGGAATCCCTGCAACGTTAAGCCTTGCGCTGCCTTCCGTCCAGGTGTCTGCATTAAATGCGATACTGGCTGTTTATTCTGCAAGTTATGTTCTTGTATTGGGTGCTTATTTCAAATTACAGACATTTTTGTATCTGACTGGAAATGGTGTGGTACAGGGGATGCGTCCATTGATTGGATACAATTATGGAGCAGGAGAGTCAAAGAGAGTGAAAGAGATTTTTCGGTCAGCATTGTTCCTGATCGTAATAGTGATGGTGATCGGTACGATTCTCTGTATGGCAGTGCCACAGGCGCTGATCGGTCTGTTTACAGGAAATCCTGAGACAATCCGGCTAGGCAGGGAGGCACTCAGGCTCATCAGTATAGGATTTATCGTGTCATCGGTTTCCGTCACGGTATCCGGCGCTTTGGAGGGGCTTGGAAAAGGGAAGGAATCGTTAGTCATTTCATTACTGCGTTATATCGTGGTGATTTTGCCGCTGGCATTTATTTTAAGCCGCCTTTTTCAGGCGGCTGGTGTATGGCACGCGTTCTGGATCACGGAATTTGTTTCAGCAGTGATCTCATGGATCATATGCAAAAAAGAGATTTTTCAGTGGGGCACATCCAGCAATGTTTCGAACTGGTCGATCGGAACAGGTTTGGAATAAAAATAACCCTGATACCAGGTCGCACCAAATTGATGAATGTAGTCGCTTACCTCCTGATTTTCAATTCCCTCGATACAGGTTTCGGTATTGGTACGGTTTGCGTAATCAACGATCGACTGTACCATAGCCTGATTCTGTGGCTTATGTTCAATATCTTTGATAAAACTCATATCGACTTTCAGCTCATCAATAGGTAATTCCAAAGCAAGGCTTAGGGAGCTGTTACCGGTTCCAAAATCATCCAGTGCAATTTTAATCCCCTTTGAGTGAAAGAAATCGACTTCATTCTTCAGAAAAGTCACATCGAGATCCCGGCAGCGCTCAGTCAGTTCCAGACACAATTCCTCCGGTCTGGCTCCGGTTTCTTTTAAAATCGTCATGACAGAGTCACGAAATTCTTTTCGCGACAATTGAGCGGCAGAGATGTTGACGTTTACGAAAAAGTGTGGGATCTTATCACGGATCCTGCCGATATCCTTTAATGCGGTGCGTAAAATCCAGTTGCCGAGGTCAAAGATACATGGATCTTCCTCTAACCACTCCATAAATATTCCTGGAGAGATGAGACCATAGGGCTCTAATTCCCATCGTATCAGTGCTTCCATGCCACGGATCTTTCCGGTCTTTGTGTCTGCTATCGGCTGGTAGAACAGGCGGAATCCCTCAAAATGGCTGGTCGCACACTGGTGGATCAGACCGATCAGCTCAAACTGTTTTTCGTTGTTGCCACAGATCTCATCGTTAAAAATGACGAGATCGCTATGATGTTCATAGCGTGAATGATTCTGCGCATAGGTCAGACGGCTGCGGACAGCATTCGTTTCTTTCATATAGGGTTCTAAGAAAATGGCTCCTGCAGAGATCTTGATCGGAATCCGTTTTCCATTCACTGTAATGGTGTTTGCCAGTGCATCCTCGATGAAATTGAAGATGTCACGGAGTTCTATTTTGGATATTTTGTCGAAAACGAGCACAAATTTTGCACCGGACAGGCGATAGGCATATCCGATATTGCGTACCATGTGTAAAAGGCTTTGTGCCACTTTGTTCAGGATATTATCTGCAAAAGCTGCTCCATACATGACATTGATATGACTGAACTGATCCAGCCCGATCTTTAAGAGTGCGGAAGGACGTGTGTTATCTAGTAATTGTGTGATATGGCGGTTCAGTGCCGGTTCCGTATAGAGACCTGTGACAGAGTCCACTTCATCAGAAATTCCATAATTATCATAGCGGATAATGATGATAAAAGGCTGCTTTTGTTCATCATAAAGTACACGCGCCATGGCGTTGAAACGGTTGTAGGAATCGCCATCCTGAATCCGGTATTCCCATGCGGTATCCAGATTCTTACCGTCAACCCGTTCTTTAAAACCACGTTTGAAAGTGGCAACATCATCAGGATGGATCTTCCGGTTTGCCTTTTCCATGCCGCGGATCGTATAATTTTCTTTCATGCCAAAATAATCCATCGCCCGTTCGGACCACCAGGTGATTCCGGTCCGAAGGTTTGTAATGGAAAGATATGATTTTTTGGAAAGAGAGGCGATCGCTTTTATCATATCTGGAAAAAGCTGGTCGATCTCTTCCCAGAAAAGCTGTTCATGATTGTCAGTTTTATCGTTTTTCATTCGTTTTCCCCGATTGACATACGCACGCATGTCTTTTCACAATGTACACATAACCAATAACTAATAAAGCTATTTGTGATTATAGCATAAAACAAATTAAATTTCGAGTTTTTTCGTATTAATTCATAGTATCTTTTTTCAGGTTCTTATTTGCTGTTGAAAGCATGAGTTTAATACGGTTCAACTGGTTTACCTCACTTGCACCCGGATCGTAGTCGATCGCAACAATGTTGGAATCCGGATAGCGGTGACGCAATTCCTTGATAACACCTTTTCCTACAACATGGTTCGGCAGGCAGGCAAATGGCTGCGTGCAGACAATGTTCGGAGTGCCGGTATGGATCAGTTCCAACATTTCTCCGGTTAAGAACCATCCTTCACCGGTCTGGTTACCTTCGGATACGATATCCCTTGCATATTTTGCAAGATCCTCAATGTGTGCAGGTGGAGTAAAATGTTTACTCTTCTTAAATTCATCAACCGCAGCAGAGCGCAGCCACTCAAAGAACCTGATGCCAAGGCGTCCGATACGTTTGGATTTCTGGCTGAAACCGAGGTTGTCTGCCTTAAAGCCTGTGTTGTAGAAGCAGTAGAGCAGGAAGTCGGTAAGGTCAGGAACAACAGCTTCCGCACCTTCGGATTCTAACAGGTCTGCAAGATAGTTGTTGGCAGCCGGATGGAATTTCACCAAAATCTCACCAACTATGCCGACACGCGGCTTTTTAATATCAAGACGCGGGAGATTGTCAAAGTCACGGATGATCTCACGGCACATCTGTTTGTATTTTTTATGGGATAAAATCTTATCCTGTGTAATAAATGCAATGATCTTCTTTTTCCATTTTTCATGGAGCTCGTTGGCAGAACCGGGAACTGCTTCATAAGGTCTTGTGGCGTATAAACAGCGAAGGAAAATATCACCAAATTCCAGAGCGTAAAGTCCGTGCTGGATAAGCTTTGGAGTGAAAGTGAATCCCGGGTTGCTCTCTAAACCGCTCAAGTTGATGGAGATAACCGGAACATTCGGGTAGCCAGCCTTTTCCAGAGCACGGCGGATGAATCCGATGTAGTTACTTGCACGGCATCCGCCACCGGTCTGGGAGATTAAAATCGCAGTCTTATTCATATCGTATTTGCCGGATTTTACGGCAGCCATCAACTGGCCGACAACGATCAGGGACGGATAACAGGCATCGTTATTGACGAATTTTAATCCGACATCGACACATTCCCTTGCAGGAACATCTGGTACGACCAGATTGTATCCGGCAGCATTGAAAGCCGGCTCTAATAATTCAAAATGGATCGGTGACATCTGCGGGCAGAGAATCGTGTAGTTTTCACGCATCTCCTTCGTAAATACCACACGCTCATAACTTGCAGGCACGATCGTTCTTTTGGTCTGCTTTTTCTCGCGGACGCGGATCGCTGCGATCAGTGAACGGATACGGATTCTGGCAGCACCTAAGTTGTTGACCTCATCGATCTTCAGACAGGTGTAGATTTTGCCTGATCTGGTCAGAATATCGTTGACCTGATCGGTGGTAACGGCGTCAAGACCACATCCGAAGGAGTTCAACTGGATCAGATCCAAGTCATCTCTTGTTTTTACAAAGTTTGCAGCCGCATACAGGCGGGAGTGGTACATCCACTGATCCATAACGATCAACGGACGCTCCGGCTGATGCAGATGAGAGACAGAGTCTTCTGTTAAAACGGCGATTCCATAGGAAGTGATAAGCTCCGGAATACCGTGGTTGATCTCCGGGTCAACGTGGTATGGACGTCCGGCGAGAACGATACCGCGTTTTCCGGTCTCTTCCATATATTTTAATACTTCTTCACCTTTTTTCTGCATTTCCATGCGGATAACAGCTAATTCCTTCCAGCCTTCGGAAACTGCATCACGGATCTCCGCTTCGGAAATGCCGAATTCAGAAGAACCAAATACCTTGATGAGCTGGGAGGATAAGGTGTCCTCATTTGTGAATGCCATAAATGGATTTAAGAACTTCACCTGACCGGAAGTGATCTCATCCACGTTGTTTTTAATATTTTCCGCATAAGAAGTAACGATCGGGCAGTTATAGTGGTTGTTGGAATCCGGGAACTCATTTCTCTCGTAAGGGATACACGGGTAGAAAATGAAATCCACATTCTGATGGATCAGCCAGGTCACATGTCCGTGTGCAAGTTTTGCAGGGTAACATTCGGATTCGGATGGGATCGAATCGATACCAAGTTCGTAAATCTTACGTGTGGAGGACGGAGAGAGTACCACGGAGAAACCTAGTTTTTTGAAAAAGACTGCCCAGAATGGGTAGTTCTCATACATATTCAACACACGTGGGATGCCGACGGTACCGCGGGCTGCTTCCTCTGCACTTAATGGTTCATAGTCAAAAATACGTTTGTTCTTATATTCAAAAAGGTTTGGAATGTTGTCTTTGTTCTTCTCTTTTCCAAGACCACGCTCACAGCGGTTGCCGGTAATATACTGACGGTTGCCGGAGAAACGGTTGATGGTTAAGAGACAGTGGTTCGTACATCCCTGACATCTTGCAAGCTTCGTGTCAAAAGTCAGTGCATTGATTTCGTCGATGGAGAGCATGGAGGTCTGATAACCTTCCTCATGGCGTTCCCTTGCGATCAGGGCAGCACCGAAAGCTCCCATAATACCGGCAATATCCGGACGGATACACTGGACACCGGCAATTTTTTCAAAACTTCGTAAAACGGCATCGTTGTAGAACGTTCCACCCTGTACCACAATGTTCTGGCCAAGATCTTTTGCATCGGAAAGCTTGATTACCTTATATAGAGCATTCTTGATGACTGAGTAGGCAAGACCGGCAGAAATATCAGCGACGGATGCGCCCTCTTTCTGCGCCTGTTTTACTTTCGAGTTCATGAATACTGTACAGCGGGTTCCAAGATCGATCGGATTTTTGGCAAAAAGAGCTTCTCTGGCAAAGTCCTGCACAGAGAAATTCAAGGATTTTGCAAATGTCTCAATGAAAGAACCACAACCGGAAGAACAGGCTTCATTTAACTGGACACTGTCAACGGTCTGGTTTTTGATCTTAATGCATTTCATATCCTGACCACCAATGTCGAGGATACAGTCAACTTCCGGATCAAAGAATGCTGCGGCATAAAAATGTGCGACAGTTTCTACTTCGCCGTCATCTAATTTCAGAGCAGCCTTCTGTAACGCCTCACCATATCCGGTGGAGCAGGAGTGTACAATGTGTGCCTTTTCCGGCAGTTTGGAATAAATATCCTTGATCGCACGGATCGCAGTAGAGAGCGGGCTTCCGTTGTTATTGCTGTAGAAGGAGTACAGCAGAGAACCATCCTCACCGATCAGGGCAACTTTCGTTGTGGTGGAACCTGCATCGATACCAAGGTAGCAGTTACCTTCGTAAGAAGCCAGATCTGCGGACTTTACATGATGTCCGTCGTGGCGTGTGCGGAAAGCATCGTATTCTGCCTGATCTTTGAATAAAGGATCAAGTCTTGCAACTTCGAATTCCATATGGATATCCGACTGAAGTTTTGTATGTAATCCTGCTAAAGTAGTTACTTTGTCCTCTTTATAGTTCAGCGCAGAACCGATCGCTGCAAAAAGATGGGAATTCAAAGGAGTGATCGCATGCTCCTCGTCTAAGTTTAAGGTACGGATGAACGCAGCCTTTAACTCGGATAAAAAGTGCAGGGGACCTCCTAAGAAAGCAACGTGTCCACGGATCGGTTTGCCGCAGGCAAGACCGCTGATCGTCTGGTTGACAACTGCCTGGAAAATAGAAGCGGATAAGTCTTCCCTGGTAGCCCCCTCATTGATCAGAGGCTGGATATCTGTTTTGGCAAATACACCGCATCTGGCGGCGATCGGATAAATTGCCTTATAATTCTTTGCGTATTCGTTCAGCCCGGTCGCATCTGTCTGGATGAGGGATGCCATCTGGTCGATAAAAGAACCTGTACCACCGGCACAGATACCGTTCATACGCTGTTCCACATTGCCGCCCTCGAAATAAATGATCTTTGCATCCTCACCGCCAAGCTCGATGGCAACATCGGTCTGTGGTGCATAGTGCTGTAAAGCAGTGGATACGGAGATGACCTCCTGGACAAACGGCACGTCTAAATGTTTTGCAAGGGTAAGACCACCGGAACCGGTGATCATCGGGGCAATCTGCATATCCCCAAGCTGTTTATAAGCTTTTTCCACCAGCAGGGAGAGAGTTTCACGGATATTGGCGAAATGTCTCTCGTAATCGGAGAATAACAGGTTGTCATTCTCATCCAGCACAGCTACTTTGACTGTCGTGGAACCAATATCAATACCAAGTTTATGAAGTGTATTGTTACTCATATCTTTCCTCCAAATTATCTCTTGTAAATCAAATCTATCAATAGTCTATGTTCACTATTTCTTCCTATTATATATATGTGCTCAAAAACCAAGCAATGTACATTATACGACAGGAAAAAACAAAAACAATGACAAAATAATCTGAAAAATCTAAACTTTTTATGAAGAAATTTAGCGCCGATTGACAAAGGTTTCCTGCATAGATATACTTTAGCTAGATTGTTTGAAAAAGAAGACAGTCCAAAGAGTATTTGAAAAAAAGGAGTAGCAATATGAACTGGTTAAATAAACTGGAGCGTAAATTTGGAAGATATGCGGTACCGAATCTGATCGTGTATCTGATCGGAGCATATTCCGTTGGATTTGTATTGAACATGGTGGCACCGAATATATTGGGATTCTTGAATTTCCAGCCTTATTACATTTTACACGGACAGATCTGGAGACTTATCACATGGATTTTAATGCCGACAGACAGCAATATCATTTTTCTGTTGATCATGATGATGTTTTATTATCAGCTTGGAACTGCGTTGGAGCGCGCGTGGGGAACTTTCCGTTTTAATGCCTATATCATCGGCGGAATCCTGCTGACTGAAGTGGGAAGCCTTTTGGCGTATGGTCTGATCTATCTGTTTATGGGTGGCAGTTTTGCCCACACTGCAAGCACAATGATGGGACAGATGATCAGTACTTCCTATATCAATATGTCTATATTCCTTGCATTTGCGACCTTATATCCGGATATGCAGGTGTTACTGTACTTTATCATTCCGATAAAAATGAAATGGATGGCAGCCGTATATGTTGTTATCATGGTATTCAGCGTGTGGGATACCTATCATGCGATTTATGCATATACACAGTCTGTATCCACTGCATTATGGTATGCAGGGATCATGCTGTTATGTATTGTGATGTCACTGTTAAATTATCTTATTTTCTTCCTGTCCACGAGGAATCTGAGCCGGTATACCCCACATGAGGTGCATCGCAGGCAGCAGTTTAAGGCACAGATGAGAGAGCCGAGACCGGGTTCCGGTATCGCAAAACACAAATGTGCAGTCTGCGGACGCACAGAGCTGGATGATCCAAACTTACAGTTCCGTTTCTGTTCGAAGTGCGAGGGCAATTATGAGTATTGTCAGGATCACCTGTTTACACATCAGCACATCCGAAGAGTATAAGAATAAAGATACAGTCTTTTTCCAGATGACGGAGAAAGACTGTATTTTTTATTAGTTAAAAATATCTCCTGTATTAGTTCTTCTTATCAATATAAGAATTTTTTGCAAAAATTGACGTTTTTTTGAAAATTACCATACAAATCATATTGACGATAAAAAATTGCTATGCTAAATTGACTTTTGTATTTTGAGATTAGTTTTTCTAATGCAAAACAAGGAGGATTATATGAAAAAGGCATTAAGTATTTTATTGGCAATGGGAATGACTGTCGGTATGGTGGCAGGATGTGGAGACACAGCAGACAACAGCAGTGCAGCAGCTTCTACAGAGGCTGGTACAGATGGCACACAGGCAGCAGCTTCCGCAGCAGATATCAAAGTCGGTGTTATTTATATCGGTGATGAGAACGAGGGATATACAGCAGCTCATATGGCAGGTATTGATGAGATGGCAGCAAACCTTGGATTATCAGATGACCAGATTATTGAGAAGACGACGATCCCGGAGGACGAGAAAGCATATGATGCAGCAGTGGATCTTGCAGAGCAGGGTTGTGATATTATTTTTGCAACAAGTTTTGGACATGAGACATACATTTTACAGGCAGCACAGGAGTATCCGGACATTCAGTTCTGTCATGCAACAGGTTTTAAAGCGGCAGGTTCAGGACTTGCAAATATGCACAACTACTTCGATGCTATTTACGAAGCACGTTATGTATCCGGTGTTGTTGCAGGTATGAAATTAAATGAGATGATCGAGAATGGTACTATCACAGCAGATCAGGCAAAAATCGGTTATGTAGGTGCATTCCCATATGCAGAGGTTATTTCAGGATTCACATCTTTCTACTTAGGTGCTAAGAGCGTATGTGAATCTGTTACAATGGAAGTTCAGTATACAAACAGCTGGGCAGATATGACAGCAGAGGGCGAAGTTGCAAATCAGCTGATCGCAGATAACTGTGTACTGATCAGCCAGCATGCCGATACAACAGGTGCTCCATCAGCATGTGAGACAGCAGGTGTTCCTTGTGTTGGTTACAACGTAGATATGACATCTGTTGCTCCGGACGCAGCATTGACATCTCCTACAAATAACTGGGGTGTATATTATACTTACGCTGTACAGTGCGTATTAGATGGAAAAGCAATCGACACAGACTGGTGCAAAGGATTCTCTGAGGATGCAGTCAGAATCACTCCGGTCAATGAGGCTGTTGCAGCAGAAGGAACAGACGCAAAAGTAGAAGAAGTAGAAGCAGCATTAAAAGATGGTTCTCTTCATGTATTTGATACATCTACATTTACAGTAAACGGATCTTCCTTAGAAGACCTGATCGCAGAAGGCGGAGATTACGCAAAATATGCTGATTACGTTTCAGACGGTTATTATCATGAATCTGAATTGGCATCTGCACCATCCTTTGATATTATCATTGATGGCATCACATCTCAGGCAAACTAATTTTTAAGATAAACCGGCAGGGCACAGATGGTTTCTGTGCTCTGCAATGATAGAAATATTGGAAGAAAACAGAGAAATCCTTTCAAGATACAGATTGAAAGGATTTTCGTATTTAGGAGGATTACTTGTGGAAACAGGAAACGCTATTGAACTGAAAGGTGTAACCAAACGTTTCGGTGACGTGATTGCGAACGATAACGTGAATCTGACCGTCAGGAAAGGTGAAATTCTTTCGATTTTAGGAGAGAATGGTAGTGGAAAGACTACGTTGATGAACATGCTTTCCGGAATTTACTTCCCGGACGAAGGAGAAGTTTATGTGGATGGAAAAGAAGTGACCATCCGCTCCCCAAAAGATTCCTTCGCACTCGGTATTGGAATGATTCATCAGCATTTCAAGCTGATCAATATTTTGACAGCCGCCGAGAATATTATTTTAGGTCTGCCTGGAAAAGAAAAACTGAATATGAAACAGGTAGAGAAAGAAATCAGGGAACTGACAGAACAGTATGGATTTGACCTCAATCCGTCCCAGAAAATTTATGACATGTCTGTCTCACAGAAACAGACCGTAGAGATCGTAAAAGTACTTTACCGCGGGGCAGACATTCTGATCCTCGATGAACCGACAGCCGTATTGACACCGCAGGAGACTGAAAAATTATTTGCAGTCCTCAGGAACATGAGGAAAGCAGGAAAATCCATTATTATCATCACACATAAATTAAATGAAGTATTGGAACTTTCTGACCGTGTCGCAGTGCTTCGAAAAGGAAAATATATTGATACGGTAGAGACGGCGAAGGCAACCGTAGAATCACTCACAGAGATGATGGTCGGCGAGAAAGTAAAACTGGATATCAACCGTACCGAGCCTGTAGGAGCAGAAAAACGTATTGAGATGCGTGGCATTACGTGTAAGAACAAGGAGGGACTTAAGGTTCTGACAGAGGCTTCCTTCACCGCCTACAGTGGGGAAATCCTTGGCGTGGCAGGAATTTCAGGAAGCGGACAGAAAGAATTATTAGAGTCCGTTGCAGGACTTCAGCCGATCGAGAGCGGCGAGATCCTTTATTTTTCCCCGGAGGGTACGACAGAAAAAATCTCCGAGATGAAGGCGGAGGATATTAAAAATCTTGGTATCACATTATCGTTTGTGCCGGAAGACCGTCTTGGAATGGGACTTGTTGGTTCCATGGATCTGACAGATAATATGATGATCCGAAGCTATAAGGAAGGCAGACATTTCTTTGCCGACCGTAAATCTCCAAAGAAACTTGCAGAAGATATTGTGGAGAAATTAGATGTTGTGACACCGGGTGTGGATACTCCGGTCAGCAGGCTTTCCGGCGGTAATGTACAGAAAATCCTTGTCGGCCGTGAGATCGCAAGCAATCCGACCGTGCTGATGGTTGCGTATCCGGTCAGAGGACTTGACATCAATTCATCATACACGATTTACAATCTGTTGAATGACCAGAAGAAAAAAGGAGTTGCAGTCATCTGTGTAGGTGAGGATCTGGATGTCCTGCTGGAACTTTGTGATAAGATTTTAGTATTGAACAGTGGAAAAGTTGCGGGTATCGTGGATGCGCGTACTACAACGAAGGAAAAACTGGGACTGATGATGACTGGTTTGACGGAGGATAAGAATGAGTAAGGAAAACGTGATTTCGAAGAAAGAACCTTTTGCACGTATGGTAAAGAGAGACCATATCAGTGTGGGAAAAGCATGGGCAATCCGCCTGATTGCAGTTGCATTGTCACTGGTAGTAGCGGCACTTGTGATCGTGGCGATCACAAAACAGAATCCGATCGAAGTATATCTTGGAATTATTGATGGAGCAGTTGGAAGCAACCGGAGGATCTGGGTGACCATCCGGGAAATGATGGTGCTTTTATGCATTGCAATTGGTCTTACCCCTGCATTTAAAATGAAATTCTGGAACATCGGTGCAGAAGGACAGATTTTAATGGGTGGTACAGCGGCAGCGGCAATGATGATCTACTTTGGCGAAAAAATGCCAAACTGGTTATTACTGGTCGTGATTTTTGTTGTCAGTGGTCTGGCCGGACTGATCTGGGGTGTGATCCCTGCCATTTTTAAAGCATATTTTAATACCAATGAGACTTTATTTACCCTGATGCTGAATTATGTTGCAATGCAGATCGTAACGTTCTGTATTGTATTCTGGGAGAATCCATCCGGTTCTAACACCGTTGGTATTATCAATGCAGCAACAAAAGGAGGATGGTTTCCAACAATTTTTGGCAATGCATATACATTAAATGTTATCATTGTTTTAATAATTACATTAGTAGTTTATATTTATATGAAATATTCCAAACAGGGATATGAGATCTCGGTTGTCGGAGAAAGCCAGAATACTGCAAGATATGCAGGGATCGATGTGAAGAAGGTCATTATCCGTACAATGATGATCTCCGGTGCGATCTGTGGAATTGCCGGTGCAGTGATCGTCAGCGGTGCGAGCCATACCATCTCGACAAGTACAGCAGGTGGACGGGGATTTACTGCGATCATTGTTGCATGGATGTCAAAGTTTAATCCACTTGCGATGATCCTTGTTTCCGGATTCCTTGTATTTATGCAGCAGGGATCGATCCAGGTGGCATCGCAGTTTGGTCTGAATGAAAATGCATCAGATATTATTACAGGTATTTTATTGTTTTTCCTGATCGGATGTGAATTCTTTATTAACTACAAATTAGAGTTCCGTAAGAAAGGAGAGAAATAGAATGACATTATTACTGACGTTTATACAGAAGGCGATCGGACAGGGAGTCGCTATTTTATTTGGTGCTTCCGGAGAGATCGTCACAGAAAAATCCGGTAACTTAAACCTCGGAATTCCGGGAATTATGTACATGGGTGGTATCGCCGGACTTATGGGTGCTTTCTTTTATGAAAAAAGTACAGAGACGCCAAACGGAGCCATCGGGGTGCTGGTTTCACTGCTGTGTTCCCTGATCGCATCTGCCCTGGGCGGGCTGATCTACAGTTTTCTGACGATCACACTCAGAGCGAACCAGAATGTGGTGGGACTTGCACTTACGACATTTGGTGTTGGATTCGGTAACTTCTTCGGTGGTTCCATTTCCAAGCTGGCTGGAGGTGTCGGACAGATTTCCGTTCAGACAACGGCGGCTGCATACCGCACCACGATTCCGGGACTCTCAAAGATCCCGGTGATCGGAACACTTTTCTTTTCTTATGGATTCCTGACATATCTGTCCGTTATCGTGGCAGTTGTCATGACTTACTTTTTGAAGAAAACAAGAAGAGGACTGAACTTAAGAGCTGTCGGTGAAAGCCCGGCAACAGCGGATGCAGCAGGTATCAATGTCTCAAAGTATAAATATGTTGCCACAGTAACCGGCGCGGCGATCGCAGGTCTTGGAGGTCTTTATTTTGTTATGGAGTATCTGGGTGGTACCTGGTCGAACAATGGATTCGGTGACAGAGGATGGCTTGCGATCGCACTGGTGATCCTGGCATTGTGGAATCCGGATCATGCGATCTGGGGATCTTTTGTGTTTGGTGGATTATATATTTTATATATCTATCTTCCGGGATTGAACAGGGCAACACAGGAGCTTGTAAAAATGCTTCCGTATGTTGTGACGATTATCGTCCTGATCATCACAAGTAAGAGAAATAAACAGGAAAATCAGCCGCCGGCAAGCCTTGGAGAAGCATATTTCAGGGAAGACCGGTAAAAGGCATGAAAAGGAAGCGAAGCTGCCTGGGTGCAGCCGCTTCTTTTTTTGTTTTGCAAATAGCTGGAAAACAGTGAAAAGTATGCTATAATAAAGAATGCCGGGCGATTTTATGCTTGCGTCTGAATCATACATCATGTAATATGTTAGATAGACTTCATTTTTGAAAAACAAGGAGGAAATTATGGAAAACGAGACTGTCTCTAAGAATTTTATTGAGCAGATGATTGATAAAGATATCGAGGAGGGATACTGCCATGAGGTTCACACCAGATTCCCACCGGAACCAAATGGTTATCTTCATATTGGACATGCAAAGTCCATTCTTTTAAACTATGGGCTGGCACAGAAGTACGGCGGAAAGTTCAATCTTCGATTTGATGATACAAACCCGACCAAGGAGAAAACAGAATTTGTAGAGGCGATCCAGTCTGATATTGAATGGCTCGGCGCTGACTGGGAGGGAAGACTTTTCTTTGCATCGGATTATTTTGACCAGATGTATGAAGGTGCAGTAAAGCTGATCAAAAAGGGAAAAGCTTACGTATCAGACCTTTCCGCAGAACAGATCCGCGAATACAGAGGAACTTTGACAGAACCGGGCAAAGAAGACCCATACAGCACACGTTCTGTAGAAGAGAATCTGGCATTATTTGAAGATATGAAGAATGGAAAGTTCGCCGATGGTGAAAAAGTACTCCGTGCAAGGATCGACATGGCATCTTCCAATATTAATATGAGAGATCCGGTTATCTATCGTGTGGCACATATGACACACCACAGAACAGGCGACAAATGGTGCATCTATCCAATGTATGACTATGCGCATCCAATCGAGGATGCAATCGAGGGAATTACCCATTCTATCTGTACTCTGGAGTTCGAAGACCACAGACCATTATATAACTGGGTAGTTGAAGAAGTTGGCAAAGATATGATCCCGGATAAGGATGAGATGCCGCCAAGACAGATCGAGTTTGCAAAATTATACCTTACAAATGTAGTAACCGGAAAGCGTTACATCAAACGTCTGGTAGAAGAAGGCATCGTTGACGGATGGGATGATCCTCGTCTGGTTTCGATCGCAGCACTCAGAAGAAGAGGATTTACACCGGAATCCATTAAGATGTTCGTTGATCTCTGCGGAATCTCCAAAGCAAACAGTTCTGTCGATTATGCAATGCTTGAATACTGTATCCGCGAGGATTTAAAATTAAAGAAACCGCGTATGATGGCAATCCTTGATCCGGTCAAAGTAGTGATCGATAACTATCCGGAAGGACAGATAGAATATCTGGATGTTGTGAATAACCTTGAAAACGAAGAACTTGGAAGCAGAAAAGTGCCATTTGGAAGGGAAATCTACATTGACCGTGAGGACTTTATGGAAGAGCCGCCAAAGAAATATTTCCGTATGTTCCCGGGAAATGAAGTCCGTCTTATGAACGCATACTTTGTAACATGCAATAGCTTCGTGAAAGATGAGAACGGTAAAGTGACAGAGATCCACTGTACCTACGATCCGGCTTCCCGCGGAGGAAACAGCCCGGATGGACGTAAAGTAAAAGGAACGATCCAGTGGGTATCTGCTGAGAAGAATGTAAAAGCAGAGATCCGGCTGTATGAAAATATTGTGGATGAAGAGAAGGGTGTATACAATGAGGACGGAAGCCTGAACCTGAATCCAAACTCACTGACAGTATTAAAGGACTGTTATGTAGAGGAGAATCTTGCAGACGCAAAGGCTTATGACAGCTTCCAGTTTGTGCGTCAGGGATTCTTCTGTGTAGATGCAAAAGATTCTACACCGGAACATCTCGTATTTAACAGGATCGTTTCGCTGAAGAGTTCATTTAAATTACCGTCAAATAACTAATTTACGATCAAGAAAAGCAGTCAATATTGGAGGAACGTATATGAATTTATTCAAGGGACTAGAAAAGTTCGGTCTGAAGACAGAGGGTACAGAAAATCTGTTTGAAGAAGAAAAAAGGACCAATGCATCAACAGAGCAGGGAGAGGCAAAAGAAGAAATACCTTCTGAGGAATCATTTCTGTTAGAAAAATCAGTGCGCTGCACTGTGTGCGATAAAGTGTTCAAAACAAAAATGATCAAAAACGGAAGAGTGAAACGTCTCGAACCGGATTTTGATCTGAGACCAAGATTTATGTATATTGATACTTTAAAATATGATGTTGCATCATGTCCAAACTGCGGTTATACAGCAATGAACCGCTACTTTGAACATCTGTCATCGGTCCAGATCAAACTGATCAAAGAGAAAATATGTGCAAATTTTAAGCCGACTGGTGAAGAACCGGCGGTATATGATTATGATACGGCAATTAACCGTTACAAACTCGCACTGTTTAATACTCTAGGTAAAAAAAGGAAAAGCAAGTGAGAAGGCATATACCTGTCTTAAGATTTCATGGCTCTATCGTGGAAAGTTAGAGGGCATGGATGAGAAGGATGCTTCGCTGGAACAGGAACGCAGGGAGTGTCTGGAGCAGCAGGAGGCATTTTATAATCAGGCTTATGAAGGCTTTTTAAAAGCAGTATCAACAGAGATGTTTCCAATGTGTGGCATGGATCAGACAACAGTAGATTACCTGTTAGCTGTTATGTCAAAGCATTTCAAACGTTACGATACTGCGTCCAAATGTATTTCCAGGATCTTGTCTACAAGCTCTGCTTCTAAGAAGATGAAGGATCGTGCATTCGATCTGAAAGAGGAGATCATCCGGGAAATTAAGGATTCCAAAGCGTAAAAGGCGGCAGGGGAAGACCAGACATCAGAATTGGCAAAGAGTAAGAGGATTGCAATGAACGAGATTATGATTGATCTGCAGGGGGGCGCGAAAGCGCCCCTTTATGAAAAAATATATGAATATATAAAAAATGAGATCGTTGACGGTAAGATTTCCAAAGGGGAAAAATTACCGTCAACCCGTTTATTGGCAAAAAATCTGTCTGTGAGCCGCAGTACGGTGGAACTGGCATACGATCAGCTTTTGGCAGAAGGGTATATTGAGGCAGAACCATACCGGGGATATTTTGTCTGCGATGTTGAGGCGCTGTATCAGTTAGAACAGCGGAACCATATGCAGGAAAAACTGCAGGCAGGGCAGGACTGGCAGCCGGGATGGAAAACTGAGATAAAACATGGAGCAGGATCTTCAAAACAGAAGGAAATTGATTTTTCCCCTTACACGATCGATACGCAGAATTTTCCGTACAATGTCTGGCGGAAACTGCATAAAAATGTCCTGCTTGATGACAGGGAAGAAATTCTTTTGTCGGGAGATGGACAGGGAGATCACGAACTGCGCATGGCAATTGCAGATTATCTTCATCAGGCAAGAGGTGTGAATTGTGTCGCAGAACAGATCATAATCGGCGCAGGTAATGAATATTTAGAACTTCTGCTTGCGCAGGTGTTAGGGGAAAAGAAGACCGTACTGATGGATGATCCGACTTATCTGCAGGCGTACCGCACTTTTTCCAATATGGGTTATCTGGTGAAAAATATTCCGGCAGAGCAGGGGAGTATGCCGATCGAGGCGGTGCGCAGGGAAAACGCAGATATCTTATATGTTATGCCGTCACACCAGTTTCCTTTGGGAACAGTCATGCCTTTAAAACAGCGGCTGGAACTTTTGAAATGGGCATCGGAGAAAGAAGGCAGATATCTGATCGAGGATGATCATGACAGTGAGTACCGTTATAAAGGAAAGCCGATCCCGTCGTTACAGAGTATTGACCACGAGGAGAAGGTGATATATCTGGGTACTTTTTCAAAAAGTATTGCGCCGTCCCTGCGAATCAGCTACATGGTTCTTCCGTTGCATTTGTTAAAAAAATATCAGGAATCATGCAGCTTCTATTCCACAACCGTTTCAAAAATCCAGCAGGAAGTATTGCGGGAATTCATCCGGGGAGGATACTTTGGCAGACATTTAAATAAAATGCGTGGAATTTATAAAAACAAGCATGATTTTTTAGTCGGCGAATTGAAGAAAAAAAACTGGGTGCAGAATATTGCAGGGGATAACGCAGGACTGCATGTGCTTGTGCAGGTGAATACAACGCTTACAGAGGAAGAAATCTGTAAAAAAGCCGCAGAGTGCGGAATCCGCCTTATGGGTATCAGAGAGCATTATATTCACACACCGCCGGAGGGAAGACCGGTACTCTTGTTAGGATATGGAAAACCGGACGAACAGGAAATACAAAAAGGGCTGGAAGTGCTTGAAAGCATTGTTCTGGAAAATAGAATTCCCCTGCCACTTAGGTAGCAGAGGAATTGATAATAAATGTTAATCGTTTCCTGTTTTAACAGAATTTAGGAAAAGGGTAGACGGCGTGTTATTCATCGCTTACAAAGAAGGGAAGAAAAATTGGAAGACTTCTATTTTAATAGAAAACAAAAAGTGAAATACCGTTTGTCAGATAGAAATTCCTGACAGCCGGTATTTTGATTTGCAAAGGATTATATGTGTTGATGAAGGAATTAAGTATTAATTAGTGCGTATTACTTAAAACAACATTGCAGTTAAATTCGGTTTGCGAGTAGCTGATTTTTAAGAAACCTTCATATTTCTTAACACTATTTTCAACATTGTAAAGACCAGTTCCATAGTCTTTAGAAGAGAATGTTCCGCATTTTGTGTATGAATTGCAACTATTTTTGACGTTGATTATAACAAAGTTATTATGGGAACTAATTATTACTGATACTTCTTTATTGGTTTTGCAAAGAGCACTAGCAGATAAGGCGTTTTCAAGCAAATTTGAAAATATAGTTGTGATGTCAATGTCATCCATAAATCTAAAATCAGTTTGTTCAACGGTACATTTATACAGAATGCCGTGTTGTTCTGCAAAAATCTTTTTTTCGTTCAGTATAAGATTTAGAACTGTATTATTGCTGTATGGGAATAATACAAAATCTGATATAAGTCTATCCATTCCTTTGATATAGTTATCTGCTTTTTCAAATTCATTGCTTTTATATAGTTGCTCTATCGTATTAACATGCTTATCTATGTCATGTATCATTTGTAACGATTTCTGATAGTTTGCGTCTAATTGTTTATAATATTTAAGTTGTAAGTTTGCTTGCTGCTCTGATCGGGCTATTTTAGACTTTAATTTTTGATTTTCAATAATGTATTCAAGTAGCCACATAATATGAAGATTAATAAATACGGTAATTATAATTGTTAAATATCCTATATATTTGTCAGACTCCGGTATTGTAACAGAATAACCTATTTTAGCGTTTAAGCAAATGTTTACTATACTACAGAATGATAATAAAATATATAAAATCAATTGTTTCATAGGAAGTACACTATGCTGTTTTGACAAATAACGATTCTTGGTTACCTGGTATAAACATATAATTAATAATTTTGAAATAGCCATTTTAAAAACGGAATGTGCTGGTTCGCATAATGGAAACTTAATAAAAATCAAAAACAATTCATATAGAGCGACCCCTATTGTTTCAAAAAAAGTTAAAAGAAATATGAAAAAGTATAAATCCAGGAGTAAAGTTTTCTTTGAACTCCATGGATCATAAAATAGTAAGCATATAACAGGTGTAAGAATGATAATCCAACTTGCAAAATTTAAAATAGGGTAATTAAAAAGATTTATAATTCCAATTAAGACTCCGACGGAAATGGTAACTATATTATAAATCCATTTTTGTGAATATATAGAGTTAAAATTTATTTTAAAATGATCAAAAATTAGTTGTGCAGAAACATAACAATTAATTACAGAAACAAAGTAAATGATATAAGTATTCATAAAAGGATCTCCCTTTATAGTATTAACATTTTTTCTAAATAATTGTTTAGAGCATTTTTGAATAGTACGGCACGTTTTTGAGACAAAGGAATCCTTATCCCATTGGTCATTAATAATTCGTAGTTTTTTATATCCTTTACATATTTTAAATTAACTACAAAACTTTGATGTGGCATAAAAAAGTTATAACTCGCCATGTCAATATCTATATTTCCGATTTTTTCATTAAAATGATAATCACCGCTTTTACTGCATATCTTGACATATCGTTTCTTTATATATTCAAAAAAATATATATCATCTATATTAAATTCGGTCAATCCTTGCTCATAAGTTATGAAACGCGCAATATAAAGGGGATCATTATTTTGTGATTCATAAATAAGAATGTCATTAAGTTGTTTATAAATGATTTTTTTTGAAATTGGTTTAGTAAGGAATGCAAAAGAATGTACATTATTATGTGCCGTTTCATGATATTGTTTATAATTCGTAATATAAATTATATATGTAAATGCATTCAATTTTCGGAGCTGAGTACCTATATCTATGCCGTTTTCTGTTTGTAAAATAATGTCCAAGAAGATAACGTTATATTTTAGTGATGATTCTAACAATTTTTTGCCGGAATCATATAAATCAACGGATATGGATATATTATTTTCGGTGGCAAATTCTTCTATGCATTTTTGAATTGAACTGAGTACAATCTTGTCATCATCACAAATAGCAACAGTAAACATTTTTTACCTCTTTTATTATATTTGTAGTAGGAAGCAACTAATCTGATACAAATTATAACATATATCGTGAGAATACACTATGAAATAGTTGTGTATGTTAGGGCGAAAAACTGTATATCGGGGCATACTTATTGTTTTTATTCAAAACTCTTTTATAATATAAAAAAAATTTTTTGAGGAGGATTTGTATGAAAATAAAAGGGTTATTAATAATTGTAATATGTATGATAGGTCTATCGGGATGTACTTCAAAAGGATTTGATATTGAAAGAGTATATCAATTTGTTGAGATACAGTCATCAAATGGTAAAGAGATAGGAACTATAGTGAATTCGGATGATTTAGAATTTTTTTTTGAGGAAATGAAATTTCAAGAATGGAAATATATTGAAGAAAAAGAAGATTTTGGTAAATGTATTTACAAATTTATAGCTTATGAATTTGTAAAAGATGATGAAGAGTACTATATTAGGGAAGACCCATATGAGTTATATAAAGTAGATGACAACTATTATATTATTCAAGATAGTGATGTTATTTCCATTCCAAAAAGCGCGGGGCAATTTTTGAATTCAATTGAAAATAAAATTACAATAACTCAACCTATATCAGAAGACATTCTGGATAATTGGGAAAATAGAATTGTCAATAATACGGATAGTAGTTATGGAACAAAGAAAAAAACATATAATGATGAAACAATTGTTTCTAATATCACTAAAATAGTTATAAGTGATGAAGATGAATTAGATATAAAAATAGATAACAAGGAAGAGATAACGGCATTCATTGAAGGCTTAGATACAGATAGTTGGAGTTCAATAGATGATATACCAAACGATGCGATTTTAAGGCGTAATATATCAGCATATTCGTTTAGGAGAAGAACTAAAGAAAAGGTTTTGACCACAATGTATACGATTATGTTATATGAAGCATCTAATAATGAATATTTTATAAGTGAGACTATTCCAGATAATGGTACACAGGACGGAGATTATATTGAATATTATACTATTCCCAAAAGCGTAGCAGATTTTATTTTACAAACTGAATAATAGATAAGCGTTTAAAAAAGGAGATAGCCGTTGTGGCTATCTCCTTTTATTGTTAGGGCAAGGCCCTGTTTCCAGGATGGAGTTTTTCGTGTTCCGAAAAATGGAATGCTGGAAACAAATAAACCACTTGCTATGCGAGTGGTTGGAAATGCTTTAGCTTACAGAAAAAAACCTCCAATGCTATAATAATGCAGGTTCGCCAACCGCATTACAAGCAGAGGAGGTATCCATATGGATATAAATAGTTTAGCACACACGAAAGTACAGTTTACAAGGGACTACACAGGGTAGGTATCTGACGGGAGGGGTTCCGCCCGTCAGATTTTCCATGTGATATTCAAGCTGTCGCTTGTGGCGGCTATGGTGGTAATCATTAAATCCACCACCCGCCGCTTGTCGTCAAAGGATACATTCTCCCAAGTGTCAAGGTAGCCGGAAATCTGGCTGACCTGTTCCGGGCTAATGGCTTCCACCGTTAGTTCCGCTATCCTCGCCAGAAGTTCCTGTTTGCGCCCGTCCAGTTCCGCTATCTTCACATTCACATAGGAGAGCAGCACATTGTTTGCGCTCGTCAGACTGTCCACCAGTTTTTCAATCTCGCCGTCCACATGGGCAAGTTCCACTTGCAGGGCGGCAATTTTAGGGTTTGCCTTTGCCGCTTTCTTTCTGCCTGTCAGCGTCTTGTGCTTTTCCAGCTTTTTCACCATCTGCTGGTAAACCACTGCTTCCAGCTCCGAAGTGATGATTTTCCCGCACCCGGCACAGCTTTTATTGTCCAGCCGCTTTGTGCAGCGGAGATATTGCTTTCCCACAGGATTGTTAATGCTCATAAGGGCATACCCGCAGTTCCCGCACTTGATTTTTCCCGCCAGCCATGTATGGGTGGCTTTTCGGGCAGACTGGATTTTCATGTTGTTCATCAGCTTCTTGCGGCAGGTCAGCCAGATGTCGGAGGGGACAATGCCCTCATGGGGAGCCAGTACCAGCATTTGGTCTTTCAAGTCGTTCTTTTTGCTGGGCTTCACATCCCGCCCTTGATACAGATAGCAGCCGTTCATGCCTGTAAAATCGGCGGCGTCATTGACAATGACTGTCCCTTGACTTTTGAAAAACTCGTACACATCAAGGTCTGCCTGCACATAGACAGGATTGCGTAACATCTGCGCCAGCGTGGGGCGTATCAGCTCTTTTCCATGGAACAAAATCCCCTGTTCCGCAAAGTACCGGGTAATGTCCCCATAGGAGGTAGTGGGCTGGGCGTACATCTCAAACATCAGCCGGATATTTGCCGCTTCATCTGGATTTACCACCAGCTTCTTTGTGTTGATACCATCCATCTTGATTGGTTCGGTGTGGAAGCCGTAAGGGGCTTTCCCACCCATCTTGAAACCTCGCTGGCTGCGGGAATAGTAAGCGTCCGTTACCCGCTTCTGTATGGTTTCCCTCTCAAGCTGGGCGAACACGATACAAATATTCAGCATCGCCCGCCCCATCGGGGTGGAGGTATCAAACTTTTCCGTAGAGGACACAAACTCTACATTGTACTGTTGGAACAGCTCCATCATGTTGGCAAAGTCCAGAATAGAACGGCTGATACGGTCGAGTTTGTAAACTACGACCTTTGCAATCAAGCCCCGCTTGATGTCCCGTACCAGTTCTTGAAACTTCGGACGGTCTGTGTTTTTGCCGCTGTACCCTTTGTCTGTGTATTCCTTGCAGTTACCGCCTTTCAATTCATATTTGCAAAATTCAATCTGGCTTTCAATGGAAATGCTGTCCTTTTTGTCTACCGATTGTCTTGCATAGATTGCGTCTATTCGATTGTTCATATTGTCGCTCCTTTTCTTAAAAAAGAAACGGAGCTGCTGACACCTTTATTATACCGTCAGCAGCCCCGCAAATCAACGATGGCTTCGGAAAATCTTATGCCCCGGCTTCCTCGCTCTGCCGTTTGTCGGCATACTTGCGGAACACCTCATAAAGCTGCTGTTCCAGCTCCCGGCGTTTTGCCGCTTCCTGCTCCGGCGTGAATACCGGGGAGAGATTTTCCAGCGTGATTTCCTTTCCCTGAAAAGTCACGACTTCGGTTTCTTTCTTGTATCTGATATGCTCCATAGTACCTCCGTATTTAATTTTCAAAGTGCAGTGCCGCCATGCTGCGGCGTGAAATGTTTTCTGTCATCAATCACCGTTCCCTTGTGTGCCGCTGTTGGCGTTTCAGTTCTGCCAGCACCTCCGGTGGGATACGGTCTACCAGCCGCTGAATGTCTTTCAGCTCGCTTTCCAGCTTTGCTCGTTCCATTGTATCTTTCATCTTGCCTTTTTCGCTGGCTTTGGCTCTGGCTTCCAACTGTTCATTTTCTGCCAAGAGGTCGTTTATCGTGACCTTGTATTTTTTGAGCTGCCATGAGAAGTTCTCCATCTGCGGAAACCACTTTTTCAGCAGGAAGAGGGCTTCCTCTTTCTTCTTTCCGGCATTGAACGGGGTAATACAGTCCAGCGTGGCTTCAATGGCTTTTGCCTGTTTGGAGAGATTGACCGCCTGCTTGAACAAACGGGTAGGGATATGCTTCCTGCCTGTCTTGCTGGCACTTTCTCCACGCTCCAAGTCGGGATATTTCTCCACCATATAGGCGTGAAAATCGTCCTGCCATTTTGTGAGGTTGGCTCTGTTCCCAATAATCTCCTTTGCACACAGGCGGTTGTCCTCTGTCAGCGGGACAAAGACCAAATGCAGGTGGGGCGTTTTCTCGTCCATGTGTACCACCGCCGACACGATATTTTCTTTCCCTACCCGCCCGATTAAGAAATCAGCCGCCCTCTGGAAAAACGCCTGTATCTCCTTTGGGGATTTTTTCTTGAAAAACTCCGGGCTGGCGGTTATCAGCGTATCGACAAAACGGGTGCTGTCCTTGCGGGTGCGGCATCCGGCTTGTTCAATGCGGCTCTGAATGAAATGGTAATAGCGGCCCTCTGGCTTAACGATATGGAAGTTGTACTTGCTCCGGCTGGTGTCAATGTCGGGATTACTGGCGTACTGTTCCTTTTGCCGTTCGTGATGGGCTTCCAGCGGTCTTGCCGGATTGCCCTTGTGTTTTTCAAATCGCAAAATTGCGTGTTGTGCCATGAAACTCCTTTCCCCATTCCGTTCCTTTCCGGGACTTTTCCACAGGAAAATCCCGCAGAAAATATCTCGGATAGGAAGGGAATGGATAGAATATAAATCAATATTTTTATTTCTGTATTTCTATATACCGTCCGATTTTCGTACTTCAAGAGGATTGATTATCGTACTCTATGAGTGCAGTTTTCAGTCCTCTGGCGTTCCATAACCGGATTTCTTGAAGTCGGTGTTTGGAACCGCTTCGTAGGATTTTGGGTAAATGCGGTTGGGTTTTCCACAGCCCTGCTTCTGGATTTCCACCAGTCCGGCATATTGCAGCTCCCGCAGGGTATTGACCGCCTTCTGCCGCCCGCAGTGGAGCAGCTCCACTACCTCGTTAATGGGATAGTAGAGGTAAATGCGCCCGTATTCGTCCGCCCACCCGTTTTTTCGGGATAGGTCTGTCCGGCGCAGGATAAAGGCATACAGTACCTTTGCTTCGTTGGACAGTGGCGTGAATGTGGGGGCTTCAAAAAGGAAATTCGGAAGCCGGGTAAAGCTGACCGCCTTTTCCGGCTGATGGATATAAATGGTGTTTGTCATATCGTGTTTTGTGGACGGTTAGAAGCCCGTTTCCGGGAGCAGGCGGTAGTTTCTATTGCCTGCCCCTGTTCTGTGCTTGCAAAGCCTTGTAAATCAAGGACTTTTCAGCCCCTAACTGTCCACAGTAGACCTCCTTTTCCGTTCACTTTCTGTTTTCTGCTGCCTGTGAACTCTGGCGGCACAGTCGGGACAGTATTTCGCCCGGTTGGACTTTGGGACGAACACTCTGCCGCAGACCGCACAGCGTTTTAGCTCCTTATCCTGGAAAATCTCTGCTTCCAGCGTTCCGATTTGCGGCAAGACCGACCAGCGGAACCACTTACAGCAGACCGAGAAAGAAATGGTCTGGGGGCAGGTGTGGGTATCCCCATCGTCAAGGAGCATACAGTTCCCGTCCTCATAACAGCAGCACTCCCGGCGGATCAGGGCGTTTGCCTGTTTCCTCTGTGCCGGTGTCATGCGGTAAAGGGAACCGTCCGGCTTGCGCTCTATGGGCGGCAGTCGTTTATATGGGTTCTCTTTCATGTGTTCCCTCCATTTTTCCTTAGCCGTTCTCCCCGAAAAGGCTTCCTGCCCCATTCCTGCGGCGTGTTCCCAACAGGGGCCCCCGCAAAGTCGTTGGACTTTGTGGGGAGAGGAGGCGCAGCGGAGCGAGTGAGCTTTCGCCATTTGGCGGAAGCGAATGATACGCAGCTTGCGGCGACGAGGCAAGCTCCCCACAGCTTCGGGACAAGTTGTCCCGAAGTGACCTCTGGACAAAGTGTCCAGAAGTTGGCTCCTTGCGGTGCTTCCCCTGCCGGGGTATTCCTTTTCGGACGGTCATTCGGTTTTCAAGGTGCGGCTCATCGATGAACTACCCTAAGTCTACACCTAAAAGACCGCCCGTCCCGTATATCCGAAAGGTAGGAAATCCGCCCAAAAAACTGCCTATTTCCACGCTCTCGGAATTGTGGTAAAATGATAAGTACAAAGAGACAAATCGGCGTTTGGAAAGGGGGAAGCCTATTTGATTGAGTTACAAACAGGAAAGATTACTTTCCCTGAACTGAATATAACAGTATCACCGTTATTGCATTATGCTGACTTTATTTCTGATTTTCCAAAAGATAAAATCACACAAATCAGAGATATGAGAAATGGATATATATGGTACGATATAAAAGAAAAAGTTTATGACAACAAAATCCCTGTTTATTTTTGCTTCAATCCACAGAAAAATCTTGAATTTGTTAATCTATATCCGCAGCACTTTGACTTAAATGCTATTCAGCATTGGGAATGCTGGACACCCGAAGAAGCTCAGAAAGATAAAAGGTATTGTGATGAATGGCTCATGAGGTTTTGTGGTTTGAAGAACGAAGAAAACTTGTTTTCATGGGGTTCTATTTCATCTTACTTTGACCCGCGCTCGTGCAGTAGTGGTATTTGTATTCATTACACAGAACAGAAATAAATTAAAACATGAGAAAACAGCTATTCCCATTTATTGGGCAGACAGGGGGGAGAGCATGGAACTATCCATACAGGAACGCCTAAAAGACCTGCGTGTGGAACGAGGGCTGACGCTGGAACAGCTTGCGGAGGAAACTCATCTTTCCAAATCTGCTTTAGGCAGTTATGAGGGAGACAATCTCAAAGACATCAGCCACCATGCCCTTATCCAGCTGGCAAAGGTTTATGAAGTGACCGTTGATTACCTGCTGGGACGCTCTAAAACAAAAAATCACCCAAATGCCGATCTTGCAGACCTGCATTTGAGTGATGATATGATTGAACTGCTGAAAAGCGGGCGGGTGGATAATTCCCTCTTGTGTGAACTGGCGGTACACCCGGATTTTCCCCGGCTGATGGCTGACCTCGAAATCTATGTGAACGGTATTGCTGGCAAACAAGTGCAGAGTGCAAACGCCATTGTAGATGCTGTAAGCGCAACCATTATGAAGCAGTACAATCCCGGCTTGTCCGACCCGCAGTTACGACAGCTTATCGCCGCCCATATTGACGATGACAGCTTTTGCCGCTATGTGATACAGCAGGACATAAACAAGATAGCCCTCGATCTGCGGGAAACACATAAGGACGATTTTTTCAGTGTCCCGGAGGACAACCCACTGGAAGATTTTTTGCAGACCGCAGACGAAATCGCCAGCGAGGGCGGCGACCCGGAAACAGCGTCCTTGATGTTCATTTGCAAAAGGCTCAAACTGAACTTTAAGAAGCTGTCCGAAGAAGAAAAGAAGTGGCTGAAAAAGATTGCACAGAAGTCGGACTTGCTGAAAAATCCGAACCCGCAGCGGGGGAGAAAGTAATAAATATGAAATTACAGAATGGAGGAAATCAAAAACATGAATTTCTTTAAGAAAAAGAACTCGCAGACAAATAGTAAGCTAACAAAGCCGGATATTGAAAAACTTTTACAAGAAGCATATCAAGCTAATCCTAAGTGTTACGAAAAAGAAGATGGTACACTTTTGATAGGGCTTGCGCTTACAGAAGATACCGATTCTCTTTTCCCCATCGTGCCGGAGGAGCAGTGGGCAATAGAGGGCAAGACAATTAGCGAATGGATTATTACAATGGTTAGCCTTACAAATCCACAAGGTGGAATTATCGGGCAAATGGAATACCACGAAGCCATAAAACGACTTGAACCATTTATTCTTATGAAAAAAGATAATTGGGCACTTATTAGAGCAATGACCCATGAAGAATTAGACAGTCTATTTGGAAATCTTCCTCGTAAATTATATTGATTACATACAGATTAGGAACGGATAGCAAAGCCAGCCGAGCCAGTCAACGGTCAAGATGAACGGCACATTTTATGTGCCGCCGTTGACAGTCCTGCCCGTCTTTGCTAATAGTCAATCAAGGCGGGAAAGCCTTAAAATGGCTTCCCGCCCATTTCAATTTTGAGAGAAAAATCCGTCTGCTTTTTCGTAAGTGTGGCCACAAGTTCGGGACATTTTGTCCCGAAGTCCGGCGTGGGACAAGGGACGGGGGCTTTCATATACGCCCTGTCTGCTGGCGAAACCAGTCCTGCGCTTGCGGCTCCATGCCACGCAATCACAGCCCTGTTTTCCTGCCGTTTCAAATGCCCTTGCCCTCCCCGGTGGCAACCGCATTTTCGCAGCAACGCCGACAGAGCGTATAACACACTACACTTTGCAAGCAAAGTCGTGTGCCAAGGGGCAAGCCCCTTTGGAAACCCCAGACAACAAAACAGGCTGAATATCTCGCACTTCCCCGGTGCTTGATATTCAGCCTTTATTTGTTGTCAGCAGCCCCCGTTTCGTGGTCTGCGTGTAGTTCCTTGTAAACTGACCTAAATGGAATTGTAAGTATCACATTGTTATTTGCACCAAAGTATCGCAGAAAACTAATATATGGACAGTTAAAACGTGATATAGCTAATATATTAAGCATGTTATGTAAAAGAAAAGGTGC
>NZ_ACFY01000148.1 GCF_000174195.1 Roseburia inulinivorans DSM 16841 | reverse complement strand
ATCATAGCACTGATCCATCTCCTGATTCATGCGGATTTGCCCGCTCAGATCCCGTTTTATATCGGACAGCCCGAGGATATAGTCAGTGGTAACATTAAAATACCTTGCCATGCTGATAAGCAGGTCTGTGGAGATGGCACATGTGTCTTTTTCCATCTTGCTTACCGCCTGCTGGGTGGTGTTGATTATAGTCCCAAGGGCTTCCTGTGACATGTTGTGTCTCCTGCGGAGCTCACGGATACGGTTCTCAGTCATAATTGTGATATCCTTTCTAATAACTATTTTACATAATTATTAGGAGTTTACTCACAACTGTATAATGTAAATAGTTTACCAATTCCCGTATATTCTTCCCTTATTTCCATTTCCTATCATCACAGACAATACATAATATTCTTCACACTTTTCTCAGTAATCTTCTTATGATATTTAAAAGTGAATCTTCATCAGAACTCTTTTTAGCACTTTCGTATTGTAATAATCAAAAAGGACTGACTCATATCTCTTCCCATTTACAATTTCATTATTCATATCATTTTCATCCATATCTAAATAGTGTCTGCTGATTAAGCAGATATCTACGACTTCCAACTCTTACATCTGCTCCGGTCATACCAGAATCGGAACAAATGCAAAAAGCACAAAGTATTCGCCTCTGGATTCTGAACAGATTCGTCACGAATACAGATCATGCGATAGAAGTCAACTGCGTTTCTTCCAGTTTTGTGGTAATGCAGTTCATACCATAACAGCGTTTGCTCAGACTAAGAGTGCGCTCCACTTCGATTCTATCGATATTATGCTGGTACTCTTGTTTTTCAGCCTGTGCTGTGGCGTTTGGTCTGCCCAGCTTTGGACCTGATAACCGAATCCCTTGCTCCTTGCAATAACTTCTGTTTTTCCTGGTCCAGTATATCTGATCTGCCAGGAATCGTTCCAGATAATAACCGGTACGCTCTTTGAAACGTTCGATTGCTTCTATCAGGCAACCACTCTCGTTATATGCCGCGAACGATATTTTTTCGATACGCCCATAACCTTCGCTGTTAGGACTGAGATCAAATTTTGCACCCAATTCAACAGTTGCTTGACCTTCCCTCTGGCAATCGGTCGAAGCCATAGTTGCAAAATACTTACAATGCGATGCTCCACAGAATGGACTCTGTTCTCATACATATACTGTTGCTGCTCATACAGCTTGATGATGGTAAGATATAAGCTGATATCCTTACCCGTCATGGTGTATCCATCACTCATGAACTGTTCCAGATACCGGAGATCCCTTTTCACATATGCAAGCTATCTTCGGATATTCTTTGCCGTGTGCTTTCTGCTTCTGGCAAATGCAAGATACTCTTTTCTGGCACGTTTGCGGTATCTTCTGGGCAGCTTAAGTATGATACAACATCATTGTGATGTAGGATGCTGATTATCTGAGGTTTACACAGCAAGAGTAAGAATTATGTTCCCAGTATGAAAACCTTAATTTACCGGATGACCAGCGAAAAGTAATAATCCACTGAATCGAAGCCATACACCACAAAACGAAGCCTATACCACAGTTGTTTTCCTTATAGCGTTACAGTGCTATTTTTCACTAATCCTAAAATTTGCAAACTCGAAATAAAAAATGCCACACAACGTAAAACGCCAGCAGAAAATCAGTACGATAACTCTTGCTGGCTTTTACTAAACCCTTATTCTAATAGTTGTTTTACATATTTTGCTTTATTCAAAATACTCTCCTCAGAAAAAAACATATTTGGAATTTTTAACTCTTCTTCGTCAGCAGAAAATCTACCTACCATTTCACACAAATCTCCAAACTCTTTATTTTCTAGTTCAGACAACTGCTCATAGTCAACCTCTAAATCATATATTCTTGTAAATTCTGAACAAAATATCTTAACCTGATATGAGCCATCTAAAACTCCATTAATCAGATAATATAACTGCTCTTTTTCTGTAAAGATGACCTCACCTCCTGCCAGTTCTGTTTTTTCCGGGAAACAAGCAGCTCCCTTCCTTCATATGTTACCCTGTCCCCCAGCGACAGGCTTGTCCTCGTAACAACATCATAACAAATGAAATCTTCCCTATCAACAAGGCATTTTCCACTGACTGCATAATATCTCCCATCAAAACAGAGATCACAGGAAATGATTTCTCCCAATTCCCTTTTTTCACCTTCCGGCAATCCAAGGTAAAAGCGGGGATAATAATAGCTGGTATCCGGCACTAATGGAAGCCCAAGCTGGGACGCCATTCTTTTCAGAAATCTCCAGTCTGTTTCCTGATACTGTATCAGCGTCCCTCCGGTTCGCATGTCGCTCCCCGGCAGTATGCAGGCGCTGTGATCGGTATCGGCTGTTACGGCACTGGCAATCCCCATATAAGTCTGTACTTTTTTCTGAAATACCCGGTTACTTTTTTTCTGATCTAAAAGAATTGTTCCTGACACAGCCTGTATGTCTGCAATCCTGTATCCTCTTTCTTCTTTGATTTCCACCTTTCCGGATATCCTGCATCTGTCAAGACTGGGACAAAAAAATTTTATTTTTTTCTGTACATATTCTATCAAACCCTTACTGATTTTTAAAGTACAGAATAGTTTATTACTATTAACCTTTTCGTTATTACCCATAGAAGAAGCCAGCAGCTTTTTCACTACTGGCTTTCTATATTACTCATTTTGTTTACTACACTGCATTTCGGATAAAGTTCTCACCCTTAAACACAACTTCTATATCTTTGTCGTTGTAAATGAGCACCTTATCAATTATGTTTGAAAGTACATCTCCGTCATACTGCTCCAGCATACTATACTGGGTTAGCTGTTCTATCTTCTCCTCTGCGTCAGGCTCCTGATTTGCAACTTTCTCCTGCAAATCTGATATCTGATTCTCCAGATCAGCTAACAGCTCTTGGTTTGTTTTTCTTAACTGCACATATTCTTCTTTTGTGTACTTTCCCTCTCTGTATGACTGATAACAAGAAACTGTGCTGTTTGATATTCTGTCATACTCCGCTTTAAGCTCACTAATCAAATACTCATCGCTTGTCACCTTCCTTTTATCCTTTGATGCCTTTTTAAGTTCTTCTTCCTGTATAAGTGTTCTACAGATTTCCTTTGTGATTTCCAGCACCTTGTCCTGTGCTTCTGACTTCAGCATAAAAATCTGCTGACATTCGCCAGTCCTTACCATCCTGCGTTTTGGACAGAGGAGCTTCGGTGTACATACTGCACTGGAATTCATCAGCTTTCTCCCACAATAGGGGCAGATAAAAAGATTTTTCTTACGTTTCTTTGTACTCTTTTCAATCCCTCTGGCTTCAACCCGTAGCATTTTATTGACTTCATCAAACATTTCATCGCTTACTATTCTTGGTATTGCACCTTCTACAACAGACCAGTCCTCTTTATTTCGTTTGCGAACCTTCTTATTATCTCCAAAACCAACAGTTTCACATTTATTCTGGATCATTATTCCTTTGTACTGCTCATTCTGGACAATCGCTATAACTTCTGAATTATCCCACATATAATCCCCTTTATTATGAACCGGAACATAATTGATTCCATTCTTCCACTGGTTTTGAACTCTTGTCGGGATTTTTCTCTCATTTAATATGCGGGCAACCTCACTTGCATTATATCCTGCAATGATCAGTGAAAATATCTCCACAACAACCTTTGCAGCTTCTTCATCTATTATCAGCTTATGCTTATCGTCTGGATCTTTCTTGTATCCATAGCAGACAAATGATGCCGTGTATTCGCCGCTCAGATTTCTTGTCCTTCTGGCACTCTTTACCTTTCTTGATAAATCCATACTGTAAAGCTGGTAAATCAGATTCTTATAAGCTACATCCATTCCTCCGGTAACACCAAAGTTTCTGTCACTGTCATAATTATCGTTGACAGAAATAAACCTCATTCCCATTGCAGGGAATACAAACTCCAGATAGTTGCCTACTTCAAGGTAATCCCTTCCAAATCGTGAAAAGTCTTTTACTATGATACATTCAAATCTTCCAAGCTCTGCGTCCTGTATGAGCCTTTGGAATTCTGCCCTGTTATTGAACATTGTTCCCGAATATCCGTCATCAAAGTATTCCAGTACCTCAAAACCTGCAAATTCCTCTGTTTTCTTGATATACGCATACAAGAGTTTTCTCTGTCCTGTAATACTGTTACTTTCGTCTTTTGTTCCTTCTTTTACCTCCTCATCCGCATCCGAGAGACGGATATAAAAGGCTAATTTTCTTTTCTCAGCCATTATCCTGCCTCTCTTTCCATATTCAGTTCTGCGAATTTTTTCAGTTCATCTTCATAGTTCAAAACGATCTCAAGATTCTTGTTTTCGTATATGCGTACCTGTGCAACAAACAAATCGACCATTTCCTGCGTCAACTTGCGTTTTCCTTTAAAACGGAGCATTTCAGCTTTTAACTGGGCAACGGTCTTTTCAGCACTTTCATACTGACTTGCCGCCTGCCTGTATTCATCAGCCTGTATCTTCAATTTCTCAATACGCTGTGAATACTCCCTGTTCAGTTGCAGATATTCCTTTTCATCAAGCAAATCTTCCGTGTAATCAGCATACAGACCGCTCTTTAATTCCATAAGTCTGTCCATTTCCTTGACACACTTATTCACAGCTTCCGTATATACCTGTTCCTGTCTGATTACACTGCTGTCATTGTGATGTTCCTTTAATATTTTTTCCCTGTCAATAAAGACCTGTATCTGCTCCTTTATAACAGCAAGCACCGCTGCATATATATCGTCTACCTTTACAGGCAGGCAGTTGCAACTGTCCTTTCCATATCTTTTTCTATGCGTACACATATAAACCTTTCCATATTTCTCAGGGTGGATATGGATACTGCTTCCACAACAGCCGCAGGTGATTTTGCCTTTCAGCATATTCACGGTCTGCTTTTTTGCTGGCTTTATTACCTTTCTTTTGTTCTTCTGCACCGCATAGAACTGTTCCTTTGTGATAAGTGCAATATGATGATTTTCAAAAACATACCACTCATCTTTATTGGTAGTATGCCTCTTTTCGTGTCTGTACAAGCATACCCTGTCTTTACCTGTCACATATCTTCCAATATAGACTTCATTCTTTAAAATCTGTGACAATGTATCAACAGTCCACTTAACTCCACGCAGCTTTTCAAGTTTCTCTATATTATGCCTTACTTTGTACTGGGCAGGTGTAAGGATATGCTTCGCATTCAGTTCTGCCGCTATCACAGAATGCAGTGTACCTTTTTCTGCCTCATTAAAAATCCACCTTACAACATCTGCGGCTTCCTTATCCTCAACCATTACCCTGACTTTGTTTTCATCAAGAACCACCTTATACCCATAAGTCACTCTGCCAACTGGAATACCTTTTTCCATCGCTTCCTGCTTACTGGAAGATATTTTCTTTGAAATATCCTTAGCATACAGATCATTGGCTATATTCGTGACCGCAACCATAAGGTCTGCGTCTTTCTTTGAGGAATCATAATTATCCGTAATCGCTACAAAGCGGATATTCATCATCGGGAATACACGCTCTACCAGATTGCCCGTTTCAATGTAATCTCTACCCAAGCGGGACAAATCCTTTACGACAATGCAGTTGATCCTTCCTGCCCTCATATCTGACATCATACGCTCAAATTCCGGTCTGTCGAATGTTGTACCGGAAATTTCATCATCCATATAGATGTCATGGATTTCCATATCCATCTGCTGATCCACAAAGTTCTTAATGAGATTTCTCTGATTGATCAGGGTTTTTCTGTCTCTCGTTTCATCTTTTTCCGCAGACAATCTCACATATATGGCAGTTTTATACACTTTGGATAATACATTCAGTGTATCCGGTGATTGTTTCGGCTGTGTTCTTGACTTCCTTGCCATTTAGACCACCAGCCTTTCCGTATCCTGCTGTTTTTCCAGCTCCCCGGCTCTTGCAACGATTTTCCTGTATTCATCGTCACAATCCAGTACGATTTCTATATCACCGCCCTCATATACCTTTACGGACTGTATAAGGCTCACTACCACATTACGGGTAAGAGAAGGCATTGTTTTCCATTTCCTGTGTTCTTCCAGCCACTCGGTATCTCTTTCAATTCCGGCAGCAATGTTTTCTGCTTCTTTCTGTAACCTGTCGATTGCCTTTTCCGCTTCAGACCTTTTTACTTCAAAGCTCTCCTTGATAATCGCAAAGTCTGATTTATCAACGATTCCATCTTTGTAGTCCTCATAAAGTGAAACAAGCATCTGATTATATTTGGTTATCTCTTTCTCTTTTGCACTGATCCTCTCTTTTGTCTTTTTCTGGTCTATTCTGAAATTGGCATTGTTGCCAGCTTCCTTTATCACTTCATCAGCGTCCAGAAGTGTTGCTGTCATTTCCCTCAAGGTATCAAATACACGGCTTTCCAAGTCTGCCTCTTTTATCCTGTGGGAGCTGCACTTCTTATTCTTCTTGTTATTGGAACACATATAGTAAACATACTTTTTCCCATTTACCGTAGACACCTTTCGTGTCATAAGTGCTCCACAATCGGCACATACTGCTATTCCGGATAAAAGATAGATAGAGTCTTTCCCCGGTGCCATTCTCATATCCACTGACAACAGACGCTGTACAATCTGGAATGTTCTTAAAGATACCAGTGCCTCGTGATTGTTGTGGCATACTGCCCATTTCTCCTGTGGCTTTAATATCCTTGTTTTAACCTTATGGTTAGGTGTTGTGATTTTGCCCTGTACAAGCGTTCCTGTATAAATAATATTCGTTGCAATACGCCTTACAGCAACAGGAGTCCACAACAGCTCGTCTTTCTTCTGAAATGCTGTCTTATAATTCTCTCCCTTGCTGAGCTTATATGCCATAGGTGAGAGAATACCAAGAGCATTCAGCTTGTCACTTATGGCATCAAGGCTCATTCCGTTCTTTATCCAGTGGAAAATATCCTGAACCACCGGACCAGCATATTCGTCAGGAACAATCACATTATGGTCAATCTCAGATTTCTTGTAGCCATAGACACAGTAATTTCCTACAAATTCTCCGTTCTGTCTCTTTGTTTCAAGGTGGCTTCGGATTTTTATGGAAATATCCCTGCAATAAGCGTCATTGATAAGATTCTTAAACGGAATGATTATCTCGTTTCCCTGTGCCTGTGTATCTGCACTGTCATAGGCATCATTGATCGCTATAAATCGTATCCCCATTGCAGGAAACATCCGCTCAATGTATCTCCCTGCGTCGATATACTCTCTTGCAAACCTCGAAAGATCTTTTACAACGATACAGTCTATAATACCGTCTTTCACATCCTGCATCATAAGTTTAAATGCCGGACGGTCAAAAGTTGCCCCTGAATAGCCGTCATCCTCACGGATTGATACTATTTCAATATCTTCTTTGTCTTTTAAATAATTAAGTATCAGGGATTTCTGATTTGAGATACTGTTACTTTCAGCTTTTCTCACATCATCAAGATCGCCATCTTCCTTAGATAATCTAACATAGATGGCTGCTCTGTAAATTCTTTTAGAATTGTTCATGTCCACCACTCCTTCGATTTTCTAAGTTAGAAGTCCCAAATCAAGAGGAATGGAAACATAAATATGAAATTGATACCCTTTCGGGTTAGATGTCCTTATTTGTCTGTAATGATATCACAAATCCATCTGAATTTCCACCCCTAATTTTGGCTGACTGCTCTATACATTGGCAAGCATAGCAATATAATTGTCTTTCAGGCTTTCCCCGTTATCAGAAAATGAAATCTTAATTTTGCTCTTTCCTGATCTGCGGAAATACGGATTACCTGTCTTTGCAATCATTCCCGCAACCTTCTTTTCCACAGGCATTCCGTCAGCGTACTTTATGCTGTTTACTTCCACCAATGTATCAATATCCACATCTTCTAATCTCTGTGCCGATATTTTGTCCAACTGTTCAACTGTCATCCTATCCCTCCAATCAAATTAAGCCACCAGATATGCTGACGGCTATGTAACACCGGAGCTTTCGCCCCGGCTGGAATTTATGCGATTGGATTATTATGTTTTGTACTCATACCCAACTGGATCTGCATACCTTTTGTTATCTGTCTTAACTGGTTTTTGCTTACTTTCCCGATTTTTTCTATCAGGTCCGTATCTTTCACATCACATAACTGCTCACACTGAGCGATACTGTTCGTTCTTAATCCAACAGCCTTAAACGAACTGATAAAAATATGTGTTGGCAGATATGTCTTTTTATGAATCTTACTTGTAAGCGGTACTGCATGGAATACCGTGCTATGTCTGTTTGCACTGTCATTGCTCACAATCACTACTGGTCTGATACCGTGCAGCTTGTGGTCATTCTCATCTTCCGGTACTCCAAAATCAACCATCCAGATATCGCCCCGTCTTATTTCACTCATAATATTCACTTCCTTGTCTGTCAACTGGTATTTCCTGCCCACGGATATATTCGACAGCTTCCTGTTCCGTAGGGCAGGCAACAACTCTGTCTCCTTTCCCATCAAACACCACGGTTTCTGATGAAAATGTCACTATGCTTAATTCCTTTTTATCCGGCATTATCCTCCTCAAACGAGATGAGAGCAGGTTCATAGCCCCTGCTCTCGTCATTAATACTGATACCGTGCTCCGCTGCAAGCTCCATAATACCCTTTACCACATCTTTGTCCGATGAAATATCATAGATACTGCTTACCAGAATACTGATAATGGAATCTCTTTCGATATAAAATTTAAGTCTTTCCACAGACTTCGTATCTTTAAAGATTGTTTCTACAATCTCAAAATCCGCTTTCTTAGCATATGCTTCTATCCTGTCTGCGGCTCTGTCGGCATTCCTGCCTACACAGATAACACAACACTTACTCATAAAACCTCCTATCTGTTGGCTCTGAGACGTCTGAAAAATACTGCCATAAAATCAGCAAGTGAAACAATGCCGTTATCTTCCTTTTGCCCTGCCTGCTCCATCTTCTGATAATATCCAGCCATATCATCGTTTGCTGTCTCAACCGTAATGCCATGCTCTCCAAGCATAATGATGTTATCCATAATTGTTTCTTCACAATCGCCCACCATATCACTCATAAAAGTAACAACCACATCAACATCTTCTACTTCTGCCATACCGACAAAGGCAAACTTCATAGGAAATGTCATTCCCTCCGGTCTTGCGTTCTCTGAAATAACTGCAACCACCTCATATCCATTCACAGCGCAATACTCCTCAAGAACCTGCATTACCATCTGATCCGCTGCCTCATTTCCTGTTGCTCCAAAATATATAACTGCTTTATTCATTTTAAAATCTCCATTCCTGTTTTTATTTTGATTTGATATCCTGTGCACACTTTATCTCCTCACATAAACTGACCTGCCAATGCTCTCTGCACTTATAAGCCCCGTTGTTGTCTGCTGGTTACTGCAAATCAGTTTGTGTGGGAAGATAAAATACTATCTTCCCGGTTTCTCAACCTTCCCCGTATCGGGTAACATATCCTTTGCCAGCCACAAACACTTCGTAGTTTCCTGCCCATCTGGACTTACGAAAGTAGCCACTCTCTGAAAATGCATTTCGCTGAAATTCAGGTGCACTTATTATCTCATTACCTCCGGCTGCTAACCCGGTAGGCACAACCCTCTGCTCTTATCCTTAAAGGCTCCTGCTGTTACGTTTCTCATAATCGGCTACAGCTCTGAGGATAGTCATCGCACGAAATGGGATTCTGCCACCCTGTCATAGACAAGGCGATATAAGCTCGTGGAATATGCGTGTCCTATTCTGTTTTCAATATTCAACGGTTCTTTTCTCAGAACCTGAACAGAGTATAACTGACACCACGCATCTTCTACAGTAACCGACACTCTTTTGAACTAAGAGTAACACTCCCACCTGTTCCAAATCCTTATAAAAAAAGCCGGACTGCATCATCAAAAATGCAATCCGACTTTTTTATTCTGTCAGAAGTTTCATATTGTCAACGGCATTTAATACCATATTCCGGATAAACTGTACTTCCTTCTCCTTCAGACCAACCAGCAGATCATCGACTTCTACCTTTCTTTCACACCCACACACAAGATAATCCAACGTTATATGAAACAATTCAGCAATACTAATCAGCGTATCTATTTTTGCTCCATTTACACCAGCTTCAATTTTCCGCAGAGCGTCCACTGACAATCCAATCTGCTCGGCAAGCTGCTGTCTTGTCATTCTTCTTGCCGCACGCAACTCTTTTATTCTTTCTCCACTATTAACAATATCGTAGTACACCTTCCACTCTTTTCCGGCACCTTATATATTTGCTTAAGCTATATTT
>NZ_ACFY01000149.1 GCF_000174195.1 Roseburia inulinivorans DSM 16841 | reverse complement strand
AAAATTCCAAATACACATAAGCATGGTACAATAGAAACATGCTGAAGGAGGATCTCATATGGCAAAGCAACATGACAAACAATTTAAACTTGATGCAATCCAGTACTATCAAGATCATAAAGATCTCGGAGTACGTGGATGTGCAGAAAATCTTGGCATCGGCTACAGTACATTAACAAAGTGGCTGAAAGACTTCCGAGAATCAGGTGATATTCCTGTTCGTGGTTCTGGTAATTATGCATCTGATGAGCAGAAGGAAATTGCCCGTCTCAGACGTGAATTACGTGATGCCCAAGATGCACTTGATGTGTTAAAAAAAGCAATCAACATTCTGGGAAAATGACGGAAGCCATTTATCTCGAAGTGACTGAGAAGACAGAAGCTGCCAAAAAGGCTGGACGCCAGGTTTCCGTCTCCGGAATGTTGAAATTTTTAGGTGTCTCTCGCTCAGGATATCTTGCATGGCTCCACCACGTACCTTCTGATACAGAAAAACGTCGTGAAGCTGTAAAAGCAAAAATACAGGATATTTATGATGATTCCAAGCAGAACTACGGTGCTCCGAAAATCACTGTAGAACTGCGAAAAACCGGTGAAGTCATTTCGGAAAGAACCGTTGGTACATATATGCGCCAAATGGGAATCCGTGCTCAGTGGAGCAAACCATGGACCATCACCACAAAAGATTCTGATTTCAGCACAGAATTACAAAATATCCTTGATGAACAGTTTAATCCTGACCGTCCGAATGCTGTCTGGTGTTCGGATATCACCTACATCTGGACAATAGACGGATTTGTCTATCTGACCAGTATTATGGATTTATTTTCCAGAAAAATCATAGCCTGGACACTTTCAGAAACACTGGAAGTATCCTGCGTGATTGATACTATAAACAAAGCCAAAGCTCGCCGAAATATTGATCAACCATTAATTATCCATTCGGATCGTGGCAGCCAATATGTTGCAAAGAAATATAAAAAAGCAACCGAAAATATGCAGCGTAGCTACTCGAAGAAAGCTTTTCCGTGGGATAATGCATGCATTGAATCCTTTCATTCTGTTATCAAACGTGAATGGCTCAATCGCTTTAAAATCCGTGATTATAAGCAAGCATACCAGTTGATTTTTGAATATCTGGAAGCTTTCTACAATACGAAACGAATTCATAGCCATTGCAACTATATGTCG
>NZ_ACFY01000150.1 GCF_000174195.1 Roseburia inulinivorans DSM 16841 | reverse complement strand
AAGCTTTTTAAAAAGCAGACCCCATTTCAAACGCTATTGAAATGGTAAAAGAGAGGTCAAGCAAAAAAGAGCGCAGGGTGGATGCCTTGGCACTAAGAGCCGAAGAAAGACGTGATAAGCTGCGAAAAGCTGCGGGGAGGAGCAAATATCCACTGATCCGCAGATGTCTGAATGGGGAAACCCGCATGAGCACACCTCATGCATCCATACGCCAATCCATAACGTATGGAGGGGAACCGCCTGAACTGAAACATCTAAGTAGGGCGAGGAAGAGAAAGAAAATTTATCGATTTCCAAAGTAGCGGCGAGCGAAATGGAAAGAGGCCAAACCGGAGTGCGTGCACTCCGGGGTTCGGACCGCATTTAAGATCTGATGATCCTAGCAGAAAGGTTTTGGGAAAGCCTGCCGGAGAGGGTGAAAGCCCCGTAAGCGAAAGGAAAGCCAGCTGAGCGGTATCCAGAGTACATCGAGACACGAGAAACCTTGATGGAATGAGCGGGGACCACCCCGTAAGCCTAAATACTCCTTAGTGACCGATAGCGCATAGTACTGTGAAGGAAAGGTGAAAAGGACCCCGGGAGGGGAGTGAAAGAGAACCTGAAACCCTGTGTTTACAAGCTGTGGGACATCTTTACATGATGAACCGCGTACTTTTTGTAGAACGGTCCGGCGAGTTGCGGATGCCGGCAAGGTTAAGCACTTAAGGTGTGGAGCCGAAGGGAAACCAAGTCTGAAGAGGGCGCATATAGTCAGTATCCGCAGACCCGAAACCGGGTGATCTACCCATGTCCAGGTTGAAGTTGCCGTAAAAGGCAATGGAGGACCGAACGCACATCCGTTGAAAAGGGTGGCGATGAGGTGTGGGTAGGGGAGAAATTCCAATCGAACCCGGAGATAGCTGGTTCTCCTCGAAATAGCTTTAGGGCTAGCCTCGTTTTAGTCTTATGGAGGTAGAGCACTGAATTTCCGCGGGGGCGTCAAAGCTTACCAAAGAATATCAAACTCCGAATGCCATGTAGATGATGAACGGGAGTCAGACTGCACGAGATAAGTTGGGCAGTCAAAAGGGAAAGAGCCCAGACCGCCAGCCAAGGTCCCAAAGTGTGTGTTAAGTGGAAAAGGATGTGGGATCTCCAAGACAACTAGGATGTTGGCTCAGAAGCAGCCACACATTCAAAGAGTGCGTAACAGCTCACTAGTCGAGAGGTCCTGCGCCGAAAATGTCCGGGGCTGAAACACAACACCGAAGCTGCGGAATTGCGAATGCAATTGGTAGAGGAGCATTCTTAATACCGACGAAGCTGTACCGGAAGGAGCAGTGGAGGGATAAGAAGAGAGAATGCCGGAATGAGTAGCGAGAGAGAGGTGGGAATCCTCTCGGCCGAATATCCAAGGTTTCCAGAGTAAAGCTGATCTGCTCTGGGTAAGTCGGGGCCTAAGGCGAGGTCAAGAGACGTAGCCGATGGACAACAGGTTTAGATTCCTGTACCGCATATAAACAGAACTGTGGGGACGCATGGGGAGAGCATGGGCCGGGAATGGAAATACCGGTGCAAGCGAAGGAGGTGTGCAGCCGGCAAATCCGCTGCATGAGCCGAAAGCGTGACGCGGAGCGAAATGAAAGTAGCGAAGCATGTGAGCCCTGTGCCGAGAAAAGCCGCTATAGCTTTTATATGTGCCCGTACCGTAAACCGACACAGGTGGATGAGGAGAGAATCCTAAGGCCGGCGGAAGAAGTATTGTTAAGGAACTCGGCAAAATGACCCCGTAACTTCGGGAGAAGGGGTGCCCA
>NZ_ACFY01000151.1 GCF_000174195.1 Roseburia inulinivorans DSM 16841 | reverse complement strand
CTTAAATTCCGAATAACTCTTCTAATCTGTGTTCGTCAATGTTGCAGCCGATCACACAAAGTCTTCCTGTATAGTCAGGCTCACCGTCACGGAGTTCATACTCGCCCGGAACCATGTCAAAGTAAATCCAGGAACCATTCTCATCCTCTACCATTCCTTTGGCACGGAGGATTGTTCCGTAATCATCTGTCTCGCAGAGAGTCTTTAATACATCCTCAATCTTTTCCTTCGTGAATTTGTGAGGCGTCTCTTTGCCCCAGCTTGTAAACACTTCATCTGCATGATGGTGATGATGATGCTCATGGTCATGGCATCCGCAGGTGCAGTTTTCGTCATGTTCATGATGGTGCTCATGGTCGTGGTCATGGTCTTCATGATCGTGATGATGCTCATGTTCTTCGTGATCGTGGCATCCGCAGGTGCAGTTCTCGTCATGTTCATGATGATGTTCGTGATCATGCTCATGATCGTGGTCTTCATGATCGTGGTCATGATGGTGATGTTCATGCTCATGCTCCTCTGCCTCTTCTTTGGCATGCTGCTCAGCCATCAGTTTCATCTCAAGAGAATCTGCTCCCTCGATCACTTTTAAGATCTGCTCGCCTTTGATTGCATCCCATGCTGTTGTGATGATTGCAGCCTTTGGATTCAATGTCTGGATCTGTTTTACACAAAGTTCTAACTGCTCAGGTGTTGCATTCTGGCTTCTGCTCAGTACAACAACTGTAGCATATTCAATCTGATTATTAAAAAATTCACCGAATGCTTTCATCTGTTTGCTTGCTTTTAAAGCATTTACGACAGTTACGAGTCCGTTTAATTTAACGTCTTCCTCTTTCTCGATATCGATCACAGACTTCATAACATCGGATAACTTACCGACACCAGATGGCTCGATCAGGATACGATCCGGATGATATTTATCAATCACTTCGTGAAGATTCTTTCCGAAATCACCTACTAATGAACAGCAGATACAGCCGGAATTCATCTCGGTGATCTGGATTCCTGCATCTTTTAAGAAACCGCCATCGATTCCGACTTCACCGAACTCATTCTCGATCAGAACGATCTTCTCGCCCTTAAATACCTCATCGATCATTTTTTTAATAAATGTGGTTTTTCCTGCTCCTAAGAAACCGGAAATAATATCAATTTTTGTCATAATAAATCCACTCCTTTTTATGTCTTGATAATATGCAGAATGCAGATTATCATGGTTACATTGTATTATCTTTGTCTGTCCGGATCACACTTTCTGCCCGAACATTCCTATTTTACTCGATTATTTTACAAAATGCAAATTTTGTGCAATTTTTAATAATTATTTTATACCCTGTTTATTTTTATCCATTATATCCGAAAACACTTCTGCATATCCTTGTATGTACCGAGAACCAAAAGGGTATCTTCACTGCTTAGTTCCATATCCGGGCCAATCGCCATATTCATCTTTCCATCTGTTTTGATTGCCAGAATACTGATGCTGTACTTTTTACGGATATCCAGTTCACCGATCGTTTTTCCGATCCAGCCTCCCGGCACCTCCACCTCAAAAATAGCATGAGAATCATCCACTTCGATATAATCATGGATATGATCTGCCGTATAGCGGATCGCTGCCCAGTTGGCGATCTGTTTTTCCGGATAAATGACCTCGTCTGCTCCGTTGCGAAGCAGGAACTTTGCCTGTACATCCCGCTCTGCACGCGATATGACCATTTTAGCGCCAAGTTCTTTCAAAAGAGAAGTTGTCTCCAGGGAATTCTGGAAATTGCCTCCGATCGTCACAAAACAAATATCATAATTTTTGATTCCAAGCGACTCCAGAAAATTCTCATTGGTACTGTCACCGATCTGTGCGTCTGTAACATACGGAAGAATTTCATTGACAAGATTTTCATTCTCATCCACAGCCATCACTTCATGTCCAAGCTCATTCAACTGGTATGCAACATGCTTTCCAAATCTTCCGAGTCCGATAAGCAAAATATTTTTCATTATAATTTTCTCCTTTATCCAACAGTTATTTTATCAAGCGGTCTTTTTGCCCCACTCTGGATTTTTACTGAAATTGCAGCATATATAAGTGTCAGTCCGCCAACTCTTCCAAGATACATCAAAACAACCAATATCAGATGTGATACCAGTCCAAGCTCCGTTGTGATCCCTAATGTAAGTCCTGCCGTGCCCACTGCCGATGCTGTTTCAAAAAGACAATCCGATAATGCAACATGTTCTATCTGACTGATTGCGATTCCTCCTGCAAAAAACAGGAAAAAATACAAAATAGCGATCGTTGCCGCATTTTTCACTACTGTATTATCGAATCTTCTTCCAAAAACCTCTGTTTCCGGCTCTCTTCCGAATGTTGCAAACGCATTCAGTATCAGCACTGCGATCGTTGTTGTCTTCATACCTCCTGCCGTTGATCCCGGAGATCCACCGATCAGCATCATCAAAATCATGATCGCTTTGGAAGAATCGTTCATTGCACCAAGATCTGCCGTATTAAATCCTGCTGTTCGAAGAGTTACCGACTGAAAAAAAGAAGCCAGTATTCTTTTTCCCATAGAAAATCCGGTAAAATCACTCAGAAAGAAAAAAACAGCCGGTAGTAAGATCAAAACAGCGGTGGTAACGAGGATAATCTTACTCTGCAGACGGTAACGTTTCAAGTTCCATTTGTTTGTGCAAAAATCATCCCAGGTCAGAAATCCGATGCCACCGATCACGATCAAAAGCATGATCACAATATTGATCAATGGATTGGCAATATATCCTGTCAGAGATGGAAATGTCTGTTCCGTCGTTCCAAGTATGTCAAAACCTGCATTGCAAAAAGCCGATACCGAATGGAAGACTGACATCCAGATTCCTTTCCATCCATAATCCCTGCAAAATACAGGAAGCATGAGAATGGCACCGATCAGTTCGATCAGAAATGTTCCCTGTAGAATAAATTTCGTAAGCCGGACAATTCCACCTACTTTCGGTGCTGAAATCGCATCCTGCATCGTACTCCGCTGCATTAACGAGATCTTTCTCCCGGAAACCATTGAAAAAGATGCAACCACAGTAATAACTCCCAATCCGCCGGTCTGGATCAGAAGTAAGATCACTGCCTGGCCAAACGCCGACCAGTAGCTTCCTGTATCCACGACCACAAGTCCTGTCACGCAGACAGCTGATGTCGCAGTAAATAAAGTTTTATCAAACGGTGTCACAACTCCGGCAGAAGATGAGATCGGAAGCATTAAAATAATTGCTCCAAGTAATATCACTCCTGCAAATCCAAATGCGATCATCTCAAACGATGACATTTTCTTTTTTTTACGGATAAGTTCCGGCATATCAATTCTCCTCTTTTTCTGCTGCTTTCATTTTATTTGTGGAACTGCATATTGTAAAGCTTTTCGTAAGTTCCCTTCCTGTCCATCAGTTCTTCATGTGTTCCTGATTCTTCGATACCATCCTCAGATAAAACAATGATCTTCTCTGCGTTTTTGATGGTGGAAAGCCTGTGTGCAATTACAAACGTGGTACGGTTTTTTGCAAGCTTCTCCAATGAATCCTGTACTACTTTTTCACTCTCATTGTCAAGTGCGGAGGTTGCCTCATCAAAAATAAGGATCGGTGGATTTTTAAGGAAAACCCTTGCAATGGACAATCGCTGCTTCTGTCCGCCGGAAAGCTTGATCCCGCGCTGTCCGATGTCCGTCTCATAACCGTTTGGAAGTGACATGATAAACTCATGCGCATTGGCGTTTTTTGCTGCCTCGATGACTTCCTCTCTTGTCGCATCCGGTTTTCCGTAACGGATATTGTCAAAAACAGTTCCAACAAAAAGATACACATCCTGCTGCACAATGCCGATGTGGTCGCGCAGACTCTTTAAGGTGAGATCACGCACATCTTTTCCATCGATTTTTACTGCGCCGCCCGTCACGTCATAGAAACGAGGAATGAGGGAACAGAGCGTACTTTTTCCTGCGCCGGAGGAACCGACTAATGCCATGTAAGCCCCCGCCGGAACATTTAAACTGATATGGTTCAACACTTTTTCCGTGTTTTCCTCATACTGGAATGAAACATTTTCAAAAGTAATATCTCCCTTTACATCCTTAAGTTCCACTGCATCTTTTTTGTCCTCGATATCCGGATGAACGGCGAGGATCTCCTGAAAACGTTCAAACCCGGTATAACCATTCTGAAACTGCTCTGTGAAATCAATGAGGGTGCGGACAGGATCCGTAAACACACTGATATAGAGCATAAATGTGACAAGGTCGCTGACATCCACACTGCCTTTTGCGATCAGCACCGTACCTGTCAGGATCACACTGACCTGAATGAGTGTCGTAAACGCTCCAAGCCCTGCCTGATAACTTCCCATGTAAAAATAGCTGTTTTTCTTGGCTGCAAGGAAACCGTCATTGCCTTGTTTGAATTTACGGTTTTCAATCTCTTCATTGGCAAAAGATTTTACCACCCGGATACCGGATAAGTTATCCTCGATCTGCGCATTGATGTCTGCGATTTTTACACGGTTCTGTTTGAATGCGAGACGCATTTTTTTATTCAGGACAAATGCATAGATCAGCATGAACGGCAGAATTGCAAAGGCTGCAACTGCGAGCATTGGGTTGATGTTCACAAGAATGATCAGTGCTCCGGCAATTTTGATCACGGACAGAATGATGTTCTCAGGTCCATGATGCATCAGTTCGCTGATATCAAAAAGATCGGTTGTGATACGGCTCATCAGCTGTCCGACTTTCTGGTCATCATAAAAGGAAAAGGACAGTTTCTGGTAATGTGCGAAAATTTCCGCACGCATGTCATACTCGATTTTCGCTCCCATCACATGTCCGTAATTACAAATGTAGAATTTGCTGTAACAGTCAACCGCCACCAGCGCAAACAGTCCAATGGCAATGTAAGCTGCCTGATGCAAAATTTCTGCCGGCTCACGGTACACAAGATTGTAGGTCACATACCGCACGACCAGCGGAATGATCAGGGCAACCGCCGCAGAGAGCGTTGCAAAAAACATGTCTGTCCAGAACACACGCATGTAAGGTTTATAATAGGTGAGCATTTTTTTCATGGTTCCACTTTTTTTCATAAATTCCGGTTCTCCTCTGCATAAGATAAGACTGATACATTCTTTTATGCATCAGTCTCATTCAAATTCATATGATATTATTTTAGACGTAAAGCTGAAATTGTCAAGCTTTTCCCCTACGCCGGATATGCTGCTTATTTTCTCTTTTCAAACCCATACACCCATTTTCCACGCAAAAATAAAGCAAGGAAAATGACCGAACTAATACTCCAGGTCAATGGATACGCCCAGAAGATCACGCGGATATCCGGGATAAAATGAACCGTAACCGTGATATAGCTTACACGGAACAGACACCATACACACAGCATGACGATCATTGGAACCGATGCATTTCCCGAACCACGAAGCACCGCAGCGATGCAGTGGGAAAAAGCCAGCAGAAAATAGAACAATGCAATGGTTCTCGACTGCATAACTCCATAATGTACTACATCCGGTTCACTGTTAAAGGCTGCAATAAGCACCGGTGCGGCTGTATAAATCACAACTCCGATCAATTCTGCAATGATAATCGAACAGAGAACGCCAAATCTCGCTCCTTTTTTTGCACGGTCATACTGCTTTGCACCAAGGTTCTGGCTGACAAAAGTGGTCAGCGCCATCGTAAAACAGGTCACCGGCAGAAACGCAAATCCTTCGATTTTGGAATAAGATCCACATCCCGCCATCGCCATTTTCCCAAATGCATTGATATTTGTCTGCACAAAAACATTCGCAATGGCGATCACAGAATTCTGAAAACCGGACGGCACACCGTTTTGTATGATCTGCCACAGCATCTGGCTGTCAAAACGGATTTTATTTAACTGAAGCCTATATTCTTCTTTTGCTCTCAGAAGATGGATCAGACATAAGAATGCACTTACAAATTGGGAAATCGCTGTTGCCAAAGCGGCTGCACCGACTCCCATCCCCAATCCTGAAATAAAGAAAATATCCAGCACCACATTGATACAGGAAGAAATGATCAGATAAATCAGCGGATGTCTGCTGTCTCCAACCGACTGCAAAATCCCTACAAAAATATTGTACATGATCACTCCGATAGAGCCTGCAAAATAAGTGCGGAAATAGGTGATAGATTCCGGAAGCACCTCTGCGGGTGTTCCCATCAACACCAGGATCTTCGGTGCTAAAAGCATGCCGATCACTGTCAATGCAATTCCTGCTGCAATTCCAAACGCAACCGTTGTGTGGATTGATTTCTCCAGATTTGCCCTGTCTTTCGCTCCATAATATCTGGCAATTACAACACCTGCACCCATTGCGATGCCATTGATAAATCCAACCATCAGAAAAATCAGATTCCCGGATGAGCTGACTGCCGCCAACGCATTGCTGCCGAGATAATTTCCTACGATCAGTGAATCTGCCGTGTTATACAATTGCTGAAACAAATTTCCAAGAAACAGCGGAATCGCAAATAAAATAATTTTTCTGGAAATGCTTCCCTCTGTCATTCTTGTTTTATCTTCTGTTCTCATCATTACTTCCTCGTATCTTTTTCTGCTCTACGCTCTGACTCTAATAATAGGTACTATCTATAGTATAGTTTTTTTCGTGTAAAATCAACAAGTTTTGAGGATTATAAGAGATTTGGATTGAACAAAATCTTGAGTTACATAACTAATGCTGCTCCATATAATCAATAAATTCCGTTGTCTTAGACCAGTACTTAATCCCCCAATTTTCAAAATTCCATTCATCCATGTAATTGTTACATTCATAGTCAATATACTCTTTTAATATTCTTTCATTTGCTACATCAATGTCTAACATTCTTGGAATTCTGATTCCTGTCTGCAACAGTCTGTTATAATCATTTTGTTCTGCTTCGATTTTATTGCCAAATGAGTAATATTCACATGGCTCATGGTGTATCTGTTTTAACACATAAAATTTACCTTCCCGTTCTGCCAAATAGGAATAACCACCTTTTCCATGTCCTAATAACTTCACAATTTTATATTCTTTCTGATTAACATTCATAACATCCTGCATTATCGTCCCCCCTGTTTATTCGGCAAAGTATATTCCTTGAATCCGACCACTAACGTAGCGTCAGGCTTTTGCATTGCAATTAACATTGTGTTGTTAAAGCTGTAATTATGAAATTTTGACATGGTATTCAGATAAATCTTGTACTTCTCGCTTTCAAAAAGTTCCTTGATACCCTACTCCAACTTCTCCGTTATTTCCTGTACTTTCTGTTTTTCTGTTTTAGCGTCTGCCATTGTTTTTGTTTCTTAATTGTCTGTTTCTATGCTATTAAATTTCTCCCTTTTCGGAAAAGTGTTTCTGATATTACTTAACCCAAACTATCCTGTTATTTATACATTTTAAGAAGTTAATGCAATTTGAGCTATTGATTTGCTTGGATATGATAAAGATTAGTTTTGCTGACTGGATTGAAATTGAGTTTAGGTTTAAAACATAATAAAAGCTATCCAATTTTTTTGACCGGGTAGCCTTTGTAAAATTTATTCTGCTGGAACTTCTGTGGCTGTGAGTGATATATACTCTGAAAAAATGGCATTTACCACAGCTTTCCTTTCGTCATCCAGTGATAAATAGTTCTGATTTACATTATCGTTGAATGTACCACAATCGGAATGATATTTGTATGTTTCTTCGTTGATTGTAATTTCAATGTTGCTTAAACAATCAGTTGTACCTTCTGTATTCCATGCATCACCACATAATATATTAGATATAGTTCTGATATCCTCATTTTCAGTGATGTTCGCATTTTCTCCTGTGAAAACATTATGAATACTTACTACTGCAACTGGGTCTATCATAAGTTCACTACTGGCCAGGACTTTTTCTGTTGCAAAAACCCACCATTTTTCATTCATATTAATCTCGATTATGCCTTCTTGTGAACCATATTGATATCCATAGCCTGTACCAAAGTTAGATTGATTGTCTTTTGTTGGCTTTTCACTTCCGTCTACTTCTGACGTAATCTCTCCATCCATAACACCACAACGGGCTTCTACTGTACTTTCATGACCTGTGTCAATATATAACTCGCCATTTACCATGACCATAGGAATTAAATCCCATTGTTCTGCTTCTTTGACAACTTTGATACCGTAAACCTCTGTTATCTGTGCTGGATAACTTTCTGCAATTTCTCCGTTATATGCTATTTCAATAATGTCACCAACATTTGGTTGTGGAGCAGTACCTATGTTTTTCATTGGTACTGTAATCAGATCTGCATTGTTTAATTCTTGACTACCCTCTACTGGTTCTACTAAAAAATAATTATCACGAATTTCAAGAATGGTTGCTTCAAAAATAGTGTTATTTTCTTCACCTATTCCACTTGGTCTGAGCCATTGACCTGTTTCTTCATCTTTCACTAAAATCAACTCGTAACCTCCCTCCGGTCTGTTAAAATAAATTTCTGTATCATCCGAAGTAAGCTCTAATTGGAAGCTATGCTCTGCTCCAATCGGACTGTTTATTCCACCAAATGTCGAAAAAAATGTAAGATAATGTGGTTTTACTCCACTTCCATTGTCTTTAAATCCTCTGATATATCCTGTAGATGTTGGAATTCCTACATCAAGCGTGATCTCCGTTCCATCCTCTGATACAGAGTAATCAACTAATACGACATCCATTCTTTTTTGAAAACCTGTGCCAATAAAGAATAGAGCTACTAATACAGCTAAAATTACAATTACTGCAATTATTCTTTTTTTCATAATCAAACACCTCCATTGATTTGGTGAAATTTCAAACAAATTCGTTTTTAAATTAACCTTAATGTAGATTTATACATCAAAAATGCAGAATTATACATGTTTTTCATTCAGACACACCATTTCGAAAGGGGAGTTAAATTTTTATTGAACCGATAGCCGACTCCCCAAACAGTCTGTATATAGGTTGGCTTGCTTGGGTTATCCTCTATCTTCTCCCGAATATTACGGATATGGCTCATGACGATGTTGTAATCACCGGAATATGATTCTTTCCACACAATGTCATAAATCCGTTCCTTGCTGAACACTATTCCCGGATGCTTTGCAAGAAGCTTGAAAATCTCAAACTCCGTATACGTAAGCTCAATCTCCTGATTTTCCCGAATAATCACCCGTTGAACCTCTGCTCGTGTCAAGTAAGAAACAAAAAAAATTAATTTTTTTATCAATGGGGAACCTTTAGCAAGATTCCCCATGTTACTTCTTTATAATTTTGTTTTCTCGCTATTACTACTGATTATACCATCATCCAGCCTGAAAGTCATCAAAGTTCCATCTGATTTCAATATGCTCATTATCATACACCAACACATAATCAATGAGATATCTGATTACTTCTTCATCAAACTCATCCAACTTACTAAGCTTTGTTAGCTGTTCCTGCTTTGCATCAAGAAAGAGATCCTTTTGCATATCAAGTGTTTCCTGCTTCTCTGTAATCAGACTTTCTATCTCTGCGATTTTCTGCTTAACTTCTGCAGTCTTTTTTGCCATCTGATCACGAGTGATATTTGTTTTTGTATAATCATCGTATATCTCAAACTTTAGCTTTGCATAGTGTGCCTTTGACTTTTTAAGTGATTCGATTTCCCTTTCAAGATTATCTGGACAATTACCGCCATCAGTTTTCAACTCAAATTCCTGCAACTGAGCCAATGCCATATTTCTAGCAATGTCTAGAAGTGTCGCCTCAAGTTCTTCACCTCTAATACGTGACACATGACCGTTGTGGCATCTGTATGAGGATTTATTTCCGTATTTATAAAGTCCCTTACCACATATTCCACAGCGAATATACGATTTACGCCACTTTCCATTTGGTTTTCTCTTCGTCACTTCTCGTCTTGCTATCATCTTGTGAGCAAGCTTGAAGTCTTCCACAGAAACTAATGGTTCATGACAGTTTTCAACAATTATCCAGTCCTCTTTATCTCTCTGCACAACCTGATGACCGGTATCAATATTATCAGCCGTCTTGTTATTGATTACAGAACCAATATAGACTTCATTATATAAAATCTCCATTACTGTACTGGCACTCCACATGTGCTCACCAATATCCCTTTCATAACATCTCTTAACTCCAATCTTTTGGTAATACTCAAATATGCTATCATATCCATTATTATTCAGATAATTTGCAATCTCGGTGTATTTCATGCCTTTAATAGCCAGTTCAAATATCAGCTGGACAACAGGTGCTGTTACTGGGTCAGGCACTAACATATGCTTATCATCTTCACTTTTCTGGTATCCAAAAGGAGCAAATGCAGCAATGTACTTTCCCTGCTTAGCCAACACTGCCTTAGCGGCTCTTACCTTTTTTGATGCATCCTTACAATACAATGCATTCACAAGATTTTTCAGTGCAACACTCATACCTCCGGTTGAACCAAAGCTGTTAGCAGAATCGTAATTATCATTCACGCTGATATATCTTACCTGAAGAACCGGAAATATACATTCCATATAGTTACCAACTTCAAGATAATCTCGTCCGAGTCTGCTGTAGTCCTTCGTCACAATAACCTGAATCTTACCAGCCTTTACCAGATCCATCATTTTTACAAAATTAGGTCTGCTAAAGTCTGCTCCGGAATATCCATCATCTGAAAATTCCATTATGTTGCAGTCCTTTAGTTCAGGCAGTTTCTGGATATGATCAAGCATTAACTTTCGCTGATGGGAAATACTGTTACTTTCCTCATGAGCAGCCAAGTTGTCATCTTCATCTGATAATCTCATATAGAGAGCTATCGTCTTATCCATTGCTGCTCACCTCTCTTTCTTCTGCCACTTTAAGCAGCTCCTTTAGGAAATCATCATACAAGAGCTTAACTTCTATATTGCCATCATAAAAAACAATTTCCGATACAAAAGCATCCACAAGCTCCTTTGTAAGTTTTCTTTTAGCCATATATTTATTGACAGTTTCTTCCCATCCTTCATCAATATGAAATTCTTTTTCATACAGACTTCTTCGATGAAGCAATTCAGTAATCTGCGCTTCAATCTCATTTACTCTGCTTTCATATTCTCTCTGATACTGGCACAGTTCTTCCGCAGTGATTAACTGTTCCCTATAATCTTCATACAAACCACTTTTGTTAGCGGTAATTCTTCTTACATCATTTTGAAGTTTTGCTATCTGCTTGGTATAAATATCATATTGAAGAACATTCTCTTTTCTGCTGTTCATCTTCTGAACAAACTTTGTTTTCTCAACACACAAACTCATATGCTGACGGATAACAGAAAAAACACTATCCATAACCTCAGAATAATCATAAGAGTACTTATTTTCACATAGCCTAGCTAATTTTCTACGGTTCTTACACTTATAATAGAACTTTTCTGAATAAGTGTGATGCCTGCCAATCAATACACTGCCTCCACAACAGGCGCATTTTGTTTTATATACCAGAATATTATCCGGCTTATTTGGAACATCAGCTTTAGGTTTTGATGCTTCTAAATGCTTCTTTTTGATATGCTCCATTCTCTCCCTTGTTTTGTAGAAAGTGTCCTTATCAATTATTGGTTCATGAACATTTTCTATTCGCTGCCATGTTGATGCATCTGTTTTAACATTCTTTCTCCCGGTATCAAGAGCCTTCCTTTGCTTTCCATGAACAATATTTCCAATGTAATATTCCCCTTGGAGTATCTCTTTTACATGCGAATAGTGCCATTCTCTTGCTTTTTCAGCAAGTTCAATCTTTCCTGACTTATAGAATCTGTATTTCGGAGGTGAAAGAATTCCTTCGTTTTGCAAAGTCTTTGCAATACCAGCATATCCCTTCCCATCCAAAAATATATTAAAAATTCTAACTACATTGTCAGATACCTCTTCATCAATCAAAAGCTTTCTTGAACCATCTGTAGCCCTGTAATATCCATATGGTGGCGTTCCCTCGCTGAAGCCGCCCTGTGCCCAAATACTATGCTTTCCGGTCTCTACTTTCTTTGAAAGGTCTTTGGAATAATATTCGTTCACAATATTCTTAAGCGGTACGGATAAATCAGTTCCCGGTCTTGCAGTATCAAAATCATCTGTGATAGCAATATATCTCACATCAAGAAAAGGAAATACCCTCTCAATGTAGTTGCCTGCTTCCACATAATTTCTCCCAAGTCTGCTAAGGTCACGGGTAATAACAGTATTAATCCTGCCAGCCCTTATATCCTGAATCATCCGGTCAAATTCTGGTCTTTCAAAAGTAGTTCCTGTCACCGATATATCGGCATAGACCTCAACCTCTACCATATCATCCTGCGAATTAATAAATTCCCTGATATATGCTATCTGTGTGTCTACAGTATCTCTTTCCTTATTCGCCTCTGATTCAAATGAAAGTCTCGCATAGATTCCAACCTGATATGGTTTTGCCTCCTTATCCATGCTTAAAACTGCTTTTGCCGTCAGATTGTCAGTCGGCTCTGCAACTGCAACCGGCATATTTTTTCTGCTCTTTCTTGCCATACTACACAGCCTCCTTTAATCTGATATTCAGTTTTCCTGTACTGTCCACCTCAACCGAATGCCCCTGACTTGCAATAACATTAAGACATTCTTTGTAGCAGTCATCAAAGTCAAACACTACTTCAATGTGGGTTTTATCAAATACCTTTATTTCACGGATAAGAGATACAACCACTTCCCTTGTAAGCTTCTCGATATTTTTATGTTCCGTAAAATAATCAAGCCATACAAAGCCTTTGCTCTTACGATTCAGCACATCTTCCATTTCCAATTCAATCTGGTGAATGGCAATCTCGGCACTCTTTTTCCTCTGCTCATATGCTGTATGAAGCTCTTTGTAATCTTCCTTTGAGATAATGCCATCCTTCATATCCTCATAAAGCATTCCTCTGAGGTCTGCACATCTGTCTACCTCTGCCTGTTTCTTTTCACGCCTTTCCTCAAGCTTTTTCATATCAAGCTGCTGAAACGGCACGTTGCCGATAAAAGAAAGAATTCTTTTAAGGTCAATCATGTTATCAATGTGTGTCTGTAAAAGCTCTAGCACCACTTCTTCCAACTTATCCGTGGAAATTCTGTGGGAACTGCACTGCTTTGAATCCTTATGGGTTGCACACAGATAATAGGCATAAGTTTTGCCACCCACTTTTGAAGTTTTTCTTACCATGGGAATCCCACAGCCGCCACAGGTAACTACCCCTGACAGCGGATAAACTTCCTCTCTGTCCGGTGATGTTCTTGTATCCATTGCAAGCAATCTCTGTACTACTTCAAAATCCCTGTCCGTGATAACCGGCTCATGGTTCTTTTCAATCCTTATCCATTCGCATTTTTCTTTGATTATGGTCTTTTTGACCTTGTGATTCGGTGTTGTCTGTTTTCCCTGTACGAGATTACCTATATAAACCTCATTTGTAAGGATTCTCCTTACCATGACTGAAGTCCACTCCGACTTTTCTTTTGTCTTAAAGCATGTCTGATAATTGCTTCCTGTGCTTGCTTTATACTCAGCCGGTGGAAGTATTCCTGATGAATTAAGTTCACATGCAATTGCATCCTGACTTTTTCCATGCAACTTCATTCTGAAAATATCTTTCACAACATTTGCTGCATATACATCAATTTCCAGTTTGTGCTTATCTTTATCATTCTTTTTGTATCCATATGGCACAAATGCCGTGATTACATCTCCCTGCTTTCTCTTAATTTCAAGATGTGAACGTATCTTAATTGAAATATCACGACAGTAAGCATCATTAATAAGATTTTTGAATGGAATAATAATCTCATCTGACTGCGACTTTGCCTCTCCGGAATCAATACCATCATTGATTGCAATAAATCTTACTCCCATAGCAGGGAATAATCGCTCAATATACATACCTGAATCTATATATTCTCTTCCGAATCTGCTCAGATCCTTAGTGACAACGCAATCAATTTTGCCTTTCTTAATATCTTCAAGCATCATCTGGAATGCCGGTCGCTCAAAATTAGAGCCGCTGAAACCATCATCAACATACTCCTGCACAACCTCAATATCATTTTTGTTTTCGAGAAAATCTCTAATCAGTGATTTCTGATTTGCGATACTGTTACTCTCAGTTTTTTCATGTGAAGCAACAGCGCCATCTTCCTTCGATAAACGAACATAGATGGCTGCATGATAGATCTTTTTGATCTGACTTATCTGACTCATATGCACATCCTCCTATTGTTGTTTAAGTTAGAAGATAACTTTTCAATAAGGTGATATGCACTAATTTAGAATTTTTATACCAAAAACATCATAGCACATATCACTTTGAAATTCCACCACAAATTTTCAGACATTCAAAAGCAGATTTTCAAATGCCTGTTCCATCGACAGTCCATTATTCGCAAAGCTTACCTTAATCATCATACTTCCACGACGCAGCATATATGGATTTCCCACCTGTTTTAAGAACTGTGCCTGCCTCTTACTCTGTGGCTGATTTTTATCTATTTTAATTTTTCTAATATCAGTCAGATCTTCTATTTTTACATTGTTAAAATCCACATCTAATAGTGCTCTGTATTCTTCTGCTGTCATAAAATCTATCCCCCTTTCAGTAAAAATGCCACCCATAGAATACAGGTGGCTATGTAACCCGGAGCAAATGCCCCGGTAATATTTAATTGTACTTTTCATATGCCCCAATCTGGATTTTTACACATTCAGTAATCTTATCAAGTAGTTCCGTATCTGAAATTGAAGCAACTACCCTCTCAATATGGACATTTACATCAATGGATACAATCTGCTCACATAATGCCATACTGTCAAATACCTCAAAATCTGTGTCAGTAACCTTTACCTTTGCAGCCGGTATTGGACAGTGGGTTGGCAGATATTTCTTTTTCCATGTTTTTGTGGACATGGCTACTGCTGTGACAACCGGTGAATACTGATTTGCCTTGTTATTTGAGATAATAATATAAGGTCTTGTATACTTCTGAATGCTCCCTTTACTTACTGACTCCAGATTTGCAATAACAATGTCGCCCCTGTTCAGTTTCATCTATGTCATTCCTCCTGTTCCCTGATATATTCTTCTGCCTCATCCTCTGTCGGACAGGCAACAATCCGTTTCCCATATTCATCAATCACTACTGTTTCGCCCGGAAATATAATCAGTTTTAATTTTCTATTTTCTTCTGTCATATCATTCATAAGAAATGAGAGCAGGTTCATAGCCCCTGCTCTCTGCATTAATACTGATTCCATGTTCCGCTGCAAGTGTCATTACAGCTTTAATCTCATTAAGTTCCATTGAAATGTCTACCACATCTCTTACTAGCACACAGATAATGACATCTCTTTCAATATAATATCTTAATCGTTCAACCGCTTTTTTATCTGTATTAAAAATTGTCTCAACAACTTTCATGCCGGACTTTTTTGCATATGCCTCGATACGGTCAGCTGTATCATTTGCATTATTCCTTACAAATATCAGACACTGCTTTTCTTTGGAATCCTGCATATTGCCTCCTATCTGCCGTCCCTGATGTTATGATAGAACTTTGATACCGTATCAAGCACCAGCCCTCTTATATCACTTTCCTGAACAGGCTCTTTGTACATCATCTCATAACACTCTTCAAGTTCTCCATTAATATCCTCCACATAGATATCATATTCGCTGAGTTTTCCAAGTGTATCAATAACGGTCTCATCTGTTGCACCAATCATATCCTTTGAAAGTGTTATGATTGTATTAACATCTTCTTCCATATTTAAACCAATAATGGCATATTTCATCGGAAATGAAACTCCTTCTGTAGAAGCAGGCTCTGAAAGCATAGCTACAATTTCATAGCCATTATCCTGACAATACTTTTCAAGCAACTTCGGCACAAAATGATCTGTAGCCTCTAATCCTGTTTTTGCATAATATATAATTGCTCTTTCCATCTTAAAATCTCCTTATAAATAATATTGATTTGATACTGTGCGCACTTTATCTCCTCACATAAGCTGACTTATCTGTACTCTCCACACCATCACACCTAAACATTTCTTTTCTGTCGGTGACCATAAATCAGTTTGTGTGGGAAGATAAAATACTATCTTCCCGGTTTCTTAACCATCCCCGTATCGGGTAACATATCCTTTGCCAGCCACAAACACTTCGTAGTTTCCTGCCCATCTGGACTTACGAAAGTAGCCACTCTCTGAAAATGCGTTTTGCTGAAATTCAGGTGCACTTATTATCTCATTACCTCCGGCTGCTAACCCGGTAGGCACAACCCTCTGCTCTTATCCTTAAAGGCTCCTGCTGTTACGTTTCTCATAATCGGCTACAGCTCTGAGGATAGTCATCGCACGAAATGGGATTCTGCCACCCTGTCATAGACAAGGCGATATAAGCTCGTGGGATATGCGTGTCCTATTCTGTTTTCAATATTCAACGGTTCTTTTCTCAGAACCTGAACAAAGTATAACTGACACCACGCATCTTCTACAGTAACCGACACTCTTTTGAACTAAGAGTAACACTCCCACCTGTTCCAAATCCTTATAAAAAAAGCCGGACTGCATTATCAAAAATGCAATCCGACTTTTTTATTCTGTCAGAAGTTTCATATTGTCAACGGCATTTAATACCATATTCCGGATAAACTGTACTTCCTTCTCCTTCAGACCAACCAGCAGATCATCGACTTCTGCCTTTCTTTCACACCCACACACAAGATAATCCAACGTTATATGAAACAATTCAGCAATACTAATCAGCGTATCTATTTTTGCTCCATTTACACCAGCTTCAATTTTCCGCAGAGCATCCACTGACAATCCAATCTGCTCGGCAAGCTGCTGTCTTGTCATTCTTCTTGCCGCACGCAACTCTTTTATTCTTTCTCCACTATTAACAATATCGTAGTACACCTTCCACTCTTTTCCGGCACCTTATATATTTGCTTAAGCTGTATTC
>NZ_ACFY01000152.1 GCF_000174195.1 Roseburia inulinivorans DSM 16841 | reverse complement strand
ACAAATGACTTGTGAAAGGGCGCTTATACATGCCCAATTTACGCTGTGAATGCACCACAAAATCTGCAATTTACGTTATGGAACTCTCGGTTATGGGATGAATGCCTATGAAGGTAACGGCAAGATGTAGGTATTTTCAATGTCTTGTGATTCGTCGATTGTAAGGGGCATATCTCTCAAAGTTTAACCTTTGATTTCTGCCGCTCGTAGCTTGGATTGACGGATTTTTAAATTGAATTTCTATGGAGGGTATATTCAAAATATTGCAGCTTCATAACTTATGGAGTAATGAATGTAAAATGGACGAATATTGTTTTCGTTTTGCGTTATGGAGATGAAACTCTCCATTTGTGGAAGCTTCTGCTGAACACAAATGATCAGAGAGGTTCATCGCAATGTTTAACGCAACGAAACACAATATTCGTCCATTTCACATTCATGTTTTCATAAACATGTCAGACTGCAATATTTTGTACATAACCTAAATTATAAAATTCAATCTAAAAATCCGTAACACCACCTGCAAGCGGCAGTTCCTAAGGGAAACTCCTGTCAACTATTTATTCGACCGTCTCCAGATATGCATTTTCTCAGCCTCAGCGATCAGTTCATCACGGAAATCAGGATGAGCAACAGAGATCAATGCCTCAGCTTTCTGCCAGGAGGAAAGTCCTTTCAGATTTACCATACCATACTCGGTTACAACATAATGTGTGTTGGCACGTGTATCGGTTACGATAGAACCTTCTGCTAAAGTCGGGCGGATACGGGAATGCATAACGCCCTGTTTATCAGTAAATGTAGAGGAGCAGCAGATAAAGCTCTTACCACCGTTTGACAGATAAGCACCTAAAACAAAGTCAAGCTGTCCGCCGGCACCACTGATCTGTTTGATACCGGAGGATTCAGAACTGATCTGTCCGAAAAGGTCGATATCCACGCAGTTGTTAATGGAAATAAAATTATCCAGAGCTGCGATGGAACGGATATCGTTGGTGTAGCTTACCGGAGCACTCATAAGTTCTGGGTTTTCATCAAGGTAATCATACATTTTCTTTGTGCCGGCACCAAAACCGTAAACCTGGCGGAAACGGTCGATGTTTTTCTTGGAACCGTTGATCTTTCCGGCTCTTGCAATATCAACAAAAGCGTCTACATACATTTCAGTGTGGACACCAAGATCTTTTAAGTCAGATTCTGCGATCAGGGAACCGACTGCATTTGGCATGCCGCCGATACCGAGCTGTAAACATGCACCGTTTGGAATCTGGTCTACGATAAGCTGGGCAACTTTTTTATCAACATCAGTGGCAGGACCGCCTGCACCAAGTTCGCCGATCGGAGCATTGTTTCCTTCCACAATATATGTGACATCGGAAATATGGATGCCGCATTCTGTACCGCCGAGGCAGCGTGGCATATTTTCGTTGACTTCCACGATGACATGTTTGGCAGTCTCACACATTGCACCGAGATGGGATGCGTTTGGCCCGAAGTTGAAGTAACCGTGTTTATCCATCGGCGCAACCATGATCATTGCAACATCATCCGGACATGAGGATTCACGGTAATAACGAGGCAGTTCGGAGTAGCGGATCGGAGAATAGTAAGCACATCCGCGGGCGATCAGTTTTCGTTCGATACCGGACATATGCCAGGAGTTCCATGTGAAATGTTCACCGGCGTCCTCGCGGGCAAAAACAGCAAGCGGTTTTAATAAAATACCACCGCGTAAATTTACATTTTTAAGTTCATCGGTACGTTTTGCCAGTGCCTGATCCAAAACGTCAACCGTACCATTGCACCATCCATAATCAACCCAGTCACCGGATTTGATTAATTTTACAGCTTCATCTGCGGAAACAAGTTTCTGTTTGTATTCCTGTGAGTAATCCATTGTAAATACCTCCCCTAAATTTGGAATGAAATGTATGCTGTGTTTCATTTTCGGTAAATAAAAAACACAGGCAATGTTTGTTAAAAAATTATCAATTAATATTTTAACACTTTATGAGATGTTTTACAAGGGCTTAAGACGAGGCATCTTGATTTTTTATGCAAATACATTTAAGCTTTTAACATCAAAACATATGCGTTTACAGAAGGGGGACAGCAATATGCAGTTTCAATTACAGTTTATCACGGACGAACTGCCGCAAACACCGGTACATATCAATCAAAGAACCGCAGTCCGCGGCGTGATCCATTATCAAAATAAAATCCTTATGGTACAGACCAACCGCGGTGATTACAAATTCCCGGGTGGCGGCATGGAAGAGGGTGAGACGGAAAAAGAAACATTGCTTCGGGAGATCACGGAGGAGACAGGATACACAGATATCCATATCGGGGTGAAAATCGGGGAAACATTTGAGCAGAACATTGATACTGAGGATCCGGAAAGTTATTTTCAGATGAAATCCTGTTATTACGAGTGCTGGCTGATGAGCGATAAAAGAGCGCCGGGAGTGCAGGACGATTACGAGGAAAAACTGGGATTCCATGGAACTTTTGTGACTGTGGAGGAGGCATATCAGAGCAATCTTTCCCTATTAAAAAGAGAGCAGAAGAAGATGCATGACTTTTTACAGAAAGCATATATCGCACAGATGGATCAGAAAATAAAAGAGCAGGTCACATTTGCACCGGAAATTCCGTGGCTGGAACGTGAAACACAGGTTTTATACAAATTGAACCGTACACTTGCGGAAAAAATTGCGGATGCAGTGTGTGAATGTGGAAAAATCATGCTGGACGCAGTGCGGACTGCCGATATGGTGGAGACGAAGGAAGGACACGCTAATTTTGTGACAGTCTATGACAAAAAGGTACAGGAAACCCTTCGGAAAAAGCTGCTTGAAATACTTCCGGAGGCAGTGTTTGTCGGGGAAGAAGATGACGTGCACGTATCGATCAAAAAAGGATTTGCATTTATTGTGGATCCGATTGACGGAACGACAAATTTTATCAAAGACTATCATGTGAGTGCGATTTCAGTAGGACTGGCAAAAGACGGTGAAAAATATATAGGTGTTGTATACAATCCGTATTTGGATGAAATGTTCACGGCAGAACGTGGAAAGGGTGCATTTTTAAACGGAAGACCGATTCATGTTTCCAGAAATCCGCTCTCTGAGGGCATTGTATTATTTGGCACAGCACCGTATTACGAAGAACTGAGCAAAAAATCATTTCAGATGGCTTACGCATACTTTAAGAAAGCGCTGGATGTGCGGAGAAGCGGCTCCGCAGCGATCGATCTGTGCAGCATAGCAGCAGGGCGTGCAGAATTATACTTTGAGCTGCGCCTGAGTCCGTGGGACTTTGCGGCGGGAGCGCTGATCGTGGAAGAAGCAGGCGGCGTTGTCACAACGGTCGAGGGCGGCGCAGTCACTCTGGGGCAGAAGTGTTCTGTTCTTGCCACAAACGGACGCTGTGGCAGACTGGAGTAAAACACTCCGCAAGGAATTATAATTCTTCCGGCACATTCCAGTTGGCGAGTGCTTCCCTGGCATCGGCGAGAGCCTCTTCATATTGATTTGCGGTAAGTGCGGCAAACGGATCATCCTCCGGCAAAGCTGCAAGCATTATCTCATAACAGCGGATCAATCCCTGAAGCGGCAGATCGCCGCCCGTGTGTACATCTAAAATGCTGGAAGTCTCATGCGCAGCATTATAATACCAGAGGGAAGCTTCCTCATAATCTTCGGCTTCCTCAAAATAAGCTCCAAGTTCAAGACAGATTTCGGCGCATGGTGTTGACAGCATATCACGCAGTGTCATCTGGAAAAAGCGGTTGGTGTCCCCGGCAATCCGGTAGGCGTGTGCGAGCACACAGGCGGCTTCTTTCTGTGCGTCGGTGTCTGTGCCGGAATCATATATCAGGCGGAAAATCGGAAGTGCCTCCGCAAAATCTTTTTCATCCCCTGTTTTCAATAATTCTTTTGCATACATGCTGCGAAGCTTGGCAGAAAATGTCCCCTCTCTGTTGAAGGCGTCCACAAAAATGGAAAAATCCCGTTTGTGGTGCATGGACTGTGGCATGTGCAAAATCTCAATGTCGCTGTCAAATACAACCGGTGTGAGGCGGATCGTCTCGTGGATCGGATCGATCCACTCAAATTCCCGGACACGTTTAAACAATTTTGGACGGTACTCGGTTCTTGCATTCAAAACGGTGTTAAATTCAGAGACGGTGCGGTATTTCATCTGTACGATTTCAATTTCCGGCAGAAGGGCTTCCTTTAACAAAAGAAATCTTTTGCGATTTTCCTCGTCCAGTATCTCATCTGCATCCGGTGCGTAAATATAATCCATATTTGCGAGGGAAAAAGAAAAATTTCTTGCAGCAGAAAAATCATTGTTCCATGCGAAATCGTAAATCCGGTCAGTGTATTTTGCTGCGACAGCCTTTGTATCGTCGGTGGAGCCGGTATCCACAATAATAATCTCATCCATTAGGTCACAGACAGAGTCGAGACATCTGGACAGGATGGCAGCTTCATTTTTTACGATCATGCATAAACTTATTTTTATCATAAGAGTCTTACCTTTCAAAATCAGAATGATCCAGTGTTTTATCATGGAAGATCAGCAAATTCGTGAAACAGCACGAAAAAGCATTCCCTGTCTTTATTATCGTAAGTCAGGAGATATTTTGCAAGAAGAGAAATACTTTTTTATAAAACTACAAACGTGGATTATAAAGAAAATCAGGTGGAGTCATCATAAATCTTGTGAACCGCAGAAAACCATGCTAAAATATGCCGATAGAGTGGAAATGACAGAAAAAACAGTGAGAGAAAGATTTTAAATAAGGAGAGCTGACATGAGTGCAATTGTGACATTGAAAAAAGGGGAAGGACGTACCATCAAAGCGGGCGGTGCGTGGATTTTTGACAATGAGATAGACACCATTACAGGACGGTTCAAAAACGGAGAAGTCGTGACTGTACATGATTTTGACGGATATCCGATGGGAAAAGGATTTATCAACCAGAACTCGAAAATCCGTATCCGCATGATGACGAGAAAACCGGATCAGGAGATCGACGAATCATTTTTGAAAATGCGTGTGAAAAATGCATGGGAGTACCGCAAGACAACCGTAGATACTTCTTCCTGCCGTATTATTTTCGGTGAGGCTGATTTTTTGCCGGGCTTAGTGATCGATAAATATGAGGATGTGCTCGTGGTCGAGTGTCTGGCACTTGGCATGGAGCAGTTCAAGGAAACGATCGTGAACTTTTTAAAAGAAATTCTGGCAGAGGACGGTATCAAAATCCGCGGCGTGTACGAGCGGAGCGATGCAAATGAGCGAACGAAAGAGGGGCTTTCCAAAGTAAAAGGCTTCATCGGGGATGCGTTTGACACGAATGTGGAGATCGTGGAAAACGGCGTTCATTATATGGTCGATGTCGCGAATGGCCAGAAAACAGGATTTTTCCTCGACCAGAAATACAATCGTCTTGCCATGCAGCGTATCTGCAAAGGCAAGAAAGTTTTAGACTGTTTTACACATATGGGAACGTTTGCACTGAATGCAGGAATCGTCGGGGCTGCAGATGTCACCGGACTTGACATTTCCGAATATGCAGTGAGCCAGGCAGAGGCGAATGCGAGATTGAACCATCTGGAAAACACCGTGCATTTCCGTCAGGCAAATGTTTTGGATGAACTTCCAAAACTCGCACAGGCAGGAGAAAAATATGATGTAGTCATCTTAGATCCGCCGGCGTTCACAAAATCCCGCGAGGCGACAAAAAATGCGATCAAAGGTTATCGTGAAATTAACATGAAGGGCTTAAAGTTAGTGAAAGATGGCGGTTATCTTGCCACCTGTTCGTGCTCTCATTTTATGACGCAGGATCTTCTCGCAAAGACTGTGAAAGAGGCTGCCAAGGCAACACACAAGAGACTCCGTCAGGTGGAATTCCGTACACAGGCACCGGATCATCCGATTTTGTGGGCGGCGGATGAAAGCTATTATCTGAAGTTCTTTATTTTTCAAGTAGTGGATGAGAAGTAGTGCTTCATAATTCCTGAAAACCTTGATTTTATGCAGAATACAGCAATTTTCAGAAAATCGAGAAGTATCGTAACTTACTGCAAAATGGTGTAATTTATTAACAAGATGGTGTAGTAAATGGTGTAAAATCAAAAGGGAAAGTAGTTGTGCTGATAGAAGAACAAGGAGAAGGAGTGTTTCATTGTACTTTGAAACACTCCTTGTTTTGTTTGACGTATTGGATTGAATAGCTTTTATTGCTAGGATATTAAAAGTCTCTTAATCTAGTATCAATATAATTTAGAAATTCAATAGGGTAGGCTTGTGATGCTTTATCAATTTCCTTTCCAGAAGTGCGCTGATAACATGACTTTAGCGATTTAACTGTTTCATCAGCCAACTCTTTTGTTTTTTTCCACACATTGTAGGCGTATTCAAATTCCATCTCTATCGTGGGTTGCATTATCCGACCTCCTTCAGCCTTTTCATAAGTGAAAAAACAAGACGGCAAATGTAATTCGATTTTGTAAAAATTCTTGTGTGTAATGATTGATGATTATTCTTTATAGCGACGAATAGCGACATTATCTATTTCAAAGCGAATATGATATCCATAATCGGGGAATGTTACTTCAGTTGAGCCATATCCGTTTTCATCAAGGTTAATAGATGTAGTTTCTCGCAATGTATTGGCATATTTTGCTGGACTTCCGTACGTCTTTTTTTCGCCTTGATATATCTTCAAAGAGATATACCCACTACTATACTTATAACCTCCATCTTTAGGCTCTACAGATATTGTGCAAGGAGATTCAGCGGTGCTCGTGTATGCAATATCGAAATAATTTTCAATATCTCCTGCTTTAATATCTTCCACTTCGATTATCTGTTGGTTACAAACCCGGCATTTTCCCGTTGTATAAATGACATCGTGTTCAATCGGTTCTCCGTTCGTTTCTCCGCATACACTACAGGTCTTTGGTTCGGTGCATGTAGCATCTATCCATGTGTGCCCCAGAGGTTGTCCCTCCGTTTCTCCGCATACACTACAGGTCTTTGACTCGGTACAGGTAGCATCTATCCATGTATGTCCCAGAGGTTGTCCCTCCGTTTCTCCGCATACACTACAAGTTTTTGGCTCGGTACAGGTAGCGTCCGCCCATGTGTGTCCCAGAGGTTCACCCTCTGTTTCACCACCTATAGTGCAGGTCCGTGGTTGTGTACAGGTGGCTTCCTGCCATTCGTGCTTCATATGGCAACCTGTTAATGATAGACATACTGTCAACATTGTTGTTACTAAAATAAAATTTTTTTCATATTCCACCTTCTCCTTTGTGGTTATAGTTTTATATACAATCTAACATTGTTAAAATAAATATTGATAGTATTCTTTTAATTTTGGTATTCTCCTATTTTATGAGGGTATATTAGTATTCTGTAGTATGTTACCAATTCTGATATATTTCAAAGTCTTCCTTGGCAGCCTTCCAAACTTCGGGAGACTGTTTAATAATTTCATTTACATGATTTACCCTAAAAGCATCTTCTGTTAGATTGTGTCCTCGTTTGTCGTCCTCAATGTAGCTTTCTAAAATTCCATAATCTGGGGAATTTCTCGCATGATCAATATTCATATTGATTACCTCCTGTTTAATTTTGTAATCCTACTTTATCCTACTTTAAGCGATTAGTCAATATATTATAGTGAATACTGCTATATTGTAGGAAAAAAGGAGATGTGCTTATGAAGTCATTAAAAACAAAAGTGAGCATTACATTGGATACAGATTTGATTGAGGTTCTTAAAGAATTGGCAGAACAGGATGATCGCTCCTTTTCCCAGTATATCAATTTGGCATTAAAAGAATATGTGAAAAATCAGAGTACAAAAAAGGATGCGTGATTGCGCATCCTTTTCAATAATATATTATTGTAGTTCTTACATAGCTGATTGTTTTCTCAATGAAGGAATATCTACCAACCAATTTAACAGTATCAGCAAGCAGTCTTTTTCTCCAAAAGGTAAATCTTCAATATTTTCGTCTGCATATGCAAGCATAACTTTGTGGAAGAGTTCTAATACTACCCACGTATCAGTTTCAGCATATCTATAGTTTTTTAGTTTTTGGGCATCTTCGGGTGAAGAAAATCCTATTTTCTCTAATTTTTCATAAAGCATATTCGGGGTTATAGCTTTTATATTAGTGTTTTTTTCTACTGCCATTATTCGGCAAAACATGCACATTTCATCGTCGATGGAATTGTTCTGTTGGCTATACTCAACCTCAAGAGCCTCTTTGAATAAAGCCTGTCCATTTTCGTTCAACTGGAAAAAATGTTCCATAAAGAAATCATCGCATCCATGTGTATATTTGTAACCATCTGCAACTAGATATAGCAAGGATAATTCTTTTTCGGTTAGGTCATTGAATATCTCTAAAATTTTTGCGTGTTCCCATTCGTCTTGTGCAATTTGTTGCTCCAACATATAAGTATCGTCATTTATCATGTCCGCCTGCTCTAATATTTTTTGACGGTACTTTTTGCTTTTGGATACCTTTCCATTAGTGAAATCTTGTTCTTCCAAATAAGCATATGCTTTATTGACAAGGGGAAGCAGTTCTATAAAATGTCTATCCAAAATATTACAATGAATACCACTGCAAAATTCTTTAAATCGTGAAAAATCTAACACATGTTTACATGATAAGTAGTTTTTTATTGTTGAGATTGTTTCATGTATCCAATAATTTTCATCTTCTCCGGCGGTTAATGCACCTATTGGTATTTCATATCTTCTTTCTTCATAAATTACAGCGAATAAACCATTCCAAAAATATTTATTCAGTTTAGCACATTTTTGCAATTCATTTACAGTCTGATTGTTCATTCTTAAAAAACTCCTTTTAATAATGCATTTTGGTATAACAAAATATCAAGATATCATGTTTTGCAATGAAAAAAGCCAAAAAAGTTATTGATGAAATAGGACTTTTTATAGTCTATTTTTGGTGTACGCTGAGGGTGTACAAAAACAAAGGGCGCCTAAAGGGGGGTGATAACAGCAGGTATAATAACTTTTTTGCATAACATGTTTTAGATTAAGTATACCAGAAAAAAAATTGGAGGTAAATAAAATGAATATTACAGATTTAACTTTAATTGCATTACAAATTACAGGAAGTAATGATGCGGCAGGAATTTTGCTTAGGATACTGCCTGGGTATGAATACCAAAATGGTAAACGTATGGATACACAGACACACATAAAATATGAAGTGGTATTTCCGGAAAATAACTTTGAAAAAGTTATTGTAAAAGTACCCGGTACAAAGCCTGTTATGACACCGGAAGAACTTGATCTACAGAAAGGAAAAGTCAAGATTAAGTTTAAAAACCTTTCTGGAAAGTTCTATCGCACCAACAGCGGAGAGTATGCTCTCTCCTGTAGTGCTGACGGAGTGGAGGTGATGGCATGACATGGCTGTTTGAAAAACTAATTTCACTCTTAACATTTCCTATAAGTTGGTTCTGGGAAAGTTTTGAAAAAACAAAGAAACAAAGAGCATATGGAAAATAATCCTGCTCTTTGTGGGTTCACTTAGCGGGCTTGTACTGCTCGGGGGCTCCCTTGCATGGTTAATAGCTTACCTAATCAACTATCACATTGAATGGGTCGTGATTGGTGGTGTTATCCTATGGCTTTATGCTTATGTTAAATCAAAAATGGATAAGAAAAAAGCGGAAAGTGCCGTGCAGGATGTACCGACAGTTGACCCGGTTCTTGCAGAACTGCAGGTACAGGCAGAAAGGGGATACCCGATTATGCGTAACATCATGTATCAGACGGCAAAAACCGTAGCCCCGGATATTGGTGCGGTTGTACCACGGATTTTACAGGAAATAGAAATACCGGGAGGTCATTACATACTGGCGCATAATATTTGTTTTTACCAGTATAAACTGGATAAGGCAGATATAAGGATGCAGTATCAGACAGCAGACCTGTTGGAATTTAAAGCACTGTTTCAATCTGTATGTGCAAGGCTGATTGGTGCAGGCAATTTTCCTACCCTGCAAATGCAAAACTACATGGATGCATATGGAAACTGGTATGATGCAGTTTGTATTGATGTAATAGAGGATGTGGGAAATACCTTTATTATTCAAGCTGTGTTTGCATCTCCGACATATGCAGAATATCTGCATCAGATACAACTAAATCAGCAAGGTGCAGATAACAATAACGCTGTACCGGATGCAAACTGGAGCAATCCAGTATGATATGGGGGTATATAACAGGAGCCGGTGGAAAACCGCCGGTGCTCCTCGCCTTACCGTTAAGCAGTCATTGCCACGCATTAATAACAGGTTCAAGTGGTTCGGGGAAGTCCTATGCACTTCTTTACCTTCTCGGATGCCTGTTGCAGGATGAACCAGATATTAAGGTATATTTCTGTGATTTTAAAAACTCAGAAGATTTTGCTTTTTTGAAGGGTTATCCACATTACTACAGTGGTAATGATTGCTATGAGGGCGTAATGGCATATTATGAAAGTTTTTGCAATGCCAGAGAACAAGGACAAGGCACAGCACGGCATCTTCTAGTGTGTGACGAATACCCTGCTATGATAAATTATCTGACATTCTGTGACAAAAGAGATAAGACAAAGAGAGCAGGAGATATTTTAGGAGCAATTGCGGAAATTTTGATGCTTGGCAGAGGTATTGGCTATGGGACATGGATAGTAACCCAGAGAGCAGATGCCAGTCTTTTTTCAAACGGAGCAAGAGATAATTTTATGATAATGCTGGGGCTTGGCAGAATGAGTAAGGAGCAAAAGGGGATGATTTTTGCAGGGGAAGAATTACCCGACAAAATTTATCATCAAGGGGAAGGATGCCTATTAGCAGACGGACACCCACTTTATGAGGTTGCTTATCCTCGTATACGCAACATAGTTGATTGGAAGAAACATATTAAAGAAATAATAATGAAACATAGTGACAGATAGCATACTCCCCGGCTTGCCCCTGCCAAAGGCAAGGGGCAAAGACCGGGGAAGATGTCTAGGCAAGTATTACCTAGACACTTCTGTCGCTTGTAGCAAAGGAGAATAAGAATATGAATATAATAGATGAAATGCTCGAAACAAGAGAAATACATGAATTGATCATGGAAATAAGAGAGGAACTTGCAGAACGCAAAAAATATAGAAAGGAACAGCTAGAAAAAATGGAAGAAATTTCCTTTTATTTGAAAAAACTATTTGAGCAGAAAGAAAAAGAGGAGGAAATTAATGGATACAGAAGTACGGCAGATACAGAGCCGAAAATGGCAATTAACAATAAATAATCCATTGGAAAAGGGATATACACATGATGCAATAAAAAAGAATGTCTGCACTCTGAAATCACTTCGCTACTTTTGTATGAGTGATGAAGTAGGAAAGACGCACCACACGCATGTATATATTCTTTTCCAATCCCCGGTTAGGTTCAGTACAATAAAAAGATTGTTCCCAGAGGCACACATAGAAAAAGCCTATGGTTCTTCTATCCAGAATAGAGATTACATTTTTAAAGAGGGAGAGAAATGGTCTAAGGATAAAAAGAGAGAAACTAATCTCCCGGATACGCATGAGGAATGGGGAGAAATGCCTACAGAGCGGCAGGGGGAAAGGAATGATTTAACTGCTTTATATGAATTGATATCTGAGGGAAAAAGTAACTATGATATTTTGGAAGAACAGCCGGAATTTATAACCCAGATTGAGAGAATGGATAAGGTAAGGCAAATTATACAGGAGGAAAGTTATAAAGATATTTTTCGCAATCTGGAAGTAGATTATTTGTATGGAGATACAGGAAGTGGGAAAACCAGAAGTATTATGGAAAAATTCGGATATGCAAACGTGTTTCGGGTAACGAATTATAAGCATCCTTTTGATCAGTATAAAGGGCAGGATGTTATCATGTTTGAGGAGTTTCAGAGTTCTATTCATATCAATCAGATGTTGATATATCTGGACGGCTATCCTGTGACACTTCCGTGTAGATATTCTGATAAGGTTGCCTGTTATACAAAAGCCTATATTTTATCTAATATAGACCTAAAGGAGCAGTATCCAGACATACAGACATACAGCCCGGAAACGTGGAAAGCTTTTTTAAGACGCATACATAAGGTGCAGGTATTTAAAAACGGCAAGGTAGAGACATATAGCCTGTTTGATTATCTGAATGAGTTTCAGATGCTGACAGCAGAGCAGATGACCTTCTGTCCTTTCAAGGAGGGTTAGCCTATGGAAAGAAAATTGCTGACGCTTAAAGAATTATGCGATTATCTTGGGATTGGGGAAACCAAAGCCAGAGAGTTAGTTAGAGGTCAAAACGGCTTTGGAGTACGCATCGGAAACCGGTGGTATGCAGATAAAAATAAACTTGATAAATGGCTTGATAAAATGGCTGTTTAAATTGAAAACAAGGGGACTGTAATGTTATACTAATTAAGACAACAACTACAGTCCCCTTTTGATTTACCAGAGAAAAGGAGCGTAAAATGGGTAAATCATTAAAGGGTAAAGAATTAGGGAGAGGTATCTCCCAACGCAAAGACGGTTTGTATCAAGCACGTTTCATAAATCGTTTCGGAAAAAGACAAACCATCTATGCGAGAACATACAGTGAAATAACAAAAAAACTGCGAGACGAACAATATGAGGATGAAAAGCAGATAAATGTTGTGAATAGCAACATGACGCTGAATGAGTGGTACGAGGTGTGGCTGACAACCTGTAAAAAGAATTGCAGGGATACCACGAAGCGGACATATGCAATTCAGTATAACCGATTGCGTGAAGAACTAGGGTGGCGAAAAATATCAAATCTTAATCTGGTGATTATTCAGAATGCTTTTAATCAATTAAAAAGCGATAGTTCCAGAGGAGATTGTAAGGCAGTTTTGGTAGATATACTTAACAGGGCAATGGAAACTGACTTGATTAACAAAAATGTTGCGTTATCCGTAAACACAAAAATCGAGGGCAAAGAACAGACTGAAAAGAGAGTTTTGACAACAGAGGAAATACAATTGCTTTACCAGTCCGCAAAAGACAGTAGTTTATATCCATTCTTTATACTTGCTTTGAATACAGGTATGAGAATGGGGGAAATACTGGGGCTTACATGGGATTGCGTAGATTTTGAAAATGGAATTATTCATGTAGAGAAAACACTTTGCTATTTGCCAAACAACGGAAAAGCGATATACGAATTTCATCCACCAAAAAGCAAAGCAGGGAAAAGAAATATCCCTATGTCAAAGCAGGTAAAGGAAGTATTGCAGGAGCAAAGAATATGGCATGAGGATATGACAACAAGATTTCAACCACAACAGGGATTTGAGGATTTGGTGTTTACAAGTAAGACAAACCGCCCTATCCATGAAAGCAATATCCGAAGTTCAATTGACTATATAGTTGACCGTATCAATGCTCAAAACCCGACAGAAAAATTTGAGAGATTTACACCACATTGTTTAAGACATACTTTTGCAACAAATTGTATTGCAAAGGGTATGCGTCCAAAGACTTTGCAGAAATTACTCGGTCATAATTCGTTACAAATGACAATGGACTTGTACTGTCATGTACTGGATGAAACACTCAAAGAGGAGATGTCTATCATAGCAGAAATGGTGTAAAAATGGTGTAGTAAGTTATAGAGTGGACTTGAAAATCCTTTAAATACAGGCTTTTCAGCCCTCACATATGAAGTTCTTTATTTTTCAGGTGGTGGATGAGAAATAATCCAAAGAATGCTTATTTTATAGGGGTTCCGAAACAATTCTCTGATATGAAATAAAAGACTGACACACCTTTTGACGCACTTTTATAGAAAAATATCTCGAAATAAGCAAATCCTCTTAGAGTAATCTAAGGGGATTTTGTCGATGTGCGCCTAGCGGCGCACGTTTCTAACGGGTTAAAGTCCCGAATCCACCCGGTAGTGGGAAGGATATAGCCGAAGGCAAGGGTGTTCATCGTGAGATGGAATCTGAAGGAAGCTGGATGTGAGGAACATACTAACTCACGGGCAAATCTCTGGTCTGACGAACAGAAATCTCATATGAGGTCATGCATGAGGGTAAGACTGCACCACAAGCTGAAACCAAATAACTACACGGAATCATGTATGATAAATGAGGCAGATGGATGGAGAGGAAGAAACGTGTGGTACCTAGGGAGGTCTGTGCGATATGCCTTGAAAGAGGTAACCATTGCATAAAGCAATGCTGAACGCATAGAAGTCAGCAGAGGTCATAGTAGCCAAACGGAACAAGTTCCGTTCGAGGTGAAGGAATGAATCAGTAGGAGTCTTGAGTATGACCGAGAAAGGAGGAATGACCGTCTATGGCAGAAAACATTGAAAATAATGGCTGTTCGCAGAGAGATAATGCGGAACATGAAGGGTATGTGAAAGCGTCTAGGTCATTCAATCGGATATGGAAAGAAAGAGACAGTGCACAGCCGAGACTTTTGGAAGCGATACTGTACAAGGACAACTTTAACAGAGCGTATAAGAGAGTTAAGGCAAACAGGGGAGCGCCGGGAATTGATAGCATGACCATTGAAGAGGCTCTTCCATATCTAAAGGAACATCAACAAGAGTTAACCGACCGCATTTATCGTGGAAAGTATACTCCGTCCCCAGTAAGACGAGTTGAGATTCCAAAATCAGATGGTGGTGTGCGAAAGCTTGGCATACCAACAGTGATAGACCGTACACTACAACAGGCAATAATCCAACAGTTAGTGCCAATCTATGAACCGCTGTTTGCAGAGGGTAGCTATGGCTATCGTCCGAACAGAAGTGCAAAAGATGCAATACTTAAGGTTAAGGAGTATGCAGAACAAGGCTATACATTTGCTGTAGTCCTTGACTTGTCAAAGTACTTCGATACTCTTAATCATGAAATTCTCATCAATCTTCTCCGGAAGAATGTAAAAGATGAACGTGTGGTACAGTTGATAAAGCGCTATCTGAAAAGCGGTGTAATGGAAAACGGAGTGGTCATTGACACAGAGGAAGGCTCACCGCAAGGTGGAAATCTATCGCCATTGCTGGCAAATGTCTACCTCAATGAGTTCGACCAGGAATTTCTGAAAAGAGGTGTTCCATGCATAAGATATGCAGATGACATCGTGCTTCTTGCAAAGAGCAGGCGGGCATCAGAGAGACTCTTGGAAAGCAGTACAAAATATCTTGAGGAGAGGCTGAAACTTACAGTCAACCGAGAAAAGAGCCGTACTGTCAGCGTGTTTGCAATCCGAAATTTTAAATTCCTTGGCTTTGCATTGGGAAGGAACGGAAAAGGAATTTATGTCCGAGTTCATCCGAAGTCATGGAAAAAGTTCAAGTCCAGACTGAAGGAGCTGTCTTCCCGTAAGCGATGTCAGTCAATCAAGCCAAACCTTGAGAAAATCAAGGTGTATGCGAGGGGATGGCTTAACTACTACGGAATTGCAAGTATGAAGAACAACATAGATGACATCAACGGATGGCTCTATCACAGAATACGTATGTGTATATGGAAACAGTGGAAGAAACCAAGGACGAAGGTACGTAACCTTATCAAGATGGGAGTACCCGAAGACTTGGCAATGCAAGCGGGTAATACCCGACATGGACATTGGTTCGCAACGCATACAGTTGCAGTAAACATGGCAATGACAAAAGAAAGACTGATAAACAGTGGCTTTTATGATTTAGCCGCAGCCTATCAGTCTGTGCACGTCAACTATTGAAACCGCCGTGTACCGAACGGTACGCACGGTGGTGTGAGAGGACGGCGGTTAGGCACCGCCTCCTACTCGATTTATCGTTGTCTGATTTAATAAGTTATGATATACTTCGCACATGGGAAACCAGAGAGCCGGGCGGCTTACCCTCTTTTTCGGAGGGTTGCTAAGCCCCGGTGGGGCTTGTTTAGCAACGACCGGAGCAAAGCGTAGACCAACCCTCCAGACGAAAGAAAGGAGGGCGTTGCCAATGTATGTTACATACTCTGACTTAATTCAGATTGGAATATTCATTTGCGCCCTTGTTGGATTGTGCTACACGATTTTCAAGGGAAAACGAAAATAGCCGCCATTACTGCGAATAATGACGGCTGTTGATAAAACAGTTACTTAATTCATTCGGGTAAGCCGCTTCTCTGGCTTTCCCTCTTTCTACGCATAATATAACATATCTTATGAGCTGATGCAAGGAAAAGTGTAAAGAGGATCATAATTTATAACACTTCATGTTTTCAGATGAATTTAGACGAAGCAAAACAGGCATCTGCAAATTATTTTTCTATAACGTTGCTTAGTTTTGTTTCTCAACCATGAGTTATCGATTAGTGATGATCTTATGTAATCAGACATTATATCGACATCGTTTATAATAAATTCTACATACTCATTTAATAAATTGATTATTTGGGTATCTAGAAGAATTGTTCGTCATTTTCGTTTAGTAAAATATCTATATCTGTAAAACCCTTATCAGAAAGCTTGCAATCTCCACCTAAAATAACCGAATATGCTGAATAAAGCATTCCTTCAACCTCGTCTCTAACATAATTAAGACTAATATTATTTCTTTCAGAAATGGATTTAATAGTTTTGGCATTACGCTTTGTGGCATTGCAATTGTTATGTATAGAATGGTACTTAAAAACGGTAATATCCCTTTGTGAAGAAGGTTGAATAAAAGCTGAGTATATTTTCAATATAGTTGTGGAATTTGTTTCTCATGGAAGTTCATCTCCTTTCTGTTTACGATGCCATTATAAAATGAGAAAGAGCGTATTTCGTGCCAAAATGAAAAAATAAATAGACAAAAGTTGCAAAAAGCAGAGAATAGCACATCTCTGCTTTTTGGTTTATACATTTTTTCTATACTCAGAAGGAGAGATACCTTTCGTTTTTTGAAAAATACGGCTGAAGTACAAAGGATTGTCATAGCCTACAATACGAGCAATCTCATTAATGCTATAATGCTGATTTTGCAGAAGCATTTCTGCATTATATATTCTTTTTTTCATAATAAATTGTTTTGGTGTAATTCCAGTATATAATCTGAAATTGAGGATCAACCAGCTTGTGCTGACAAAATTCTGTTTGGCATAATCATCGATGTTGATCTGTTCATTATAGTGTTCACTAAAGTAGGAAACAGCACGGTCTATTTCAGCAGCAGTACGAGAGCTTGTGATAGTTATAGAAGAATGAAAATGGCGTTGTAGTTTTATAAAAATCTGGCGTAAATACATTTCCAGCATTTCAGGGTATCCATCCTGACACATCTGTAATTCTTTTATCATTGATTGAAAAAGAGTTTTATATTCGGAATCAAAACCACAATAAAACACTTTTTTATCATTGGTTAATCCATAGGAACGTAGTAAATTAGTAACATTGTTACCGGTAAAGTGAACCCAGAAAACTTCTGTCTGGTCGTTGGCGTAATATTCATATTTTTGAGGTTCTTTAGGTCGATACAATACCATATGGCCAGCCGGAACAATGGTTTCTTCCGTATCGCTGCCAAAATGAAAATGTGCTTTTCCAGCAGCAATGTATAATAGCTGAAAGTCAAGCCTGCCACGGGGACGCCATGTAGGAAGTTTTGGTTTGGTATATAATTTGTATGTACCGCACATGGTTATCACCAAGGGTTTTGATTTGTCTTTTCGGTCAACAGTAGAATTATTCAGATAGGCATTATTTGTATACATTTTAATCCCCCATTAAAAATATTGCTACTAATGCAAGTACAATGATAGATGAAAACTATCTGTATTGCTAATTAGTATACCATAAATAATACTATTTTGTGCATGCTTTTGGTGATATAACGCACTAGGTTATTGTGATTTTCATATAATAATATCATTTTGTGCATATTTTATGCGATTTGTGACATGGCTCTTTTAATGTATCTTGTTATATCATAGATATAACAAAGTTGTGGAAAAAAATGAGGGTACATTGAAAGGAGAAGTTTCACATGGAAGAAAAAAAATACCTGAAATGGTATAACAAGGTAGGTTATGGTTCGGGGGATCTGGCAGGAAATGTAGTATATGCGTTTCTTTCGTCATTCGTAATGCTTTATTTGACAAATACGGTAGGTTTGAATCCCGGTATTATCGGAACACTGATCATGGTATCAAAGCTATTTGACGGAATCAGTGATATGTTCTTTGGAACGATGATCGACAAAACAAAAAGTAAACTTGGAAAAGCAAGACCTTGGATGCTTTATGCGTATATTGGTTGTGCGGTAACACTTGTAGCAAACTTTGCAATACCGGACACTCTTGGAACAACGGCACAGTATGCATGGTTCTTTGTTGCATATACACTGTTAAATGCAGTATTCTTTACTGCGAACAATATTGCGTATGCATCATTGGTTACTTTCTGTACAAAAAACAGCAGAGAACGTGTTGAGATGGGGTCATGGCGTTTTATCTTTGCATTTTCGACAAGCTTACTGATTCAGTCTGTTACAGTCCAGTTTGTAAGAACAGCAGGCGGTGGAGCAGCTGCATGGAGAACAGTTGCGGTAGTATATGCAGTTATTGGTCTGATCGTAAATACGATTTCCGTATTTTCAATCAAGGAGCTTCCGGAAGAAGAACTGAAAGCAGGTAAAGATCACACAGAAGAAAAGTATGGTCTGGTAGAGGCTGCAAAGCTTTTATTTTCCAATAAGTATTATCTTATGATCTGTGCTACTTATATTTGTCAGCAGATTTATTCAGCTATGTTAAATATGGGAATTTATTACATGATCTACATACTGAAAAATGAAGATTTATATTCTGTATTCTCATGGGCGATCAATATCCCTGTCATCATTGCGATGTGTATTACACCAATGCTGGTAGAGAAGATGAAAGGTTTATATAGAATGAACCTTGCAGGCTATATTCTTGGGACAGCAGGACGTGTCGGAGTGATTTTTGCCGGCTATATGGGTAGTGTTCCGCTTATGCTTGCGTTTACAGCGATTGCAGCACTTGGAATGGCACCATGGCAGGGGGATATGGGAGCTGTAATTGCAAGCTGTTCAGAATATACATACCTTACAAAACATAAACACATTGACGGAACAATGTATTCCTGTACTTCTTTCGGAACAAAGATCGGTGGAGGAATCGGAGTTGCTCTTTGCGGATGGTTACTTGATGCAAGTGGATTTGTGAAAGAAGCAACAATCCAGCCAGAATCCTGCCTGAACATGTTGCATGTTATGTATTTGTGGATTCCGATGGTATTGTCATTGGTTATTACATTTATCATGTCAAGAATGAATGTAGAAGATGCTAATGAAAAACTTAGAAAACAGTTGGAAAGGAAGGAAAAATATGAATGCTGATATGAAATGGTTGGATAATCCGGAAGTATTTCGTGTGAATCAGTTGGAAGCACACAGTGATCATTGTTATTATTTGGATTATTCGGACATGAAAAAAGAGAAAAACCCATTATTTCAGTCATTAAACGGACAGTGGGAGTTTTCTTATAGTAAAAATGTAAAAAGCAGACCGGTTAATTTTTATGAGGAAACATTTGATGCATCAGGATTCGATAAAATTATGGTTCCGGGACATATTGAACTGGCTGGATATGATAAAATCCGTTATATCAACACCATGTATCCGTGGGAAGGAAAAGAGTACCATAGAGGAGCTTACAGCATGGAGGCGACCGGAGCAGAAAAAGGAATGTTTTCAGAAGCAGAGTACAATCCGGTAGGTTCTTATATCAAATACTTTGACCTGAATAAGAGTATGTGTGGAAAAAGAATCCATATTTGCTTTGAAGGTGTAGAAGAAGCGATGTATCTGTGGCTGAATGGACAGTTTGTAGGCTATGCAGAAGATAGTTTTACGCCTTCTGAGTTTGACCTGACACCTTATATAAAAGAAAAGGGAAATGTGCTGGCAGTTCAGGTTCATAAGATGAGCACAGCAGCATTTTTAGAGGATCAGGACTTTTTCCGTTTTTTTGGAATCTTTAGAAATGTTACTCTGAAAGCGATACCGGATGTACATATGGATGATGTATGGTTCAAACCTGTGCTGAATCAGGATAATGTGAGTGGAAGCGTAACTGTCAGCATGAAAGTATCTGCACCGGATGCTCAGAATATAACTGCCAGCTTTATTTTAAAAGACAGGGAAGAAAATTTGTTGGCAGAAAAATCCGTACAGTTAAAGAAAGAAAATGAGTATTTAGAAGGTACGATCTGTGCTGATTTAGAAACTGTGGAACTGTGGGATAATCATGATCCTTATTTATATCATGCGTATGTAGAGCTTAAGGCGGAAGATGGAAGTTTAGCAGAAGTAATTCCTTATGATATTGGCTTCAGAAGAATTGAGATAATTGATAAGATCATTTATTTAAATGGAAAACGCCTGATTATCACAGGAGTAAACCGTCATGAGTGGAATCCAAAAACAGGAAGATGCATTGGCTTGGAAGATATGAAAGCAGATATCGCATGTATGCTCAGAAATAATATTAATTCTGTGCGTACCTGTCACTATCCGGATCAGATACCATGGTATTATATGTGCGACAATGCAGGAATTTATGTGATGGCAGAAACAAATCTGGAAAGTCATGGTTCCTTCCAGAAATTAGGAGCGATCGAACCATCCTGCAATGTGCCGGGATCTCTTCCACAGTGGAAAGAGGCGGTACTTGATCGTGCAAGAAATAATTTTGAAACATTTAAAAACCATACATCCATTCTATTCTGGTCATTGGGAAATGAATCCTATGCAGGTGATGACATTGAAGCAATGAACATTTATTATGCCGAAAAGAAAGATGGAAGATTAGTTCATTATGAAAGTGCTTATTACAACAGGGCATATGAGGATACGATTTCTGATTTGGAGACCAGAATGTATGCAAAGCCGGAGGATGTAGAGGAATACTTAGATAACAGTCCAAAGAAACCGTATATTTTATGCGAATTCATGCATGATATGGGAAATTCCATGGGAGGTCTGGGAGCATATATGAAGCTGATTGATAAATATGACATGTATCATGGTGGATTTATATGGGATTTTATCGATCAGGCAATTCTTGTAAAAGATCAGGTGACAGGAAAAGAAGTTTTACGTTATGGTGGTGACTTTGATGATAAACCGGCAGACTATGAATTCTCGGCAAATGGAATCGTATTTGCTGACAGGAAAGAGAAACCGGCAATGCAGGAAGTGAGGTATTACTATGGCTTATACAGATAAATTAAGAGTGGTCTATGGTGACTATACACTTGGTGTACATGGTGAAGGATTTGATTATATTTTTTCTTATGCACAAGGCGGACTCGAATCTATCGTGAAAAATGGATATGAGTGGCTGTACCGTTGTCCAAAGCCTGCTTTCTGGCGGGCACTGACGGATAACGACAGAGGAAGTAAGTTCCATATTAAAAGCGGAAGCTGGCTTTCAGCAGATATGTTCATTGACTGCAGGGGAACACAAGTCATTATGGACGGAGAAGAGCAGAAACCTTATGCACCGGACAATAACAGCTTTGGTGGGGATATTTTTGCTGATGAGATCATAGTAAAATATACTTATGAGACGATATCTAATCCGTCAACAACGGTACTTGTGACATATATGGTTGATGCATCCGGAAAAATCCGTGTGGATGTACATTATAATGGAGCAAAAGGACTGCCTGAGCTTCCGGTGTTTGGAATGCGTTTTATCATGCCGACACTTGCAGATAAATATATCTATAAGGGTTTGTCCGGTGAGACATATCCGGATAGAAAAGCAGGTGCCGAAAAGGGTATTTACGAAGTCACAGATCTGAGCTTAACACCTTACCTTGTTCCACAGGAATGTGGAATGAGAATGGATACAGAGTGGCTCGAAATTAGCAGACATACAAGTCTTGACAATAGTAGAACAGATCATTCGCCACAGACACTCCGCATTGAGAAGATGGATCGGGAATTTGCTTTTTCATGCCTTCCTTATACAGCATCTGAAATTGAAAATGCTCTGCATCATGAGGAATTACCACCAGCAAGAAGAACGGTTTTATGTGTATACGGAGCAGTCAGAGGAGTCGGAGGTATCGACAGCTGGGGAACTGATGTGGCAGACGAATATCATGTCAGTGCAGAAGAGGATATCAGATATTCATTCACCATCTGTTAGTCGCAATTGAAGTGTAGAACGGTATCGGAAAGCAGATCTAAGAAAAAGAGGGTGGCTCTAAATGCTGTTAGTATACGAAAACAAAGATAAGGGAATATCAGCAGAGTGGAAAAAAACAGTACATATGCCACCCCATTTACATGAAGCAATAGAGGTTGTGTATGTCACAAATGGAAATATTGCACTTGGAGTCGGAATGGAGCTGTATAACATGGACGAAGGTGATTTTGCGATAGTGTTTCCGAATGTAATACACCATTATCAGGTTTTTGACGAAAAAGAAAATAAAGCTATTTTCCTTTATATAGATCCGGCAGTTCTTTCAGGATTTTTGAAAGAATTACAAATATACAGTCCCAAAAATCCGGTGTTAAAAAAAGAAAATGTACATCCGGATGTGGTTCATGCAATAAAATTTTTGATGCAAAATCCAGAGTGTACTCCGATATTGGCACAGGCATATGCACAAATAATTCTTGCATATGTATTCACTGAAATACCGATGATCGATAAAAAATCATTAGGAAGTAATGATTTGATTTACAATTCTGTGGAGTATATAGCAAAAAATTTTAGAGATGAAATCAGTCTTGAAAAGATGGCATTCGATCTGGGGATAAGTAAATACGTGTTGTCGAGAATGTTTGCTAAAACTTTTCATTGTAACTTCAGCAAATATTTGAATGGCGTGCGGTTAAATTATGCAGTTGGCGCATTAGAAAATACGCAGGATACGATAACAAACATATGTCTTGAATGTGGTTTTGAAAGTCAAAGGACATTTAACCGGGTTTTTAAAGAGAGGTACAAGATAACGCCAAGAGAATATCGTAAAAGATTAGAGATTGGGCTATAGGACTACGGCAATAACACTTGAAAATAATGAAAAATAGTGTAAAAATAGTGAAAATTTAATGGAAAAACAATATAAAACAACCAACGGTTTCACAAACGCAACTAATTTGAAATTGTTCGTTGCATATAGGATTGCTATAATAAAATCACAAGATCTTGGAAAAACAAAAAATGAAAAGAGGCTGAGATTTTATGAAAACAATTGGCAATAAAATAAAAGAATTACGTCGTTCCAAAGGCATGTCCCAGAAAGATATTGCAGATAAATTAGGAGTTACCAGTCAGGCGGTAAGCAAATGGGAGAATGACGGCTCGCTGCCGGAAATGACAATGCTGCCGGATATTGCGTCCTTATTCGGGATTCAGATTGATGATCTGTTTGAATACTCTACCGAAAAACGTTACGAGAGTATTGAAAAGAAATTGCAATATGGAAGAGTCATGACAAATATGGAATTTGAGAATGAAGAAGCATTCCTGATCCGCGAGGTAGAGGCAGACCCGACGAATTATCATGCAATTTCTCTGCTTGGAGACTTTTACGGACACCGGGCAGAATGTATGTACCAAAAGTCAGTGTATTACGCAAAGCGGGCAATTGACTTACACCCAAACCAGAAGGGCGATATCAACAACATCAATAACGGAAATCATGGAAAACGGTTTGACTGGGATACAGCTAATCATCAGGAGTTGATCAGATATTGGTACAAATTATTAAAGACTGCACCGGAAAATACAAGGGTATATTTTTATCTGCTGGATAACCTGATCGATGATGGACGGATTGAGGAGGCAAAAACTGTTTTAAAAGAATCCTATCAGAAAAATCCAGATGAACTGAATGCTTTTTATGAGGTTTTTATCAAAGAAAAACAGGTGGGATTCGAAACTGTGAAGGCAGAGTATGAGGCGCTGGCGAAAGCAAATGAAAATAGCTGGAGAATTTTATTTTCCATTGCAAATGTATTTTCATACAATGAATACTTTAAAGAGGCAATCCAGATGTGGCAAAAGACATTCGACTGCATGCCAAAACCACGATATACAGATTCATTTGAAGCGATGGCACAGTGTTGTGTCAGAATGGGCGATCACGAGAGTGCAGTAGAATATTATAAGAAAGAACTGGAACTTTTACGTGAGGACTGGGGCTTAAAATACGGTGCTGAGGTAGATGCATTGGAGGAGAAAATCAGGGCACTGCAGTGAAAATCCGGAGTGCATGCACTACACGGAGCTGGCAGAAAGTGTGAAACATTTTAAAGAGAAAGAAGGAGGGCGTGAAGAAATGAGTGAGATTGTAGAGAGATATATTAATGAACGCGTCGAAGAACGTGTCGAAGAACGTGTGAAGGAATGTGTCGAAGAACGCGTGAAGGAATGTGTCGAAGAACGTGTGAAAGAACGTGTAGAAAAAGAAAAGACAATTTCGGTTCAAAATCTCATGAACAACATGAAATGGACGCTAGACCAGGCACTTGACGCACTTGGAATTAAGGGGAAGGAAAGAACACTTATCACCCAGCAGTTGCAAAAATAATAAAGTATTACGCAAGAAGAGACTTCAAAAAACGGAGTCTCTTTTCTTTATAGCAAAAAGCGTATTTCATACCACAAGCCCCATTCTTCCACAAAATTGTTGTCAAAACCGCCACAGAGTTATAATATAGTAAAAAGACGTGCGCAAAGCAGTCCGTGAAAAGAAAAGTAACAGGCAGGTCTGGTTGATGCATAGAAGTGATCGTTACGGAAAATAGAGGAGAAAAAGATGTTATTAGAACCAATTATCACAAGTTTATTAGAGACAGACATGTACAAGTTTTCGATGGGACAGTGTATTTACCATCAGTTTTCAGATTATAAGACAACCTGGTCTTTTAAATGCAGAAACACCGACGTTCACTTTACCCATGAGATGGTGGAGGAGATCAAGGAGCAGATCAAGGCATACTGTGGATTGCGTTTCACAGAAGAGGAGCTGGAATATCTGCATAAGATCAAATGGATGAAGGGAAGCTATGTGGATTTCTTAAGACTGTGGCAGCCTCGATATGAAGATTATGAGATTACAGAGGACGCAGACTGTGGACTGACGATCGAAACATTCGGAACATGGCTGAACACTTCCTTGTATGAGATTCCGACACTTGCCATTGTAAATGAAGTTTATTTCCACATGGCATATCATTATGACGAGCTGCTTGCAAGTTTTGAGAAAAAGCTGGATGAAAAAATTACTTTATTGAAAAACAGTACCTATAACCTTGGACTGTTCAGCGAATTTGGACTCAGAAGAAGACTCTCTGCCGGGGCACAGGAACTGGCAGTGAAAAAATTAAACGAGAATAAATATCCTGGTTCTACGTTTGTAGGAACATCCAATGTTTTCCTTGCAAAAAAATATGGAATCACTCCGGTAGGAACGATGGCGCATGAATGGATCATGTGTGTCGGACAGGGAAATCATAAGCACAATCCGGCATATTCAAATTGGTATGCGCTGGATTGGTGGGTAAAAGAATACGGTATTTTAAATGGAACGGCATTGACCGATGCTATTACAACAGACTGCTTCTTAAGAGATTTCCAGTTGACTTACGCAACACTGTTTTCCGGTGTGCGTCATGACAGCGGCGATCCGTTTGAGTGGGGAGAGAAAATGATCTGCCACTACGAGAGCCTTGGAATCGATCCAAAAACGAAAACACTGTTATTTAGCGACAGTCTCGATTTTGAGCGGGCAGATAAGATCGCATCTTATTTTGCAGGAAGAGTAAAAATTGCATTTGGAATCGGAACTTATATTTCAAATGACACGGATGTTCCGGCGTTGAATATTGTCATGAAGACAACCAAGTGTAATGGAATGGATGTTGCCAAGATTTCGGATACTCCGGGAAAAGGCATGTGCAAAAATCCGGAATATGTGGAATATCTTCAGAGATGTATCAGCTGGAGAATGGAAAACGACAGATAAAAAGAAAGGTGTGGGGGTATGCAGAACTATTCAGGAGAAGCTGGGTTACAGTATCATTTACAGATCAGAACGGGGGATGTGGGGCGTTATGTGATTCTGCCGGGAGATCCGAAGCGGTGTGAGAAGATCGCAAAACATTTTGAGGATGCAAAACTTGTGGCGGACAACAGGGAGTTTGTCACCTACACAGGTTATCTGGAAGGTGAGAAGGTCAGCGTGACATCCACCGGGATTGGCGGACCGTCCGCATCAATTGCGATGGAGGAACTGGTGCAGTGCGGTGCAGATACATTTGTGCGTGTTGGAACATGTGGCGGAATTGATCTGGATGTCAAGGGCGGTGATATTGTGATCGCTACCGGAGCAGTCCGCATGGAAGGAACCAGCAGGGAATACGCACCGATCGAGTATCCGGCAGTGGCAGATCTTGAGGTGGCAAATGCACTTGTTGCGGCAGCAAAGGAACTTGGGTTTACTTATCATACCGGAGTAGTCCAGTGCAAAGATGCATTTTACGGACAGCATGAGCCGGAGCGCATGCCGGTAAGCTATGAACTTTTGAATAAGTGGGAGGCATGGAAACGTCTGGGCTGCAAGGCGTCTGAGATGGAATCGGCGGCATTGTTTATTGTGGCTGCGCATCTGAAAGTCCGCTGTGGTTCTGATTTTCTTGTTATGGGAAATCAGGAGCGCAATGCCCTCGGCATGGATAATCCGATCGTTCATGACACGGAGGCAGCAGTGATGGTCGGCGTGGAGGCAATCCGCAGACTGATCAGGGCAGACCGTGAAAAATAATGCGTGAGTGGGAAAAGTTTTACCTGAAAAGCAGATTTCAATGGAGAACAGAAAATGGGGTGTGAGAATCATGGAAGCAAAAAAGTACCGTAGAATTTTTACGATTGTAGTTGATTCCTGTGGAATCGGTGGAGCAAAAGATGCAGAACGTTTCGGCGATGCGGGAACTGACACGTTAGGACATATTGCGGAGACGGTGGGTAATCTTTCAATTCCGAATATGCAGAAACTTGGAATTGCCAATTTAAAAGAGCTGAAGAATATCGCACCGGTGGAAAAACCAATGGGATATTTTACAAGGCTCTCTGAGGCGAGCAACGGAAAAGATACCATGACCGGACACTGGGAAATGATGGGACTTCATATTACCAAGCCATTTTTGACGTTTACCGAGCACGGTTTTCCAAAGGAACTGATCGATGAACTGGAAAAACGTACCGGTCACAAAGTGATTGGAAACAAGAGTGCGAGTGGAACCGAAATCTTAGAGGAACTGGGCGAGGAAGAGATTGCAACCGGGCATATGATCGTGTATACATCTGCGGATTCGGTTCTTCAGATCTGTGGAAACGAGGAAACGTTTGGGCTAAAGGAACTTTACCGCTGCTGTGAGATCGCCAGAGAGATTACCATGAAAGATGAATGGAAAGTTGGGCGTGTCATTGCAAGACCTTATGTTGGAAAGAAAAAAGGTGAGTTTGTCCGCACCAGCAACCGTCATGATTATGCCTTAAAGCCATATGGAAGAACCGCATTAAATGCGTTAAAAGACGCCGGATATGATGTGATCTCTGTCGGAAAAATCCGGGATATTTTTGACGGGGAAGGAATCACGGAATCCAATAAGTCCAAAAGCTCGGTACATGGAATGGAGCAGACGATCGAGATCGCAGAGCGCGATTTTACCGGACTTTGTTTTGTGAATCTGGTAGATTTTGATGCACTTTGGGGACACAGAAGAAACGTAAAAGGATACGCAGAGGAACTGGAACGCTTTGACGTGAAACTCGGCGAACTTCTTAAGGTACTTCGGGAAGATGATCTTCTTATCATTACGGCAGATCACGGAAATGATCCAACCTATAAGGGAACAGACCACACCAGGGAACAGGTGATGTTTGTTGCATATTCGCCTTCCATGAAGGGATCAGGAAAGCTTGAAGATCAGGATACATTTGCAGTGATCGGGGCAACAATTGCAGATAATTTTGGTGTGCAGATGCCGGAAGGCACGATTGGTACGTCTTTGCTTGCAGAGTTGAAGTGACATAAGAACGTGAAATACTGAAGTGAGAGAAGAGTGGAAAATACTGATGTGCTGGCAGGAGAAAGGAAAAAACATGGATAAAAAAGATATTTTAAGCAGAGTAGATCACACACTGCTTTCACAGACTGCAACATGGGAAGAAATCCGGCGGATTTTAGACGATGGAATAAAATATGGATGCGCTTCTGCCTGTATCCCGGCTTGTTATGTGAAACAGGCGGCAGAGTATGTCGATGGGAAACTGCCGATCTGTACAGTGATCGGATTCCCCAACGGATACCACACAACGGCGACGAAAATTTTCGAGACCAGAGATGCGGTCGCAAACGGAGCTGACGAGATCGATATGGTCATTAATATCGGATTTTTGAAAGACAAACGGTATGATGAAATCGAGCAGGAAATCCGAAAAATCCATGAGGCATGCAGCGGAAAAACCTTAAAAGTGATCATTGAGACATGCCTTCTGACAGATGAGGAGAAGATCAAGATGTGTGAGATCGTGACGAATGCAGGCGCAGAGTTCATTAAGACCTCCACAGGATTTTCCACCGTAGGAGCTACTTTTTCGGATGTGGAACTGATGAGACAATACGTTGGCACAAACGTGAAAGTAAAGGCAGCCGGAGGAATTTCTTCTTTTGCGGATGCAGAAAAATTTATTGAACTTGGCGCAGACCGGCTTGGTACGAGCCGTCTGGTTAAAATTATGAAAAATGCATAAGTCGTTGTAGAAATTGAGTAAAGACCATAAAATAAGCGGTTTTTACTCAATTTTTTCGCATACTCGGAAACAATATGTTATAATTTGTGCATTGCACTTACACTATGACAGAGTAATGTGTATGTGCTATGAGATGGAGAGGAATGCAAAGAAATTGCATAAAAGAAGCCGGAGGCAGGATTGAGTGATATGCCCCCGGCTTACTTTTTGTTTTTGACAATTTTACAGGTATTCCACTAATTCTTTTACAGGAATACGGTCTTTGGCTGGTTTTACCACACTGGCATCTGCATAACCGATGGCGAGAATATTGATCGGTTCTAAGGAGTCAGGAAGTTTGAATTCCTCTTTTAGCACATCCGGTTTGAAATAACAGATCCAGACAGTTCCAAGTCCCTGTTCGACAGCTTCTAACATCATGTGGTCTGTTAAAATGGATGCGTCAATATCGGTTGTCTGCATTCCGTCAAAAGGACGTTTCCATGCTTTTGTTTTGTCGGCACAGACAATGACAGCGACAGGTGCGCCATAAATATTAGCTGCTTTTCCAAGTTTTTCAAGACTTTCCGGACTCAGTACGACAAGCAGTTTTACAGGCTGCTGATTGGCAGCAGTAGGTGCTGCGTGTGCAGCGTTTAAAATTTTATCCAGTTTTTCAGGTTCTACTGGTTTGTCAACGTATTTTCTGACAGAGAAGCGTTCGTTCATAATATCTAATAATTCCATAAACATTCTATTCCTTTCATCGTTTTCTTGCGTTATTGGATATCCATGCTATAATTATATTTTATTTAGACTTTTTAGCAAGTATGCACTTTTTTGGAATATACTATCTAAAAAGTAAGTAAAGATTTTGCAGGGAGAGAAAAATGGCAGAGAAAGAGTTTACATGTCCGGTTGCGGGAACACTGTCGATGATCGGCGGAAAATATAAGTCAATTATTTTATATCATTTGATGAAGGAGACGTTACGTTATAGTGAGTTACATAAAAGAATGCCGAAGGCAACGGATAAGATGTTGACGCAGCAGCTTCGGGAATTAGAGAAAGACGGGCTGATCCGGAGAACAGTTTATCCGGTTGTGCCGCCAAAGACGGAGTACAGTATGACTGATTTTGGCAGGACGCTGGCACCGATCATTGAAGCGATGCAGCAGTGGGGACAGACGCATCTGAATATTGCAGGATGCGAAGAGAGAGGCGCTACTGGAACAAGGTACAAGTGAACAGAGAGTCAAACTAAACATGCATATTTTTTGAAAAACATGTTTCATTTAAAAACGGATGTGGTGAACATAAGTATGTTTATGTAAGATGTTATTTTGACATGAGTTCTTTTACTTCTTCCACACCGTAGGTATCTCCGGCTTTCTGGAAAGCGGTGATAGCTTTTTCAAAATAGACAGCCGCATCCTCTGCTTTTTCTGACGCTTTCAGGATTTCCCCAAGACCGCGGTAAGCACAGCCGATGGAGATAAGATCGTTCGACTTTTCAGCAAAATCTAAGGCTGAAAGCATGTTTTTTTCTGCGAGAGGAAGATCATGAAGCTTCATGGAAACATAGCCCTGCTCATAGAGATTTGCGGAGCGGGCAAGTGCATCATCCGGGAAATTTTTTTCAATGAGTGCTTCTTCCTGTAAAAATAAGTTCATAGCCTTGTCATACGCACCAGCCATCCGTTCGATCATGCCTGCCTGATGGATTGCAATGTGTTTTTCTTCGTGATCAATTGCACACGAAATCAACTGCGAAGCGTAGGTACGAGCCTCTGCAAAATGTTCTAGAAAGCTTTCTGCATAAATCAATCCCATGAGAACCTGCCAGTAATTGTCATGGTCGGTGGAAGGAATCTTTGCATAACATTCTTTATAAAGCGTTTCTGCATCAGTGTAATTGCCTGCGTCAAATAATGACCAGGCTTTCGATAGGGTTTCGGTCATGGAAGTCTCCTTGTTTCTTATATTAGTCATATTCAAAAATACCCTGTATTGCGTCTGAAACATTCATAATCATATGATAAGGGACGCGGTCGATACGTTTGCAGCTTCTGGCGGAAGGGTCAATTAGCTTCAATTGCTCACATATAGCAGTTCCTGAGGTGTCTTTGACACCGCGTACTTTTATGTGAAGAGGACCTTCTGCATAATTCTCTAAAAGTGGGCAGACGTGAAAAACACCTGTTTTTTTAATAAATTCATTTTTACTTACAACAAGCATTGCATCTTTTAAATTAGAAATTTTGATAATATCTCCCTGCGAAAAATTCATCATAAAATTTCCTTTCCGACAGGTTCTCCCCAATCATAATCACAAATTGAAATTTCCCCATTGTATTCAGCAACGCGTTCCTCAAATGTTTTGTGTTTAAATGCTTTTTTCAAAACAATCGAATCATCAATTACTTCAATTTGTAAAGTATCTGAGACATGGAGTCCAAGTTTTTCAAGAATATTCTTTGGAATACGTATTCCCTGACTATTTCCCCATGTTTTGATGGCAACCTGATCGCTCATAAATGTTCACTCCTTTAAAAAAGATATTGTTGATCATGAAGCTTAGTTTCATAATCGATATCTACACGCACTTCATGCGACGGTCTTTGTTATATAGTATTAACTGTATATACATATATTATATCGAATAGTATCAAAGGTCAATATGTAATCAAATAGTTAATTTAACTGACAAAATTTCTCAACAACAATATCTCTTCCTTGTATCCCCAATATCATGTGCTATAATCCTCTTGAGATTAGTTAAAACTAACTAGAATATCAAAAATGGAAGTTGCCAAATACGTTTTTTTGAAAAGGGGAGACTATGTCAGAGGAAGAGAAAAAATTTTTGGAGATCGTTGACCTGAAAAAAGGTTTTGGAAGTGGAGAAACACGTCAGGAAGTATTGCGCGGAATGAGCTTTTCCGTGGCAAAAGGAGAATTCTGTGTTCTGCTTGGACCGTCCGGTTCGGGAAAATCAACTTTATTAAATATCATCGGAGGAATCGACAGTGCCGATTCCGGTTACATCTCGATCAACGGCGATAAGCTCGAAGATATGAGTGAGAAGAAACTAACCCAATACCGCAGAAAACATCTCGGCTATGTATTTCAGATGTACAATCTGATTGCTAATCTGAACGTGAAGGAAAACATTGAGGTCGGAGCGTACCTTTCTGACAATGCGTTGGATATCGACGACCTGTTACATACACTTGGACTTTACGAACACCGGTACAAGCTGCCGAATCAGTTGTCCGGCGGACAGCAGCAGCGTGTTTCCATCGGTCGTGCAATCGTGAAAAACCCGGATATCCTGCTCTGCGATGAACCAACCGGCGCTTTGGATTATAACACCTCTAAAGAGATTTTAAAACTGATCGAAGATGTAAACAAAAAATATGGAAATACGATCATCATGGTAACGCATAACGAAGCGATCAGAAACATGGCAGATCATGTCATCAAACTTCGTGATGGAGCCGTGCGCCACAACGAGAGAAATGAACACAAGATTTCAGCAGCAGATCTTGAGTGGTAAGGAGTGTGGCAGTTATGAAAAAGAAAAAATTAAAAATCCGCTCATCAGACGTATTCCGCGTGAATTGCTCGGTGACTGGAAAAAATATCTTGTGGTGGCATTATTCCTGATCCTCACGATCGGCTTTGTTTCCGGTATGTATGTTGCAAATGAGAGTATGCTCGTTGCAGCAAATGAAGGCGTGACAAAATATAAGTTAGAGGATGGACATTTTGAGCTGGACAAAAAGGCAGATGAGACGTTACTTTCTGCTATCGAGACAGGAACAAAAGCGGACGTCAAACAGTATTATCTTGACAAAGCGAAAAAAGAGCTGGACGAAAAGTTGGATGAAAAGGCTTATCCGGAAGCCTACGACGAGGCATGGGATAAAATCGTAGAGGAAATCGATGATAAATATGCTGACGCAGAAGAAAAATATGAGTTAAACGATCCTGATTTTACAGAAGTTCCGGTAAAAGTATATGAGAACTTCTTCCGAAATGAGGAGGAAGACTACAACAATGACGGCGAGGCAGAAGGAAATATCCGTGTCTATGCAAAAAATGATAACGTGGATCTTGCCTGTCTGCTTGACGGAGCATTTCCGGAAAAAGCGGATGAGATCGCAATTGACCGTATGCATGCAGACAATGTCGGAGTCAAAGTGGGAGATGAGATTTCTGTCAGCGGGCAGAGGTTCAAAGTTGTCGGACTGATCGCCTATGTCAATTATGCGACACTGCATGAGAAGTCAACAGATATGATGTTTGATGCGATCAAATTCGATGTGGCTATGGTCACACAGGAAGGATTTGATAGTTTACATAAAACTGTTCATTATTCTTACACATGGAATTATGTGGATATTCCTGCAGATGAAGTGGAGCAGAAAGCAAAATCCGATGATTTCATGAAAGCACTGCTCACACAGGTTGTGTGCGATGACAAAGAGTTAGAGGACTATATGCCGCGCTATGCAAATCCGGCTATTAATTTTGCAACGGATGATATGGGTTCAGACAAAGCTATGGGTGGTGTTTTACTGGATATTTTGATCGTGATCATTGCATTTATTTTTGCAGTGACCATCAGCAACACGATCGTGAAGGAGGCTTCTACGATCGGAACACTGAGAGCTTCCGGTTATACGAGAGGTGAACTGGTCAGACATTATATTTCCATGCCGGTGATCGTGACACTTCTCGCAGCGTGCATTGGAAATATCCTCGGCTATACCGTATTTAAAAATGTAGTTGTCGGCATGTACTATAACAGCTACAGTCTTCCAACTTATCAGACAGTCTGGAACCCGGATGCCTTTTTCAAGACAACGATCATTCCGGTTGTTTTAATGCTTGTGGTCAATCTCATCGTCATTATAAAAATGATGCGGCATACACCATTACAGTTTTTACGCCATGATCTGAAAAAAACAAAACGTAAAAAGCGATGCGCCTGCCAAAATGGAGCTTTTTAAGCCGTTTCCGCATGCGTATCATGTTCCAGAACGTGACGAATTACCTGATTTTATTTGTGGGGATCTGGTTTATCGGCATTATGCTTGCAATGGCGGTCGGTATGCCGGAGACGCTCGACTATTACAAGTCCAATGTTTCAGATATGATGTTTACGAACTACCAGTATGTGTTAAAGTCTTATGAGAATGAGGATGGAGACATTATCACAACGGATAATAAAGATGCAGAGAAATTCAATATGACATCTCTGCAGCACAAGAGTGATACGTTAGATGAGGAGATTTCGGTCTACGGAATCGAGGATGACAGCCGGTATGTGAAAATCAGTGACCTGTCTGCCCTGAAAGGAAACGAGGCATATATTTCTGCTTCCTATGCAGATAAATATAGCCTGAGCGTGGGCGAAACAGTGGTTCTTGACGAAAAATATGAGAACAAACAGTATGAGTTTGAGGTTGCAGGAATCTATGATCACAGCCAGACGCTGGCAGTATTTCTGTCGAATGAACAATATTGTGAAATCTTTAACATGGACAGTGATGCATTTACAGGCTATCTCTCGGATTCAGAGATCACGGATATTGATGATGATGAGATTGCAACCGTCATCACAGAACACGACATTACGAAAATGTGTGACCAGCTGGATCATTCCATGGGCTCTTATATGACCTACTTCCAGTATCTGTGCATCCTGTTATCCGCAGTATTGATTTACCTGCTCACGAAGCTGATCATCGAGAAGAACGAAAATGCAATTTCCATGACAAAAATCCTGGGCTATGAGAACCGGGAGATTGCAAGCTTATATCTGTTGTCTACAACCATTGTTCTTGTGGTGATCGATGTTGTCAGCGTGATTTTAGGTGTCGTCATCATGAAGGCTGTCTGGAGGATCATGCTCTTTTCCTACAGTGGATGGTACGCTTTTCGCATAAGCACGATGGGCTATGTGAAAATGTTCCTGTTTATACTGATCGGATATCTGCTTGTCATGGTATTGGATTTCAGAAGGATCAAGCGTATTCCGATGGATCAGGCACTGAAAAATGTGGAATAACAGGAAAAATATAACCTGACAGGAGAGCGTAGAGATCACATAAAAATTAAAGTGCACATGGCAATTGTACCATAAAGCAGCTGCCGGAAATGGGAGCATCCACAACCTGGATGTTCCCATTTTGTTTTTCAGTGAGCTCCTTTGCAATGCAGAGTCCAAGACCAAAGTGTTCTCTGTCGGTATGGATTTATTTGCATTATATATGGCAGAGTTGTTATAATAGCTCCAGAGGTGGTATACAAGTGAGAGTAGCAGTTGTTGAAGATGAACTTTTGAGCAGGAAAAAAATTTTATCCTACCTTGAAATGTTTGAAAAAGAATCGGGGATTCCCATTCAGGTGGAAACCTTAACGGATGGTACTGAGATCGTAGAAAAGTATAATACAGGAAAGAAATATGATGTTATACTTTTAGATATTGAGATGGAGCATATGGATGGGATGAAAGCGGCTGAATGGATTCGGAATCTGGATGAGGAAGTGATTCTGATTTTTATCACGAATATGGCACAGTTTGTGATGAAAGGCTATGAAGTCAGTGCGCTTGATTTTCTGGTTAAGCCGGTCAGTTATTATATGTTTGTGGAAAAGATGCACAAGGCTTATGACAGAATTTCCATGCGGGAAGAACGAAGTATTATTATCAAGGGCAAAGAGTGCATTTATAAGGTACACACGACAGAGCTTATTTATATTGAGGTGCAGAACCATTCACTGACATTTCATACGATGCAGGGAAATTATATGTGTACAGGAAGTTTGAAAAAAGTAGAAAAAGATCTCGAAGGCCTTCCTTTTGCAAGATGCAGCTCCAGTTATCTGTTGAATCTGATGCATGTTCTCCGCATAGAGAAAGAGCATGTGATCATGGACAATAAAGACGAGCTTCTGCTCAGCCGGCTGAAAAGGCAGGAATTTATGGAGATACTGACAGATTACTACGGAGGAGTGCAATGAACGGGCTGCGTATTGAATGGATACAGGCATCTTTTTTTATCGAGATGTTGGTGATAACGTGGATTCTTATGATTCCGATGAAAAAGAGAGAGCATTTCTGGCAGCAGGGAGTCCTGCTTGTGCTTGCAGGAAGTGTGATCGCTGCAATGGACACAAATTCGAATATCAAATTTATTCTGGAAACAGCGATGATCGGATTTATTGCCTACCGTGTGTATGTGATCTCATGGAGAAAGGCTACTTACACGGCTGTCTGTGCTTATGCCGTACAGCATTTGGCTTATACCGTTGGCATGATAGAAAAATGTATCCGTGGAATCCTGTTTCATGTTCCACATGCACCGACAGATTCAGAACCGGATATCAACTTGAAGATGTTTCTGACAGTCGCACTGGTATATGGAACATGTTATTTGTTTTTTGTGAGAAAAAAAAGAGGAAAAGGAGAGTTTGACATCAGTGTCAGACAGACTATTGGATTTTCAGTAGGCGTATTCTTTGTCGTGCTTGTTTTGAGCAGAATGGTACAAAGCTATGCGAATAATGAATACTATGGTCTGGAACTGGTGTGCCATTTTTATTCCCTGATCTGCTGTCTTTTCATCCTGATCTTAGATGATGGTATTTTCCGTAGGATTCAGGATGAGAATGAACTGTCTCTGGTAAAATATTTATGGCTGAAGCGGCAGGAGCAGTATGCCGTAGCGAAAGAAAACATGAACGCGATCAACTTAAAGTGTCATGAGTTAAAACAGCAGATTACAGGAATCCAGGAGATGCAGGTTTCAGAACAGCTTAAGGATTCGCTAGAGGACCTTAAGGATTCCATTCAGATTTATGATGCGGTTGTGAAGACTGGAAACGAAGTATTAGATGTTGTATTGACGGAGAAGAACTTTTACTGTCAGGCGAATCATATCACAATGGCGTGCATTGTGGATGGTGCGAAGATGGATTTTATGGAGACAATGGATGTCTACGCACTTTTTACAGGACTTTTCGAGGATACCTTTTATTCCATCAAAATGCTGGAAGAGCCGGACAAGAAGCAGATTGCACTATCGGTCTGGGAGAAGAACGGACTGCTTATGATACAGCTTGAGAATTATTTCGAAGACTCAAAGGAAGCACAGGAAGTGAGAGAAGAGGGAATTGATTATTCCATTAAGAGTGTGAAAGAGATTGTGAAAAAATATGATGGCTGCATGACGATACATAAGGAGCATGCGCTTGTGATCAAGCGGATTTCAATACCAATCCCATAAGATAAAACTACAAATGGCATAAATATAACCGGTCAGTTCTGGTTTTCATACACAGAATCCAGAACTTAAAATTACGAATTGAAAATGACCAGTTGTGAAAAGAGGCATTTTGCCTCTTTTTTTTGTGCTACGATTCCGATAACAAAAGAAAAGGAGGAACAACATGAAAAGTAAAGGAAGGAAAAAGGGGTATATTGGTATTGCATTAACTGCAATCCTGCTGATCATCACAGTAGTTGCCGATCTGCTTGCATCAAGATACATCACAATGATCAAGCTTTATTTCATGGATGACAGTAATTCTGTTTATGAGATGTCAGCAGACGAAGCATTGTCGCAGGCCGCGGATCTCACAGAGGAACTTGGAAATGAAGGTATCGTATTGCTAAAGAACAAGGACAATGCTTCTCTGCCACTGGCAGCAGGAACGAAGATTAATCTGTTTGGTATTGCATCTTATCAGACATTATATCAGGGTTCCGGTTCTGCATCGAGCTGGTTCAAGCAGGATCTGAACACAAATATGAAAAAAGGTCTGGAAGATGCCGGATTCGAAGTAAACCCTGGACTGTGGCAGTTCTATGAGGACAATTACAAAGAGAGAAGTGATCAGGAAGGTGGAATGACAGATATGTCAGGAGCAGATCACAGTATCTTAGAGCAGTCCTTAGATGAGTATGAAGCATACGATTACGAAGGTGAAAATGTTCTGACATATTCAGAGAACTATTCGGATGTGGCAATGGTAGTGATCGGACGTGCAGGTGGAGAAGGATCGGATGCAACGATGGAGATGGACGGCTATGTCGGAGGAGATGCCGGCAAGCATTATCTGGAGCTCCAGAGCGTAGAACAGGAACTTTTAAGCTATGTAGAAGAGCATTATGACAAAGTCATCGTTGTATTGAATACAGCTATGGTAATGGAAACAGGATTTCTGGATGATGAGGCAATTGATGCAGCACTCTGGATCGGAATGCCGGGTTCCAGAGGATGTGGATCTCTCGGAAATATCCTTGCCGGTGAAGTAAATCCATCCGGACATCTTGCTGATATTTATGCATATGACCTTACAACAGCTCCTTCTTATTACAATTTTGGCGATTACACATATTCTAACTTTGATGGAAACAACAAATATGTTTACTATCAGGAAGGTATTTATGTTGGATATCGCTATTATGAGACAGCAGCAGCTGATGGTTATATTGATTATGACACAACTGTTCAGTTCCCATTTGGTTATGGTTTGTCTTACACAAACTTCGACTGGGAAGTTGAGAAAACAGAGTTAGGAGATATTGGTGGAACAATCAATATCGATGTAAAAGTTACCAATACCGGCGATGTTGCAGGAAAAGATGTCGTAGAGCTCTACTATGCAGCACCATATGACCCGGCAGAGGAGATTGAAAAATCATCTGTAGTACTTGGAGCATTTGAAAAAACAAATACACTAAAACCAGGTGAATCTGAGACGGTGACACTTACTATGAATGTAGATGACATGGCATCTTATGACTATAAGAATAACAAATGCTATGTATTAAGTGCCGGTGATTATGAATTCAGGCTTCAGACAGATTCTCATAACATGAAGGTTAACAGTGATGGAACGGCTGTAGAGCCAATTGCCTACACAGTAGACAGTAAAGTTGTATACAATGACGCAAACCAGGGCAAACGTTCCACAGATGAAGTGGCAGCAGAGAACCTGTTTGATGCAGTCACAGCTGGTGACGGATACTTTGGAGCAGACGGAACAGTCGGATATGTATCCCGTTCTGACTGGGCAGGAACGATGCCGACATCCAGAGAGACAAATATGAATGTGGCAGCTTCCGATGAAACAGTTGCACTTATGACGAATAATACTTCTGGATGGGAGTATGATCTTGATAATCTGCCGGACGCAGAACCGGCTGTTACCGGAGTAGACAGTGGACTGGAAATCTCAGACATGACAGGTCTTGAATTTGATGATCCGAAGTGGCAGCAGTTAGTAGAAGAAATGTCAGTGGATGAACTTAGAAGATTATATGGAACCTGTGGCTGGAGCAACCCGGCAATCCTTTCCATCAACAAGGCAGCTGCAATTGATATGGACGGTGCAGAAGGACTCCACAATCTGACATCCGATAAAACAGCTAATCAGTATGTAGGCTCAACTGTGCGTGCAGCAACATGGAATAAAGAGCTTGCTTACAGAATGGGAACTATTTATGGAGATGAATGCCTTGCAAACGGAATTTCCGGTATGTATGGTATGACTGTTAATATCCACAGATCTCCATTTGGTGGAAGATGCTTCGAGGGCTATTCAGAAGATCCGACACTTTCCGGAAAAATAGCAGCAGAGGAGATCAGAGGGTTACAGGATAAAAAGATTGCGGTATACTTAAAACATTTTGTAGCCAATGAGCAGGAGACAAACCGTGGTGGGGTACATACCTGGGTAGATGAGCAGGCATTAAGAGAAATCTATTGCCGACCATTTGAGATTGTTACAAAAGAAGCAGACTGCAATGGATATATGACAAGTTATAACTATATCGGAACAGGCTGGACAGGTGCAAGCAAACCATTAATGACAGATCTTGTGAGAGGTGAGTGGGGATCACATGGACGTATGATCACAGATGCGGCTATGGATTTTACAATCTATGTTCCTGATACAGGTGTACTTGCAGGTCTTGACATGTGGCTTGCTCCACAGACAGCTGTAACGACAAAAAATTTATACGGAACAGATTACGGTATCCGCATGTTACAGGAATCAGCACACAGACAGTTATATGTATTTGCCAATACATCAGGTGTAGGTCTTGAGATGCAGGAGGGCAATACATGGAAACTTGTTGTTGGTGGTGCTAATGCAATCTTAATCCTTGGAATGGCATTAAGTATTATATTCCTTGTGATTCCTGGATTCAGAGGAAAAAAGGGGAGAAGAAAAATGAGGAAACAGTTAATTCATAAGGCGGTTATTACACTTTTGCTAGGATGCATAATGCTTCTTGCATTTGCTGGCTGCGGTAAGAGCAATGAGAAGCGAAATGTATCCGGAAGCTATCACACGGAAGCCAATGGATACAAGAGAGGTACAGACGTAGATATTAACCTTGAGGGTGATAAGATCACAACCATCGTTGTAAATGACATGGATTCTGAGTATTCCCTGACTGATCCGGATGCATTCCAGATGATGTGGCCAACAAAGCAGACTATGGTTCTTCAGGAACTTCAGAATATGGGACCGGATAAAATTGCAGAAATTAAAATAACTGCAGATGATAATGGTATTCCAACCAAAATAGAAGGTTTCAATCTCGATGTAATTCCGGAGGGCTGCACAGACTGTGCAGGAATGTTAATACTTGCAGTACAGGATGCATTAAGCAAATAAACTAAGCTTATTTTATAGAAGATAAGATGTTTCAAAAAAGACTTCTGAGTAAATTTTGGAAGTCTTTTTTGAAAGCAAAAATTAGATAAATGTAAAATAGAAAAGAGTTCTATGAAGAAAAATAAAGATAGTTTGATGAAAAGGAGGGGCACTGAAACTTGTAATTTGAAATACGTTATGTTAGTATAAATTACGTCAGTGAACATTTCTCACTGATACAGTTTTTAAATAACAGTATATTTTAAAAGTAAGACTTCGGAGGTTATCAGATACATGAGACATTGATTTTTTTCTAATTCAATGATGGAAAAACTGGCTGAGATCAAAGACGGCACAGTTTTTAGATCAGGTTACAGATAGGTGTAATCTTTTTTTGTTACAAAAAAGAAGATCGGTCAACTGATTACGAATTAGAAAAAAAGGAGATATCTCATGAAAAAATTAAAATTTGATAGTTATGATGGAGTCTGTTTTTTGAATGGACTTGTCTTTTTTGCACCGGTTGCGTTGCTGGTAAGAACGCAGGCTGGTGTGTCGGAACACGTATTTTTCATCCTTCAGGCATTATTGTCAGGCGTGATTTTTCTGGGGGAAATTCCAACAGGATTTATAACAGATAAAATTGGATACCGGAAATCACTGATTTTGGCGCAGGTGTTACTGTTTGGCGCGAGAAGTTTATTGCTTGCAGCCTTTGTGAGCCGGTCACTTGCACTGTTCGTCGTGGAGGCAGTTGTGGAGGGGATTGCGGCGTGCTTTACCTCCGGGACAGGAAGCGCGTATTTGTACGCTCTGTATGGAGAAAACGGATATCTTGCAAAAACGGCACACGCAGGAAATTTCGGAACAGCAGGTTTTATCATCAGTACAGTTGCGTATGCCGGGATTTATAAAATAAGCGGTATGGAAGGTTTGCTGATTACAACTGTAGTCATGGATATTATAGCGGTTGTATGCTCGTTCTTCCTGAGAAGTGAAAGCAGTAAAACCATAATTGCAGACAGGAAGGAAGTACAGATTTTAGCGATATTTAAAAACAAAAAAGCATTCTTATTTGTGATTTCGCTGGCGATTTTCAGTATCGCGTGGCTTCTGATCAACTTTTTTTACGTGGAAAAACTTGAAAACTGCGGGTTGCCAGTAGAATGGATGTCATTGATCATTTTGAGCTATTCAGCCGTACAGATGCTGGCAGAACCCATTTTAGGAAAATTGTCTGACGGAAAAAACGGAAAGTCCAGTAGGGAAAAACTGCCCGCAGTTACAGCTGCCACAGCAGGGGTGGCATTTCTTCTTTTTGGAGTGGTAAAATTCAGGGCAGCCGTACTGCTTCTAATGCTGATATTACCGTTGCTTTTAAATCTTCCGGAATATCTGCTGATGAATCTGGAAAATCAGTTTGTGGACGAAGCGGAGTGTGGCAGCCAGCGTGCGGCAACGCTGTCTGTGCTTAATATGGGCGTGAATCTGGTGGAGATTCTGACGCTGTCAGCCTCAGCATTTTTGACGAAAATCGGAATCCAGTGGTGCTTTGTGTTTGTGGGATGCTTTCTGATGGCGATAGCGCTTCTATTTGCCAGAATACAAAAATAGAAGGAGCGAAAACCGCTTCCTCTTATCAAAATGATCCGTAATTTTACCACAGACCTAATACGTGTTGCATCAGCAAACTCATACAGGTAATACCGATCCAGCAGCTGAATCCAAGAAGCAAAGGTTTGGCTCCTGTTTTCACTAATTTCACAATATTGGTATTCAGACCAATTGCACTCATGGCAAGAACGATGAAAAACTTGCTCAAAGTTTTTAGCGGATTGAAAACAGCTGCTGGAACACCGAAGTTCACTGCTATTGTTGTAATAATGGATGCAATTATAAAATAGAGAATGAACATTGGAAAAATCTTTTTAAAATCCACTTTATTATGATCCGTTTGTTCCCTTCTGGTTCGAAGAAAAGCAAGGACAAGCGTGATTGGGATAATTGCCAGTGTTCTTGTAAGTTTTACGGTGACAGCTTTATCCAAAGTCGCCGAACCAAGGTTGTACATGGAATCCCATGTGGAGGCAGCAGCGGTAACGGAAGAGGTGTCATTCACAGCAGTTCCAGCAAAAATACCGAAAGCTTCTCCGCTTGTCTGGGAAAAACCGAGAACGGTGCCAAGCATAGGAAAAAATAAAGCGGCAAGCATATTGAAAAAGAAAATGACAGAAATTGATTGTGCAACTTCCTCGTCATCAGCGTCAATGACAGGAGCAGTAGCTGCAATTGCGGAGCCTCCGCAGATCGAGGAACCTACACCGATGAGTGTTGAGATTTTTCCGGGAACATGAAGGATTTTATGTAATACCCAGGCAACAACAAGGGATGTTGTGATCGTTGCAAGAATGATTGGAAGCGATTGTTTTCCTGTCTGCAGGATGACAGAGAGATTCATTCCAAAACCAAGTAAAATAACAGCATATTGCAGGATCTTTTTGGACACAAATGTGATGCCGCTCTGCAGAGCAGATTTATCGCTGACCAATAATGTAATGACCATTCCCAGGAGGATCGCAAAGACAGGACCACCTACAATTGGGAAAATTTTTCCTAAAATCCAGCTTGGAATCGCAATCATCAGGCATAACAGCACACCTTTCCAATTTTTCTTAATAAAATTCATATTCATAACCTCACTAAAAATATTTTGATTCTTACGGGTTCCTATGATAGCATAAACACATAGAGATGAAAAGTAACAAGCCAAAATAAAAGGAGCAGTCATGCAGACAAAAGGAAAGAAAAAAATCATAGATAATGCGGGAGCATTGCAGAAAAAATACGCATGGAAATCAGAGAAAACGCAGGATACAAAGAAAGCGCCGCAGGATACAAAGAAACCGGCAGCAGTCTGTCCGTATGCAAAAAAATGTGGCGGCTGTGATTATCAGGGAATGTCTTACGAACAACAGCTGCAGGAAAAACAGACCTATGTGCGCAAAAACATTGGGGATTACTGTAAAGTCCTGCCGATCATCGGAATGGAAAATCCGTATCATTACAGAAATAAAGTACACGCAGTGTTTGATGTGGAGCGCAGGGGAAAACATGCAAACGGAGGCAGACGTACCGCAGGAAACGGACATGCAAAGGCGGCACCGGGCGGCGTGATCTCCGGTGTATACAAGGCCGGAACCCATGAGGTCATCAACATTGATTCCTGTGAGATCGAGGATGAACTTTCAAGCACTATCATCCGCGATATCAGAGGACTTTTACATTCGTTTAAAATAAAAACTTATGATGAGGACACCGGATACGGTCTGCTCCGGCACGTTCTCGTGCGCCGTGGTTTTCACAGCGGCGAGGTGATGGTAGTGCTGGTGCTCGGTTCCCCGATTCTTCCATCCAAAAACAATTTTGTGAAAGCATTGCGGAAGCTTCATCCTGAAATAACTACAGTTGTGGTTAACATAAATGATAAACAGACCAGCATGGTTCTCGGAGAAAAGGAAACTGTTATTTATGGAAAAGGTTATATTGAGGATACGCTCTGTGGCTGTACCTTCCGTATTTCGCCAAAATCATTTTATCAGGTGAATCCGGTACAGACAGAGATTCTTTATAACAAAGCGATCACATATGCGGGACTGACCGGAAAAGAGAAAGTGATCGATGCATATTGTGGAACCGGAACGATCGGTCTGATCGCTGCGTCCAAGGCAAAAGAAGTGATCGGCGTGGAGTTAAACCGTGATGCTGTGAAGGATGCGGTCATTAACGCAAAGAGAAACAATATCAAAAATGAACAGTTTTACAATGCAGATGCCGGAAAATTTATGGTAGAGCTCGCAGAACAGAACAAAAAAGTGGATGTCGTATTCATGGATCCACCGAGAGCGGGAAGCGATGAGGCATTTTTATCCTCAGTAGTAAAACTTGCACCGAAAAAAGTGGTCTACGTGTCATGCAACCCGGAGACACTTGCGAGAGATTTAAAATATCTCACAAGACATGGGTATCAGGCTGTCGAGTGCCAGCCTTGCGACATGTTTCCATTTACGAAACATGTGGAGTGTGTGTGCCTTTTGTCCAAACTCCATGAAGCGAAATATCATGTGAATGCGACACCTGATATGGATAGATAAAAAAGGCAATGTTGTTATGAAAAATGCAGAACGTTGCCTATACCGTGAGTGATTGCGCAGAAGTACTGCTAAAAATAAGCTGGAAGGTTGCCTTTTTTGATTCCTCAAGATGTGCTGACATCTGTTTGGCAGCTTCTTGCCAGTCGTTGCGCAGGCATGCCCGGATAATGTCAAGATGTTCCTGAAAAGTGTCGTCTAATCGTTTCTCGGAAATATTCCCGGTCATATAGCGGAAACGTTCTGCCTGTGTTTGTATCATATTGTAGTTTTGATGGATATAAGTGTTTGGACACGCATCGACAACGAAGTTGTGAAATTCCGTATCTAATTCGTAAAAATAATCATTATTATTATAGCAGTTATGATTCGTTTTATTGGAACTGAAAATATTATAAAAATCTTTTAATCGCTCCACAGAGAGGGCATTACCATAATTTAAAAGAATATACGGCTCATATAATTGCCGTACTTCAAAAATCATATTGATCGTATTAATGGAAAGAGGCATTACGATAATGCCTTTTTTGGGTTTTATTTCAATTAATCCCTCCTGCTCTAAACGGCTTAGCGCATCACGGACCGGTGTGCGGCTCAGACCTAATTCAGTAGTGAGAAGTTCTTCATTTAAAAAAGTTCCCGGTGCATATTCACAGGTTACGATTTTTTGGCGGATCGTATTGTAAGCCTGTGTTTTTAAATTCATTTTTGACATAACAGATACTCCCATAACAAGAAAATAATATTAAATATTTTTTTCATTCTAGCATACGGACAAAATAAACACAACAGCTTCACAAATGAGCTGCCAAAATAAATGCGAAGCCTGCCTGATGAGGGGTAACGAAAGTGAATTGTGCATTATTGACAAAATGTGATAAAGAATTATTTGCAACATGTACAATTGACATGTAAATAACATGATATTATAATCTGATGTATACAACATAGTATGTAACGATAAGTACAAAGACAGAAACATAAAAAGCATACCAAAGGATAAGAGGAGGATGACACATGAAAGCAATGTATATCAACGCACCAGGCGAAGTGGAAATCAAGGAGATCGATATGCCGGTGAGAAAAGAAGGAGAAGTATTATTAAAACTTTTATATGGAGGAATTTGTGGAAGTGATCTTGGATCATACCGTGGAACATTTGCATATTTTGATTATCCGAGAATTCCGGGACACGAATTTTCAGCCGAAGTCATTGAGGCAGATGAGAACAATGAATATGGGATCAAACCGGGAATGATCGTTACCTGTAATCCATATTTTAACTGCGGACATTGTTATTCCTGCACACATGGGATCGTAAATGCATGTATGGATAATCAGACCATGGGATGCCAGCGGGATGGAGCTTTCCGCGAGTACATCACAATGCCGGTAGAAAGAGTGTATGACGGAAAAGGTCTGGATCCGAAAACCTTAGCAGCAATCGAACCGTTCTGTATCAGTTATCATGGTGTCAGCCGTGCAAATGTCAAAGAGGGAGATAAAGTGCTTGTAGTCGGAGCCGGAACGATCGGTGTACTTGCAGCCATCGCAGCAAAAGCAAAAGGCGCAACAGTTTATATTTCAGACGTATCCGAAGGTAAGCTTGAAATGGCAAAAGAGTTCGGCGTAGACGGAACATTGCTGAATGATTCACCGGAGCATTTTGACAAAGGAGTGGCAGAGCTTACAGAGGGAAATGGATTTGATGTGACGATCGAGGCTGTAGGACTTCCATCTACTTTCCAGAATTGTATTGATGCATGCTGTTTCGGTGGACGCATGGTATTGATCGGAGTCGGAAAAAAGAATCTGGATTTCAACTTCACACTGATCCAGAAAAAAGAACTGAATGTATTTGGTTCGAGAAATGCATTGAAAAAAGACTTCTTAGAGTTGATCGATCTTGTTCATGAGGGCAAAGCTCCACTGGAAAAGATCATCACAAATGTCTATCCGTTTGAGGATGCAGCAAAGGCTTTTGCAGACTTTGCAAACAATCCGGGAGACATGTTAAAAGTAGTTTTTGATTTTTCCGATATTAACAAATAAAAAGTCAGAAACGGTTGGAGAAAAAGGAGGTTTTACACTATGAGATTAAAAAAGATGACAGCAGTGATACTGTCAGGCCTGATGTTATTGCCTTTAACTGCCTGTGGAAGCACCAGCCAGACAGGATCGGATGCAGCATCGTCCGTAGAACCGGAGATTGTATTGGATGTGGCATTTGAGAATAACAGCAGTGAACCGATCGGCGCAGGGTGGGAGAGAGCACAGGAGATCATAAAAGAAAAGTCCGGTGGAAAAATGGCGATTGAAGTGTACCCGGATTCACAGCTGGGAGATAAATCATCTTTGATTGATTCCATGCTTTTAGGAGAGCCGGTATGCACGCTTGCAGACGGAGCGTTTTATGCAGATTATGGGATCAAGGACATGGGAATATTATTTGGACCATTTCTCTTTGATGACTGGGATCAGTGCTGGACATTGATCGAATCAGACTGGTATGAGGATCAGTGCAAAAAGCTGGAAGAAAAAGGATTAAAAATTATTGCTTCCAACTGGATGTATGGAGAACGCCATACACTTACCAATGTTCCGGTAAACAGTGTAGATGATCTGAAAGGATTAAAAATCCGCGTACCATCCAATGAGATACAGTCATATGGATTTGATGTCCTCGGAGCAACCTCTACCGGTATGGCATTAGGAGATGTTTATCAGGCATTGCAGACAAAGACAATTGATGGTGCGGAGAATCCAATCGCTACCCTGTATGGAAGAAAGCTGCATGAAGTGGCTCCATATCTGATCCTGGACGGACATGTTAAAAACTTCACAACATGGGTGGTGTCAGCTGACTGGTTTAACAGCCTCACAGAGGAACAGCAGAACTGGCTTGTTGAGACGGCACAGGAAGCCGGAGAATACAACAATCAGGTATTGCAGGAGGCGGAGCAGGAGTATTTACAGCTGATGGTCGACGAGGGAGTGACCGTTGTCGATCCATCTGAGGAAGTGCTGGAAGGTTTCCGGGAAAAAGCAGCTTCATTTTATGAGATGGGAGACCGTTTCGGATGGTCAGACGGACTGTACGATACAGTGCGCAAGGCAATGGGAGCAGAGGAATAGGAGAGGATGAGCATGGAAAATAAGAAAAAGAGCAAATGGAGTTTTTTAGCGAATTTAGATGTTATCGTAGCATCTGTTATTCTGGCGATCCTGATCATATTAACATTTGCCGGGGTTATCTGGCGTTATGTGTTTCATGCACCATTTACATGGTTAGAGGAAGTTCAGACATCCTGTATGGTGTGGATCACATTTGCGGCAGCAGGTGCGGCATTCCGGAATGGTAACCATGTTGCAATCGAGATGATCGTGGATCTCATGCCGGAAAAAGTACAAAAGGTAATGGAGATCATGATTGCAGTTATTGTGGTTGTGATATTAGGTTTCCTATTTGTACAGACCATTCCGTATTTGAAGATATTTCTGGAAAGTGGACGTTCCACCAGTATGTTACATATTCCTTACATTGTAGTGTATGGCATTTCACTTTTTTCCTATGTGGATATGGTGATCAGTTTTATTTACAGCATACTTCATGGCATAAAATCAGAGGCAAAGGAGGCAGCAGGCAGCGATGAGTGATATTCTTTTATTGGCAGCAATCGTAATGTTGGTACTTTTATTTTTGAAGGTGCCTGTATATTTGGCAGTATTGGGCGGCTCTATGGTGTATTTTGCACTGAACCCGCATGTGAGTGCAGCAGTGTTTGCACAGCAGACGATTATCGGAACTGAAAAAATTTCACTGCTGGCAATTCCATTTTTTGTCTGCGCCGGAATTTTTATGAATTACACCGGAGTCACGAAAAGGATCATGGATTTCTGTGAGGTTGTGACAGGCAGACTTCCGGGTGGACTTGCACAAGTCAATGTCCTTCTCTCAACAGTCATGGGAGGTCTGTCAGGTTCTAATATTGCGGATGCCGCAATGGAATCCAAAATGATGGTTCCGGAAATGACAAAAAAAGGATTTTCCCTTGAATTTTCCAGTGTTGTGACAGCAGCATCCTCAATGATCACACCATTGATCCCGCCAGGAATCGCAATGATCCTCTACGGATGTATTGCGAACGTATCCATCGGAAAACTGTTTATGTCAGGTCTTGGGGTTGGGGCATTGCTCTGCATTACCATGATGATATTAGTCGGGGTTATTTCAAAAAAACGTGGATATGGTAACATTTCCACAGAAAAAATGACATGGTCACGCTTCTGGAAGGCATTTAAACCTGCAATTTTACCGCTTTTACTTCCGATCATTATCATTGGAGGTATCAGAATTGGTGTGTTCACTGCAACAGAGGCAGGAGCAGTTGCTATCATTTACGCAGCTTTTCTTGGATTACTTTATAAAGAGATGCATATCAAAGACATGATTCAGGGGTTAAAAGAGACTGCCTGCACAACAACGTCCATTATGCTGATCGTTTCTGCAGCATCTGTATTCTCGTGGATCCTGACAAAAGAGCAGATTCCACAGGCTCTGACTGCATGGATGCTTGCAAACATTCACAGTAAATTTGTATTCCTGATCGTTGTGAATATTTTTCTTCTGATCGTCGGAATGTTTATCGAGGGAAATGCTTCCATGATCATTCTTGTTCCATTGCTTGCACCGATCGCAAAAGCATATGGCATTAACGAGATCCAGTTTGCAATGATCTACATCTTTAACAATGCGATCGGAGCACTTTCGCCACCTATGGGAACATTGATGTTCGTAACCTGTTCCATCACAAAATGTAAGACGGCAGCGTTTATTAAGGAAGCAGTTCCATTCTACATTCTGCTGATCGTAAACCTGTTGCTCCTCACATGGTTTGAGCCATTTACAACATTTCTTGTAAATTTAGTTTATTAGTTTAAATAGAAAATGCGGCTGCCACATAAACATGTGCAGTCCATTTTCCATATCAGTGATAAAAAAAGAAAGGGAATAAATAATGGAAAAATTAAATTATGATGTAATAAAAAAAGTCGGCTATGACGGATATCTTCTGAAAGAAGCACCGGAAAAAGTGATGCAGTTCGGAGAGGGAAATTTCCTGCGTGCGTTTGTTGATTACTGGTTCGACCTTGCAAATGAAAAAGCGGACTGGAATGGAAAATGCTGCCTCGTCCAGCCGATCGCACAGGGGCTGAGCGACATGATCAATGAGCAGGAAGGACTCTACACGTTATATCTGCGTGGAAGTGAAAACGGTCAGAAAGTGGATGACAAGCGTGTGATCTCCAGCGTGAGCCGCTGCTTAAACCCATATGAAAAAGCAGGCTACGAGGCAATGATGGAATTAGCAGCCAGCGATGAACTTGAAATCATCGTTTCCAATACAACAGAAGCGGGAATCCAGTATGACCCTTCCTGCAAAAAAGATGACTGCCCACCGTCAAGTTTCCCGGCAAAACTGACACAGGTGCTGTACCATCGTTATCAGGCAGGAAAAAAAGGAATCATCATGTTAGCCTGCGAGCTGATCGACAACAATGGAAAAGAGCTGTTAAAATGTGTCAACCAGTACATTGAACAGTGGGGGCTTGAGGACGGATTTAAAAAATATGTCAATGAGGACTGTACCTTCTGCGGCTCTCTTGTTGACCGTATCGTACCGGGACGCATCCGTGATGAGAAAGAGGTAGCGGAGTTAGAACAAAAACATGGTTACACAGATCCGTTATTGGATGTCGGAGAAGTATTTGGCGTATGGGTCATCGAAGGTGATGAAAAGTTAAATGATGTCCTTCCTTTCAAAAAGGCAGGACTTTCCGATAAAGTATTTGTTGTGCCGGATATGAGTCCATATAAAAAGAGAAAGGTGCGCATTTTGAACGGAGCGCACACCGGATTCGTGCTTGGCGCATATCTCGCAGGAGAAAATATTGTGCGTGACTGCATGCATGACGACGTCATCAAAGGTTTTATGAACAAAATGCTTTATGAGGAGGTGATTCCGACACTTCCATTAGATAAAGACGATCTGCTGAAATTTGCAGCAGCAGTTTCAGACAGATTTAACAATCCATTTGTAAATCATGAATTGATGAGTATCTCTTTAAATTCAACATCAAAATGGAAAGCGCGCAACATGCCTTCTTTTTTGGAATATGTGAAAGAACAGGGAAAACTTCCTGTGTGCCTGACAATGTCTCTGGCTGCCTATATCGCCTTTTACAGCAATGACATTCAGGAATTGACAGATGCGGGACTCATCTGCAGACGTCCGGCAGGAAACGAATATACCGTAAGTGATGACAGATGGGTGCTGGAATTTTATTATGAACACCGGGATGCATCTGCGGCGGAACTGGTGCATGAAGTGCTTACAAATAAAAAAATGTGGGATCAGGATCTGACCGGAATCGAAGGATTAGAGAAAGCGGTCATAGAGGATCTTGAGAAAATACGCAGGGAAGGAGCAAAGGCTGCTTATGCAGGCTGCCTGTAAATGCTTATGAAGACGATACAGATAGCACCGGCGGATAATGTGGCAGTTGCACTCTGCCCGATCAATGCAGGAGAGACCGTACAGTCCGGCGATCTGAGTCAGGTCGTGGTGACAGAGGCAATCCCGCAGGGACACAAGATCGCTTTGAAAAATATTGCAAAAGAAGAGAATATTATCAAATATGGCTTTGTGATTGGACATGCAACGACAGACATTCCGGCAGGAAGCTGGGTACATACGCATAACATGGCGACGAATCTGTCCGGAGAAATTGAATATTCCTATCATCCGGAACTTAAGCAGCCGGCATCAGAAAAACCGGAGTGTTTTAACGGATTCCGCAGGAAAGACGGACGTGCAGCGATCCGGAATGAGATCTGGATCATTCCGACCGTAGGGTGTGTCAATGACGTTGCTAAGAGAATGACAGCACTCAATCAGGATCTCGTGACCGGAACAATAGACGGTCTGTATACATTTGATCATCCATTTGGATGCAGCCAGACGGGACATGACCATGCACAGACCAGAAAGCTTCTGGCGGCGCTTGTGCGCCATCCCAATGCAGCAGCAGTACTTGTATTGGGACTTGGATGTGAGAATCTGACACATGAACAGTTCGTGGAGGAACTGGGCGATTATGATGCGGACAGAGTCAAATTCTTAACCTGCCAGGAAGTGGAGGATGAATTTGAAGCCGGAAGAAAATTATTGGAAGAATGTGCAGCCTATGCCGGACAGTTCCACAGGGAACCGATCCCGGTGAGCGAGCTTGTAGTCGGGATGAAATGCGGCGGTTCTGACGGACTTTCCGGTATCACGGCAAACCCGGCAGTAGGTCGTTTCAGCGACATGCTTGTGGCAAGAGGCGGTTCCACAGTTCTGACAGAAGTACCGGAAATGTTTGGTGCAGAGGGATTTTTAATGAACCGCTGTATTAATCAAGAGGTGTTTGAAAAAGCTGTCAGTATGATCAACGGATTCAAAAATTATTTTATAAGCCACAACGAGGTCGTATACGACAACCCAAGCCCGGGAAACCGCCAGGGTGGTATTACAACGCTCGAAGACAAGTCCTGCGGCTGCGTACAGAAAGGCGGTACAGCCCCGATCATGGATGTGATCGGATATGGGGACGCTGTTGTGACAAAGGGATTAAATATGCTTTATGGACCTGGAAACGATCTTGTATCAGCAACGGCGATGACAGCAGCAGGAGCGCACCTGATCCTGTTCACAACAGGGCGCGGTACACCATTCGGAGCGCCGGCTCCGACTTTGAAGCTGTCCACGAACAGCCGGCTTGCGGAAAATAAAAAAGGATGGATCGATTTTGATGCAGGTCCGATCGTTGAAGGAGAATCCATTGACGACGCAGCAAAACGTCTGTTACAGTTGGTGATCGAAGTTGCCAATGGAAAAGAAACACAGACTGAGAAGCGTGGATACAGAAGCATTTCCATTTTTAAGGATGGGGTTGTTTTGTAAAAGGAATCTTAATAAGCAGGGATATCATTCCAGAAAACAGGGGTACACAATGTGTGTCCTGCAATCTTGGAATATCCCTGCTTTATTTTGCTTTTTAGTAAAAGGTCTGTTATGATTAAAATAATAATATGTTTTAAGCAAAATTTATTGATGTGATGGCAGAGGAACGGATCAATCAGAGAATTGTCGATTATACATAGAAAAAAGAGGAATCCACATGATAACAACAGTTTTATTAGATTTAGATGATACCATTCTTGATTTCCACAAGGCAGAAAAGGAAGCGTTGAAAAAAGCACTGCAAAAAGTTGGAGTGGAGCCAACAGAAAAATTGCTGGCGGGATACAGTGAGATCAATCTGGCACAATGGAAAAAGTTAGAACTCGGTGAATTGACGCAGGAGGAAGTGAAAATAAGCCGTTACCATATTTTTTTGAAAAATATGGGATAACAGCATCGCCGGAAGAAACAGCAAAATGTTATGAGCAGAATCTTGCATATGAACACGAAAAAGTGGATGGCGCGCTCGAACTTTTACAGAAATTGCACGGCAAGTACAGATTGTATGCTGCATCCAATGGAACTTATGAAGTGCAGAGCAGACGTATTGAGGAATCCGGGATCAAACCGTATTTTGAGGACTTTTTTATTTCAAAAAAAATCGGGTATCATAAACCGGACAAAAAATTTTTCGACTATTGTTTTGCACATATTCCTGATTTTAAGCTGGAAGAGAGTGTCATTGTGGGCGACAGCTTATCCTCAGATATTCTTGGTGGAAAAAATGTAGGTCTGACTACAATCTGGTATCAGAGAGACAGAAATATAACAGATCATGGAGCAATCCATCCAGATTACCGCATTTTTGAATTGAGCGAATTGCCGGATTTATTAAAAAAATTAAAATAGCACATAAAGCTGCATGAATTGCAAAGAGTTATAAGGTATGTATACTGAATGTGTAGATTGTCATAAATACAAAATGCAGCAACAGAAATAAATGGAATAAATTGCAGTAATGTGCTAAAATAAGAGAAATCTTGGTTCGAATTGAAAATATGGAATGTCAGCAATCACAAAATAGAAAATCATTACGAACCATATTTTTGACATTGGGCAGCAGGAAAGGATAGTTTTATTATGGAAGAAAAGACAACAATGGAAATCACAAACGATAGATTAGAGGAGGCAATCAAAGATTACGCAGCAGACAGGACAAAAGAAAAGCTTACAGCAGTCTTAAATCTGCTTCGTCCGACAAAACTGTTAGTTCCGGCAATGTTAAAAGCACCGGATCAGCCAACTCCCTGTTTTTTAAAGAGCGGTGCCGGCGAACAGTATTTTGTAGTGTACACCTCCAAAGAGCAGATGGCAAATGCACCAAAAAGCCAGGCACTCTTAAGTATGCCATTTCCGGCATGCAACAGCGTTGCCGTAAAACCGGAATTGAATTTAAGCGGAATGGTCATCAATCCATTTACCGATAATCTGGTATTGAAGATTGAACTGATCCAGAAATTGCATGAGGCAGATGAGAAAATGGCAAAACAGCCAAAGCAGATCAAAATGACACCACAGCAGTTTCAGGCATTTGTGAAAAATCAGACAGAATTTTCTGTGATTCCAAAGCGCTTGTATACAGAAAAAGCGGAATTCGTGCAAAAACTCTGCGATGAGAAAGAGGCATTCGTCAATGAGCTTTTTGCGGCAGCATTCAAAGAGCCAAAACTTTATCCATATACAGAGGATGATTATTCCGTTATGGCATTGGATATTTCAGAGGATCTGACACTTATCCGCGTGGATCTTCCGGATAAAGGATTAGTGCCGCCACTTTGCTACAGAATCTATATTACATACAATCCATTAAAAGATGAGGCGCATTATTATACGATCGAGATGACAAAAGAGAAGGATGTAAGACTTCTCGGCGGCGTGACAGAGGATGCAAAACACGTCAGCTATGGAAATGCACCGGTGGAAGGCGCAGAACTTCAGGAGATCATGAATCTCGCAAAAAATCCCGGGGAACTGACAAGTTAATTTGAAGTTTGGATTTAAACTGCCACTTGCAGGTTATGTTACGGATTTTTACAGCCTGCAAGCGGCAGTTTTTAAGTGAAACGCTGGTTAATGCATGATGATATCCGCATATTGTCCGCGTACTACGGAGAGCAGTGCATCCGGATTGACGGTAATGGAGGTTCCGATACGTCCACCGCTGATATAGATTTTGTCAAAATTTCTGGCGCTGTCATGGAGAACGGTAGGAAACTGTTTTTTCATGCCAAGGGGAGTGCATCCACCACGTACATAACCGGTAATGGCGGTGATATCTTTTACGTGGATCATTTCTACGGATTTTTCGCCGACTGTTTTTGCGGCAACTTTCAGATCAACTTCCTCTGCGATCGGCAGTACAAAAACATAATATTGTTTACTTTTTCCCTGCATGACAAGTGTTTTAAAAGACTGTTCTACAGGGGCTCCGGTGGCTTCGGCGGTGTGAAGTCCGTCGATAAATTCGTCACATTCATAATTAATAATTTCATAAGGTATTTTATTTTTGTCAAGAATGCGCATGGCATTCGTCTTTACTTCTTTTCCCATGGTAATGTATTTCCTTTCAAATTGATTTGCAAATTATGAAATTTCTTTCCACTGTAGTCTAATCAAGACATGTTCGTATGTCAAGAAATTAACAATTTTTTTAGTTTTTTATACTTCTTTTATGAGCTGTATATTTACCGGAACCCAAAAGAATGGTATGATATTCGTTATAAAAGAAACAGCAATGACAAAAATTTTTGTTAAAGAGAGAGGATAGAAAAATGAAAGAGACATTAAAAAGAATAAAAGCGGATGTCATTTTATCAGCGTTATTGTGTGTAGCACTTGGAGTAGTTTTGATCATCTGGTCAGATGAGACAATTAGTGCAATCTGTATGCTGCTTGCATTTGGCTTAATTGTTATGGGTATTGTAAATCTTGTGGGATATTTTACAAATCACAGACTGACATCTTTTAACGGAATGCTTGGTCTGATCCTGGTTTTAGTAGGTATCTGGCTGTTTGCAAGACCGGAGTACATCGCTATGATCATTCCGATCGTTATCGGTGTTATGCTGGCAGTCCATGGGATCAGCGATATCAAAATGGCTTTTGAGACAAAGGCAAACGGTTATGAGAAGTGGTGGAGTCCAATGATCCTTGGAATTATCAGCCTTGCACTCGGCATTATCTGCATCGTAAATGCATTTGGGGTTGTGAGCCTTGCAATGAAATTTATCGGAGTCGCATTGATTTATGATGGAATCTCTGATCTGTGGATCGTTTCAAGAACCGCAAAAGCTGCAAAGGCTATGAAGCAGGAGGCGGATGCGCTTGACGTAGACTACAAAGAAGTGGATGATTAAACCGGAGTTTAATTGGCGTAGTGTCGCAGATTCTGTAGTGCTTTTATAAGTTGTGAAGGGCAGATATAAGCGTTCTCTCACAAGTCTT
>NZ_ACFY01000153.1 GCF_000174195.1 Roseburia inulinivorans DSM 16841 | reverse complement strand
TAAATGATAACATATTTGAGGGGATTAATATTCATTATTTTGGTGGAGAACCGTTGTTAAATATACCTGTTTTAATTTATTTGGATGAAAATATTAAAAAGATTACAGATAAAATTGGAATTGTGTATAAGGCATTTTTAACTACTAATGGTTCAATGTTAAGTAAAGAATTATTACAAAAAGTAAAGTTTTCGTCAATACAGCTTACGTTTGACGGACTTGAAAAAACACATGATAGACTTAGAGTGTCCGACCATTTCCATTTTAAAGAGGAGATTGAACTTATTGAGAATATAATGAATTTCTCACAAGCAAAAGTTTTGCTTCGGACTAATATTTGCAAAGAAAATAAAGATGAAATCATAGCATTACATAAATATATATTTGAGAAGTTTGGTAATGAAAGAATTGAAATTAATCCAAATCGTACAATTAAATATCATCAAGATGATTCATTTGAAATGCTTTCTGTACAAGAGTATGCAGAAGTGGCATATCAAATAAAATTATTATGGTCTGAACAAAAAGGAAAATTCGAACTGCCAGTTCCTAGAAGTACACCATGCAAATTTCCATATGGAAATGCATATGCAATTAGTCCAGAAGGTTACTGTACTTTTTGCAGTGGCTCTATGGATCAAGAGAAAAAATATTTTTTGATGTCGATATTGAAAATAAAAAAATGTTTTCTGTTCGCAAAGAATGCAAAAAATGCAATATATTACCATTATGTTTGGGTGGGTGCATAATACAATACAATTTGAGAGCTGGGGCATGTACATATGAAAAATATGAATTAAAGAATATTTTGATTTCTTATATTAAACATATTTCTTAAATAAATCCAGAAAGCTTAAGGAGCCTGTGAAAAATGAAAACAAAAGAATTAGAAAAATATCCGCTGCAAATTCTGATGATGACACTGACATCTTTTTTGACATTGTTAATTCCAAAATTGCTGAGTTACCTTATAGATGATATTCTAATGGCGAATAATAAAGAAAAGATACTGCCATGGTTTATGATTACGTTCGGAGTTACAAGTCTGCTGATGATAATGAAGTTTTACTTTATTACATACAACCCGATTAAGATTGGAATAAAAAATACATTTAGATTGCAGATAAAGGCGGCAAAAGACATATTAAATATGAATCAGTCTGTATATGCAGATGAGGACAAAGGATATTATTATAATGTGTGTTCAAACAGTTGTGCTGCTTATGGAGATTTATATGAAGAAATACATCTGAATTTAATTAGTTGTTTTATTTACGTGTGTGGAATCCTTGCAGTAGTTTTTATGACCAATATTTATCTGGGCATTTTTTTATCGTATATGGAATCGTTTTAATAATTGTTTCCCTTAATATTTCGAAACCGCTATTTGATATGCAAAAAAATGTTATGGTAAAGCAGGATAGATATTTAAATGGTATTCGAAATATTATCGAAAATAAAATTGGAATCAATGCGTTACATAGAGAAAAATTCTTTGCAGATGAATATAAACAAAATATTGTTCCGTATGAAAAACATGTTTTAAGGTATCGTTTTTTAGAATGTTTATGCCGACAGGCTCCCAATATATTGGATCAGGTGTGTTTAGTGGTGTTTTTGTTTATAGGAGGAAATTTAGTTTTGAATCAACAGATTTCGATTGGAGAATTTCTGATGATGTATCAATATATGGCGTATTTCTCTGATCCAATTACTACAGCATGTGCTATTTTGATGAGATACAGGGCAAATATGGTACATGTGGCACGTATTGATAAATTATCAGATGATGCAAAGATTCCGAAAGAAACAAAAAAATATATGACAAATACAGAAAATCTTTTTTTCACAGAAAAGTATGATTTCTATAAAGGAAAGGAAAAAACAGATTTTCTGTTTCATATTGATAAACTCAAAATAAAAAAGGGTGGGTTATATGTAATAAAGGGAGAAAATGGAAGCGGAAAAAGTATGTTTTTGAATTTACTGTTTGGAAACGTTAAATTATCTTTTTCACGAGGTGGGTTCATACTTACCGATGAAATGGATGAGGCAGCATTTTTAACCTATCCAATCTTTACAGTTGATGGAGATTTTATGAAAAACATGTATGAGATTCCTATTGATAAAGAACTTATGCATTTATTACAGGTAGATTTTTCGGATAAGGAAATTTTAAGCAATCCTGTGAATTTAAGTTACGGACAGCAGCAAAAACTTGCGCTGTTACGAGTTTTTGGCTTGAATAGCCCGATTCTTTTTTTAGATGAACCTTTGTCAAATCTGGATAAGAAAACACAGGAGAATGTGGTGGCATACATTCGGAAATTGAAAGGAGAAAAAACAATATTGGTTGTCATGCATAGTGATGAATTGGATGAGGCGGCAGACAGTGTAATATATATTGAAAATAAAAAATTAATACAAAAGTAGTAGGATATGAGTATACAAAAAGGCATATATTAATAGTGATATATGTCTTTTTTGGTGTCCGTATGAAACGTATCATAGGCTTTGCGTTATTCTTTTTTGGGCTTGGAATGCTTGCGATGTTTCTGATCCCGGGCGATTTCTGTGGGATTTTAATTATGATCGGCTGTATCCTGCTTGGATATTATCTTTTTTGTGGTTGCTAGTACACCGAATAATAAATTCATCCGGCGTCAATGTATCAGAAACTTATTATTCGGTGTACTAGTGTGCGGTATCGTTGGATTTCCGTACATGAACAGAGCAGTGTACAGTGACGGTTATGGGATGAAATAATTTGAAATTCGTATCCTTGCGGAGCATTTTTAAAAATCGGAAAGTTACGTTGCAGGTTTCCGATTAAAAAAAGAGAACTGCAATGCAGTTCTCTACGTTTCAAGACTAAGCTCTCTCAACTTTTCCGGATCTCAAACAGGAAGCACATACATATAATTTTCTAGGTGTTCCGTTAACTTTGCAGCTAACACGTTTGATGTTTGATTTCCAAACTCTATTTGATCTTCTATGTGAATGGCTTACTTTAATTCCGTAATGATTGCCTTTTCCACAAACTGCACAATTTGCCATTTGCTTTGCACCTCCTCGCATCTTTCTAAGCCTATATGTATGAACAGGCTCACAACATGATTTATTCTATCAGAAAAAAAAAGATATTGCAAGTGAAAATTAAAAAAAATATAAAAAATGTAATTTATGACTATGAATTTTGGAAAAAAGCGGTTATAATAGACACTAAACTAGCGTTATTATGTGTGAGAGAGAAAACTGGTCAGTCAGTGGCTTTCTTACAAATATAAAGAAAGGCATGGTTAATGAGTATGAATGGACAGATGGAGACCAAATTAGGTAAGGTTACGATAGACCCTGAAGTAATTGCATTATATGCAGGTTCTGTTGCGGTAGAGTGTTTCGGAATCGTAGGCATGGCTGCTGTCAATATGAAAGACGGACTGGTAAAATTATTGAAGAAAGATTACCTGACACATGGTATTAACGTGTCTGTGAATGAAGATAATAAAATTACAATCGATTTTCATGTGATCGTTTCTTATGGTGTGAGCATCAGTACAGTGACCGATAATCTGATCGAGACAGTCAGATACAAAGTGGAGGAGTTCACTGGAATGGAAATTGAGAAGATTAACATTTACGTTGAAGGCGTACGTGTCATTGATTAAGGAGGATTTTAAAAGTGGAAGTCACTACAATAAATGCTGAACTTTTTGCCAGAATGTTTCTGGCAGGAGCTAACAACTTAGAGGCTAAGAAGGAATGGATCAATGAGCTGAATGTATTCCCTGTTCCGGATGGAGATACCGGAACGAATATGTCAATGACAATTATGTCAGCAGCAAAGGAAGTTGCAGCGATTGAGAATCCAACCATGGCTTCATTGGCAAAAGCAATTTCTTCCGGATCATTACGTGGGGCAAGAGGTAACTCTGGTGTTATTTTATCCCAGTTATTCCGTGGGTTTACAAAGGTGATCGCTGAATATGATGAACTGAATGTACAGATTATTTCGGATGCTTTCCAGAAAGCAACAGAGACCGCATATAAGGCAGTTATGAAGCCGAAAGAGGGAACCATCCTTACCGTTGCAAAGGGAATGTCTGACAAGGCGGCTGAATTAGGGGAAGAGACCGATGATCTTGCATATTTCTGTGAGGAGATCATCAAAGAAGGCGATCATGTATTGAGCAAGACACCGGATATGCTTCCTGTTTTAAAACAGGCAGGCGTTGTGGATTCCGGCGGACAGGGCTTAATGCAGGTATTAAAAGGTGCATTTGATGCTCTTATGGGCAAAGAAGTGGATTACAAGGTTGAGACAGTTTCTACAGGAAGCAGCAGTCAGGGCACAGCTTCTAATCCTTATATTGACGCACAGGCAGAGCAGGAGATCACCTTTACTTACTGCACACAGTTTTTGATCATGTTAGAGCATCCGTTCACGGAGAATCAGGAGACAGAGTTTAAGAGTTATTTAGAGTCCATCGGTGATTCTATCGTTGTAGTTGCAGATGATGAGATCGTGAAAGTACATGTACATACCAATGATCCGGGTATGGCAATGCAGAGAGGTCTTACTTACGGAAGCCTTACAACTATTATTATTGAGAACATGCGTTTAGAGCGTGATGAGAAGATTTCTGCAATGAAAGAAAAAGAGATGCAGAACACTGCGAATGCAGAGAACGAGATTAAGGCAGCAGAGAAAAATGAGCCGGAAGTTCCAGCAGAGGAAAAAGAAATGGGATTCATTTCTGTAAGCATCGGAGAGGGTATCAATGAGATTTTCCGTGGACTGGGCGTGGACTATATCATCGAAGGCGGACAGACCATGAACCCAAGTACAGAAGATATGCTCAATGCGATCGAGAAAGTGAATGCGAAGAATATTTTCATTCTTCCGAATAATAAAAATATTATTATGGCAGCAAATCAGGCAGCTTCCCTGACAGAGGATAAGAACATTATTGTAATTCCTACCAAGACGATTCCACAGGGCATTACAGCACTTGTCAATTATATTCCGGACAGCACACCGGAAGACAATGCGGAGCGCATGGGTGAGGAAATCCAGCTGGTCAAGACCGGTCAGGTGACTTACGCAGTCCGTGATACTGTGATCGATGACAAAGAAATCAAACAGGATGACTACATGGGAATCGGTGACAAGGGAATCCTTTCCGTTGGCACAGACATGGAGAAAACGGTTCTTGAGATGATCGGTGAAATGATCGATGAAGATTCTGCAATTTTAAGTATCTACTATGGCGAGGAAATGAACGAAGATTCTGCCAACGAGATCGCAGAAAAAGTGGAAGAGGAATATCCGGATGTGGAAGTGGAAGTGCATTACGGTGGACAGCCAATTTACTATTATGTAATTTCTGTAGAATAAAAGTATGAGATTAAATTCATCCATAAAAGAAGTGAAAGGGATCGGCGATAAAACAGCCGGTCTTTTTCTAAAAATAAATATTGAGACGATCCGGGATCTGATCTCCTATTTTCCAAGAACTTATGTGCAGTTCCCGGAGATCAAACATCCTGACGAAGTGGTGGAGGGCGAGACTGCGGCAGTGATAGGACAGATACGGCAGACTCCGGTTGTGAAGAGAGTGCGCAGCATGCAGATCACGGTAACTTCGATCACTGGCATGGGAAAACGTCTGGAACTGGTGTGGTTTCGGCTTCCATACATCAAAAACAGCCTTCATCCGGGCGGAACTTATGTGTTTTACGGCAAGGTACAGCACAAAAACGGAAGGTTTGTCATGGAGCAGCCGGCAATTTATACGCCGGAAAAATATGAGGCGATGGAACATTTGCTGCTTCCGGTTTACACTTTGCCGAAAGGATTATCAAATCAGCTTATGCTGAAAGCAGAGCGGTCTGTTTTGGAGGAAGAACATTTATTCCGGGATTATCTGCCGACAGAACTGCGGGAAAAGCATCAGCTCTGTGAGTATAATTATGCGATCAAACAGATTCATTTCCCGGACGATATGGAGACGTTGATCGAGGCAAGAAAACGGCTTGTGTTTGACGAACTCTTTTTATTTATCTTAAACCTGCAATATCAGAAGGAAAAGAAGGAAAAAGAGAAAAATCAGTTTTCTTTCCAGTCGGATGATTTTGTGGAGCAACTGATCGAAAAACTGCCTTATAAACTCACAAATGCCCAATTGCGGGCATTGTCAGAGGTTCGGGCGGACATGCGGAGTGACTACGTCATGCAGCGTCTGATTCAGGGAGATGTCGGTTCCGGAAAGACGATCATTGCTTTTTTGGCGATGGCAGACACTGCGCACAATGGCTGTCAGTCTGCGATTATGGCACCGACGGAGGTGCTTGCAAGACAGCATTACGAATCATTTCAGAGCATGTGCGAGATATTTGGACTGGATTTTCCAGTGATTCTTATCACGGGTTCCATGACTGCAAAACAGAAAAAGCTGGCATATCAGGAGATTTTGGATCATCCGGATGCGCTGATCATCGGAACACATGCGCTGATACAGGAAAAGGTGATTTATCAGAACCTTGCGCTTGTGATCACAGACGAGCAGCACCGGTTTGGCGTAAAACAGCGTGAAATATTTTCGGAAAAAGGAACAAAGCCGCATATTCTTGTCATGAGTGCAACTCCGATTCCACGAACGCTTGCCATTATTTTATACGGTGATCTGGACATTTCCGTGGTAGATGAGGTGCCGGCAAAACGTCTGCCAATCAAAAAACTGTGTGGTGGACACCAGATACCGTCCGAAAGCGTACCAGTTTATCGAAAAAGAGGTGGCTGCCGGTCATCAGGCGTATGTGATCTGTCCGTTGGTGGAAGAAAGCGAGAACATGGAGGCAGAGAATGTCACAGACTATGCGAAGCGTTTGAAAGAGGAACTGCCGGATACGATTGAAATCGGACTTTTGCATGGACAGATGAAATCTGCGCAGAAAAATGACGTTATGGAACGGTTTGCAGCAAATGAGATACAGGTGCTTGTATCGACTACGGTTGTAGAAGTCGGGGTGAATGTTCCGAATGCGACGGTTATGATGATCGAAAATGCGGAACATTTTGGCCTTGCACAGCTTCACCAGCTTCGGGGGCGTGTCGGACGAGGGGATGCGCAGTCATACTGCATTATGGTCAATTGCAGCAACTCCAAGGAGTCACAGAAACGTCTGGATATTTTGAATCAATCCAACGATGGCTTTAAGATTGCAAGTGAGGATCTGAAACTGCGCGGACCAGGGGATTTCTTTGGCATCCGGCAGTCCGGTGAAATGCAGTTTGCGCTTGCGGATATCTATCAGGATGCCTATATTATGCAGCGCGCAAGCGAGGAAGTTGCAGATATTTTAGGAAAAGACCCGGAACTTTCCAGCGAGGATCATAAAAACCTGAAAGATTATCTGGAACTGTTTTTGGCAGACCAGAGAAATAAATTAAATTTATAACAAATGAAGCAGTAAAAACTTCATACAACACGTAGAAAGAACCCTGGATCATATCAATCCAAGGTTCTTTTCTTGTTCAGGGAAATTTTATTTTCCTGACATCTGCTGTTCCTGTGCTTCAATCATTTTCTTAACCATATAGCCGCCGACGGAACCATTCTGTCTGGAAGTCAAGTCACCATTGTAACCATCTTTTAATGGTACACCAATCTCGCCTGCTACCTCATATTTGAAACGGTCTAAGGCACTCTTTGCTTCTGGAACGGCTGCTCTGTTAGATGAACGATTTGACATAGTTGTCCTCCTTTGTTTTTCTGTTTTGGGTACTTTTTCTGCTCTGGTATATTTTTAAGAACATTCAAAAAATTCTTTTTTGTCTGTTCAGTGATAGTATGTGATTTTTTATATGGAATACACATGCAGTTTTTTGCAATAGTGCCAATTATTTCTTTAAAATATGTAAGCGCTTACAAAAATATATTTACAAACAGGAGAACATTGATTATGATGGATATAGAAGGTAGACAATTGCGAAACTCATGAAAAACTAAATTGAATTGTGAAAAATTAACAAAAGACATGAAAGACATTGGGGAACCGCCGGCACTTAGAAGGCAGATACAACGGTAAGTTGTGTCTGGCTTCTTAGTACCGTTGCGAGTGACACATAGCGAGAGCGTGTCTTGAATGTTTTTGTTGATTTTGAACAATTGAAAGAAGAGTAGATGAGTTTCGCAAACGCCTAGATATAGAAGGTTAAAAAAGGAGAAGAACTATGGATCAAATCGAAAAGTATATTGAGGAACTAATGGAAAAAAGTACACCGGATCGTCCCATCTGGAACATCGAAAAAATCATGCAGGGGTTAAAATCTACATGGAATTACATTGATGGCTGTATGATCAAAGCAATCCTGGAAATGTATGCGATCACGAAAGAGGATAAGTATCTGAAATTTGCAGACGATTTTATTGACTGCAAAGTGAATGTGGATGGGACAATTGAGGGGTACGATGTCGATGAACTAAATATTGATAATGTGAATGCGGGAAAAACACTGTTTGAGCTTTTTGATCTGACAGGAAAAGAAAAATACAGAAAAGCAATTGATCTTGTTTACAGTCAGGTTGCACAGATGCCACGTACAAAAGAAGGAAACTTCTGGCACAAAAATATTTATCCCAATCAGGTCTGGCTGGATGGGCTGTATATGTGTCAGCCGTTTTATATGGAATATGAGACTCGTTTTCATGACAAAAAAAATTATGACGATATTTTCCGGCAATTTTTTAACGTTGAAAAAAATATGAGAGATCCAAAGACCGGATTATACTATCATGCGTATGATTCATCCAGAGCAATGTTCTGGTGCGATAAAGTCACCGGGTTGAGCCAGAACTTCTGGCTGCGCGCACTGGGCTGGTTTTCCATGGCACTGCTTGATACACTAGACAAAGCAGACGCATCGGCTGCAGGAGAATCTTACGAAAAATTAAAACAAATATTTGTCGAACTCATGGATGCTATGTTAAAATATCAGGATGAGAGCGGTATGTGGTATCAGGTTGTGAATTTCGGCGGCATGGACAAAAACTATCTCGAAACAAGTGGAAGCTCTATTATGGCATATGCACTTTTAAAAGGTGTCCGTCTTGGATTTTTGCCAGAAAGCTATCGTGCATATGGAGAGAAGGCTTTTCATGGAATCTGTGACCAATATCTTTCCACGGATGAAAACGGAAACCTTCATCTGGATGGAATCTGTCTCGTTGCAGGCTTAGGGGGCGCAAACAGACGGCCGGGTACTTATGATTATTATATGTCGGAGCCGGTTGTCAAGGACGATGCCAAAGGTGTCGGACCATTTTTGCTTGCCTATACAGAGATGCTTCGCCTGAAAAAATAGCACGCCATTTTGAACACTGTCACTGCCAAACTGCTCATTCGACAAATCAGTATGAAGGAAGTAGAGTAGAATGAAACGTTATTTTGATTTTGACATGAATGATTATAAAGACAGAAAATGCAATTTTCATTCGCACACAGTGCGCTGCCAGCATGCAGTGGGAGAGGAACGGGAATATGTCGAGGAGGCAATTAAGGAAGGCTTTGAGGTGATCGGCTTTTCCGACCATTCCCCTTATTTATTCAAAAATGGATATGTGTCAAGGATTCGTATGACAATGTCACAGTTGGAAGATTATGTAAAAACCATTGAGGCATTGAAAAAAGAATATCGGGAGGATATCACGATTTTCCTCGCACTGGAAATGGAATATTTTCCGGGGATTTTTGAGCCGACAATTGAAGAAATCAGACAGTATCCAATGGATTATCTGCTTTTGGCACAGCATTTTTTCTATGAAAATGAAAGTTTTATCAGTGTAAGGCAAAACTGGACGGATGAAATGCATCTGAAAAGCTATGTAGATCTGCTGACAAATGCACTGGATACCGGATATTTTAATATGGTGGCACACCCGGATATCGTAAACTTCACCGGAGATGAAGCATTGTATACAAAGTACATGAAAAAGCTTGCAGACAGATTAAAAGATGAGCAGATTCCAATTGAAATTAATGTGAATGGTTTCCGGGAGTTGTGCAATTATCCAGATCGCAGGTTTGTAAAACTTGGCGTGGAAAATGGAAATGATTTTATTGTAGGTGTAGACGCGCATGATCCGAATGAGTATCATGATCTGGCATCTTATAAAGGATGTATCAAAATGGCAGAAGATTTCGGAGGAAAGGTATTCTGGAAATAAAAAATATCGTAGGGGTTGTGCCTCCCCTACGATATTTTTTTAATCTGAAACCAGCGTCAGCCCTGAAATATCCGGATGGATGGTCAGGGAGTAGTTTGTGTAGTACACGACAAATCCCGGCGCGGCCCCGTTTGGTTTCTTGACATTTTTTTTCTGTAGATAATCAATCTCCACTTTTTCATCTTCACGTCCTTTGGAGTAATATCCGGCAAGCATTCCGGCTTCCTCGAAAACGCGATCCGGCAATTCTTCATTGTTGGATTTTACGATGACGTGGGAACCCGGCATTCCTTTTGCATGGAACCACCAGTCATTTCCGGTTGCAAACTTGAAAGTGAGTTCATCGTTCTGGTAATTATTTTTCCCAACATAAATATCATAGCCATCGGAGGAGCGGTAGTGGAACGGCTTGCTCTTGATTCTGGCTTTTTTATCGGTCTTTTTGCGCTTAATATAGCCAAACTCGATCAGCTCCTCTTTGATCTGTACGAGATCGTCTTCCGTCAGGGCAATGTCTAAAGCCGTGGAGATACTTTCGAGATGTTCAATCTCTGTTTTTGTCTCCTCCGTCAGCTTGGTGAGTGCCTCATAAGTACGTTTTAATTTGTTATATCTGTCAAAATATTTCTGCGCATTTCCCTTGGCATCTAACTGTGAGTCGAGCGGAATGGTGATCATCTCGTTGGTGTAATAGTTCAGTGCCTCTAACTTCTTTGCACCTTCCTCTAAACCATAGCCGTAGGTGTGGATCAACTCGCCGTATACCTTGTATTTGTCCCGCTTTTCCGTGTCTTTCAACTGCTTTTCCTGCAACTGGTATTTCTTGCGGTTACGGTCTAAGGCAGTGGAAACGATTTTTCTCAAATCAACGGATTTCTGACGGATTCTTGTGTACACATTTTTGGAAGCATAATATTCCTCCAAAACCTGTGAGATGGAATCAAAATTTTTGGCATCATAGTCCGAAAACTGTGTGAGCTCGATGCAGGAAAAATCAATCGGTTCTTTTCCTTTAAAAATAATGTTTGGTTTGTAGGTATGATTTTTCACATCCTCTGCAATCCAGGTGAGATTGTTAAATAAATGCTTTTTGCCGTCGTCATCCAGCGAGTCGACCGACATATCTCCGTCAATGGAACTGCGGTGGCAGATTTCGGAGGCAAGCAGAGGACTTAAGCCTGTAAAAGAAGAGTAGAGAGCCTTTGTGATGGAGGTCGGTTTCTTCATAACCATATCCATAAAGGCTTCTTCCGTAACTTCGAGCGGGTTTAAACGGTCATCCTGTGTGGCAGGAATGCAGTAGTCGCGTCCCGGAAGTACTTCACGCAGGGAACTCATCATCGATGAGATATGTTTGATGCTGTCAATAATTTTTCCGTCACTGTTACAGAAAATGATATTGCTGTGTTTTCCCATCAGCTCTACGATCAGGGTTTTCTGGCAGAGATCGCCCATTTCATCCAGATGTTCAATATCAAAGTGAATGATACGCTCCATATGCGGCTGGTAAATCTTTACGATCCTGCCATTGGCAATATGCTTGCGCAGCACCATGCAGAAGTTTGGCGCGGTCATAGGGCTTGGTTTATTCTGGTCAGTCAGATATAAAAAAGGCAGGGATGCGCTTGCGGACATGGCAAGACGGAACTGCCCGTTGCTTCCCTTGCAGGTGAAGAGCAGTTCGTCGTTTTCTGGCTGCGCGATCTTGCTGATCTTGGCATTTAAAATTGTCTGGTTTAATTCATATACGATATTGGAAATCACAAATCCATCAAGAGCCATTTTGTGCACCTCTTATTCTAAAAAAATTTGCCTGGAATTACCGGGCACATGGTTCATTATAACGGATTCTACGAAATCTGCATAGATGCAATATATAATTTCAAAAGCCGGATCGCATAATCACGCTGTTGCTTTGAACAGCCTGAGAGAATATGGATCACTGCAAGTTCATCATTTTCCTGCCGTCTTGCCTCTTCGTCTGTCTGTTCCCCGAACATCATATAATCAAGGCTCATGTCGAGACACTCAGAAATCGCAAGCATTGTTTCTGTGGACATTCCACAGGTGCCACGCTCGATGTCTGAACAGTATTTCGGTGCACGGTCTATTCTCTCTGCAACCTCGTCCTGTGAAAACCCTAACTGGACTCTTTTTTTTCGAATGCGGTCGCCAACGGCTAAACGGTCATACGCTTCTCTTTTTCGGTTCATAAAAACTCCCCTTTCTCATTTGTTTCTTATTGTGTGTGATTCTCTGTATCATATTCTTGCGAAAAAAACGTAGAAAAAGAACACAATGGAAACGTAATTTAAAGGCGAGTTTAAAAGGAAAGTACAAGATACGTTTTAAATGCGAAGCTGAATAAAAAATGAGAGAGGTATGTTAATAAACTGTAAGTTTCTTCTGTTGACATAATCAAATGACATGTGTATTATAAATGGTGTTTAAAACGTGAATACAAATGAAAATTTAAACGAACTTTGGCGAGAAACTATGAAAAATAAATGGATAAGAAAATCATATGGAAAATAAGTAAAACTAACTAATAAAATTTATAAAAATGCATAAATATGGAAGAAACAAATGTAGAAATATGGCAGTTTGTGTAATTGACATAAGATAAGTGTAAGTGTATTATTAAATAAGTTTAATAGAAATAAGAATTGAAGCTAGTTTTGGTGGAGTGGAGAAATGTTAGAGAAAAATAAGAAAAAACAAAGCATAATAAAAAAAATAGATTATATTCTGATTGCGTTTCAAATAATCATAGCAGTAGCTTTAGGTGTGAAATTATTTACAATGGGTGTAGTTCCAATAATATATTTGATATTATATACAATTATAATTCTGATATTAAATATTGGAACTTTTTTTTTGTACTAAAAAGAAGCATTCCTGCAATTATTTTTGTCAATAATATCTGTTTTGATAACAATAGGTCTTCTTTATGGATTAATTGCAATAGGAAAATTAGACATGACATTAAATAATGTAGCAAAGGATTCAAGACTTGAAGTGGTTCAGATGTCGGTATTTGTCAGCTCAGATGATAATGCAAATGAACTTAGAGATATAGAGGGGGCATCTGTTGGATATTTAGAATCGGATAATGCAGCAGATCAGGTTATGTCAGTAATTGATGGTACTGTGGCAACAGAAGTTCAATATAAAGCATATAATAATATTTTGTTTATGGCAGATGCATTACTAAATGGAACAGAAAGAGCAATTATTATGAATAGTGCATATGTTGATATCATATCTGATCAGGATGGATATGAAGATTTCTCAGATAGAATAAGGGAATTATATACATATTCTGCAGAAATTCAGGTTGAAGTACGTGGAGATGTTACTGATGTGGACAGTACAGAAGAAAAATATTTTCTGTCATCAGATGAAGATACTTTTGTAATATATATTAGTGGAATTGATATGTGGGGGGCTGTGAATGCGAGAAGCCGAAGCGATGTAAATATTCTTGCGATTGTCAATATGAAAACGGGACATATCCAGCTTGTTAATACACCGAGAGATTATTATGTGTATCTGCCAAATCAAGGGGCAAATGATAAATTGACACATGCTGGATTATATGGGGTAGAAAGTTCAGAGGCAGCAATAGAAAATTTATACGGAATAAATATTGATTATTATGTGCGTATGAATTTTAGTGGGTTTGAGGCGATAATAGATACGCTTGGAGGAATTGATGTATACTCGGAATATGATTTTACTGTTGATCCGATAAAACATTATACAGTAGGATACAATCATGTTTCGGGACTAGAAGCATTAGCATTTGCACGTGAGAGACATGCCTTTGCTGCTGGGGATGTTCAGCGGGGTATTAATCAGATGGAAGTGATAAAAGCAGTTATAAATAAAATGACATCTCCAAGTATATTAGCAAAATATGGAGAAATATTAGATGAAGTTGCTGATTGTGTTATGACAGATATTCCATCTAATGTGATATACGATTTGGTTAAATATAAGTTATCTAATGATGTTACGTGGACAATTGACAGTTATACAGTAACAGGAACAGGAAAGCATACAACGACATATTCTATGCCAGGAACAACATGCTATGTTATGATTCCAAATGATCAGGATGTAGAAAATGCTAAAAGCTTAATAGAAAGTGTGTTGGATGAAGAATAGATGAAAAAAATATTATACATAACAACGATTAGCGGATTTTTACCACAATTTGAAAAAAATGATGTGGAAATTATGCAGAACATGGGTTATGAGATACATTATGCATCAAATTTAAAAAAACCGATTTATACCTTTGATGAAAAAGAATTGAAACAACAGGGAATTATTCTGCATCAGATCGATATAGAGAAAAGTCCGGCACAGATTATAATGAATTGCAGGGCAATTAAGCAGTTAATTAAAATTATTGATGAAGAAAATATAACGGCGATACATTGTCACAATCCGATGGGAGGCGTTGCGGGAAGAATCGCCGCACATTACAGTAAAGCAGATCCGTATGTTATATACACTGCGCATGGACTTCATTTTTATAAAGGCGCTCCAATTTTAAATTGGATTTTATTTTATCCGGTTGAAAAGCTGCTGGCACGGTGGACGGATACACTTATAACCATCAATAAAGAAGATTATTGTTGTGTAAAAGACAGATTCAAATTAAAAAAAATGGAACAGTTGAGCAAATACATGGTGTAGGGGTAGATTTGGATAAATTTCGCCCGATGCCAGAAATGGCTTCCATGAAAAGAATAGAATTGGGAATACCGAATAATGCTTTTCATATCGTTACAGCTGCAGAACTGAATAAAAATAAAAATCAAAAAATTATAATTGAAGCAATTGCAGTGGAAAACAAAAAAGATATATATTATACTATATGCGGAAATGGACCAGATGAAGATGAATTACGAAAACTGATTCATGAAAAAAAATTAGAGAAGCAGGTGCAATTGATTGGCTTCAGAACAGATATGAATGAAATACTCCAGACCGCTGATGTATTTGCGTTCCCTTCTATCCGTGAGGGGTTGGGGATTGCCGCAATAGAGGCGCTTGCATGTGGAGTGCCACTCATTGTTGCAGATAACAGAGGAACAAGAGAATATTTGCAGAATGATAAAAATGGATTGATATGCGAGGCATTTGATCAGGATGCATTTGTGACAGCTATCGATAAAGTTTATTCAAATGTTGAATATAGAAAAAAACTAGCGGATTATTGCAGAGAGTCAGTAATTCAATTTAGTACAGAAGAAACAGTTAGAACTATGGAAAGAATTTATTCAACTATGGATAAAAGAATTTCATAGTTGCTGGAAAGGGGAGTTATGCCAGAGATTTCTGTCATCATGGGTGTTTATAATGAATTGAATAAGGATATTTTAATGGAGGCGGTAAATTCTATTTTACACCAGACATTTGAAGATTTTGAGTTTATTATTTATGATGATGGCTCATGCCTGGAGGCGGCAACACTACTCAGGGAGGTGGCAGGACTTGATGAAAGAATTAAATTGATCGGTCAGGATGAAAATCATGGATTGGCATTTTCGTTGAATGAATGTATAGATGAGGCAAAGGGAAAATATATTGCAAGAATGGATGCAGATGATATTTCATATCCGGAAAGATTAATGAAACAAAAAAAATTTTTGGACAAATATCAGGAGTATTCATGGGTTGGCTGCAATATTGATGTGTTTGATCAGAATGGAGTATGGGGAGAACGTAAAATGCCGGAATTTCCTATAGAGCAGGATTATCTGAGATTTTCACCATATGCACATCCGACAGTTATGTACAGGGCATCTATTTTTGATACAAATGAGGGATATGTTGCGTCCAAGGAGACACTTCGCTGTGAAGACTATGAGATCTTTATGAGGCTGCGCAGGGCAGGATTAAAGGGTGCTAATATACAGGATAAACTTTTGGCTTATCGAGAAAATAAAGATTCCTACAAAAAGCGTAGTTTTCGCCATAGATGGAATGAGGCAAAATGCAGATATCGTAATTTTAAAGCCTTGGGTATTTTATTCCCAAAGGGATGGATATATGTTTTACGGCCAATTGCAGCATGCGTGATTCCATATTGGTTATTGGCATGGTATAAACGTAAAGAATCATCAATACAGCAAAATAGATATTGGAATGGAGAAAAAGATTATGAAGAAAAGAGCAGTTATGGCATTGATAGCTTTGAGTTTGGCAACACAGCTGACAGCGTGCAAAGCAGATAATGAGAAAGTGGCATCTACTGAATATGAACAGATGATAAATTTGAATAACGATGGAGAGATGACGATTTTTGAAACAGAGGCTGAGCAGGAAATAGTCACAACTGAAGAACAGGAAGCTGATGGAAATGAGGAAATAGAAACACGTGAACTTGCAGCTAATGCAGATGTATATAGTAAGCCTGACACAGAAGCAACAGTAGTTGGAAATACTAAAAAAAGGAAAAAATAATAAGTGTAATTGCATTATCTGATGATGAAAAGTGGTGCAAGATAGCCTACAGTGGTCGTGTCGCATACGTTAAGGCTGATAAGGTAAAGCAGAGCAATGGAAACGAGGCAGAAAAAAAGACTGAAAAACAAAAGACAGATGATGTAGGCGAGACGGCAACTCAGAAGACACAGCAAGAAACTCAAAATACGTCAGCAAATCAGACGGTTCAGACAGCTCCGGCTGCGCAGACCTCAAACACAAAACAGTCAACACAAAGCAGCCAGTCAAATTCAACAACACAATCGAGTGGATCAGGTCAGTCGTCGCAGACTAATCAGTCATCGACAGGCGGGAAAACGGAACAGACACCATCAACAGAGAAACCATCAACGGAGACACCAGCGACAGAGACGCCATCAACAGAAAAGCCGTCAACGGAGACACCGGGAACAGAAGAAAAGCCGTCAACAGAGACACCGGGAACAGAAGAAAAGCCGTCAACAGAGACACCGTCAACAGAGAAGCCGTCAACGGAGACACCAGGAACAGAAGAAAAGCCGTCAACGGAGACACCGGGAACAGAAGAAAAACCATCAGCGGATGAAAAAACACCAACAGAAACAGAAAATCCTTCAGAGGGACAGTCTACAGGTACAGGAGATGGAGAGTAATAGTATAAATCAGTTCAGACAGCAACAATATTTTGATATTCTGCAGTCAACACCAATTATTAAAAGGGCGATAGAAACAACATTTTATCAGAATTTAAAAATGAAAAAGGTAGAGATGCCGATTGATAATAAACTTTATCTTATGGTGATAGCTCCGGCACTTGTTGGTTTTACAGAGTGGGTTTTAGATGAAGCAGTAAGGCTTCATAAAAGCAGAGTTTATTTTTTAAGCAGAGACGGTTATCAGATGTATTTGATTGCAAATGAAATCGTTAAACAAAAACACTTAAATATAGAGTGTAAATATTTGCATGTGTCACGTTTCTCTATGCGGTTACCGGGATATCATTTCAATATGGAGAAAAGCATTGACAGTATTTGCGTTGGCGGAATAGATGTTACACCTTTGAAAATATTGCGCAGAGCGGCATTGACTGATGAGGAATGTCAAAATATATTAAATGAGTTGGAATTAAACAAAGAAAAAGATATCATATTAAACTATCAGCAAGTGATTCAACTCAGAGAAAAAATAAGACAAAGCAAATTAATTCGTATGTACATACAAAGACATTCGGTTGACGCATATGAAAACACGGTTGGTTATTTAAAACAGGAAGGTTTATGTGATAACAGCGAATATTTGCTTGTGGATAGTGGCTGGATTGGAACACTACAATGTTCCATTGAGGCACTGGTAAAAAGTATGAATCCAGATATTGAGGTGCAGGGGTGCTACTTTGGTATGTATGAATATCCTACTGGAAGTTCTCATGAAAAATTTCATACATATTATTTCTCACCGGAGAGCGGATTAGTGAGAAAAAGCTGCTTTAGCAATTCACTTTTCGAAACAATTGTGTCATCGCTGGAGGGTATGACCAAATCATATGATAAGGTAGAAAATGGGTATGTGCCAGTTATGAATGATGCACGTAATCCAAATGCAGATCAAATGAAAAAAAACATTGCGGCATTACAAATGTTGTTGGCACAAATATCTTTCGAAAAGGGAAAAAATACAATAGATATTGGAACAATAGAAAAATTATTTTATCTATTTATGTCAGAACCGTCTATTGTTGAGGTAAAAGCTTATGGTGATAATCTTTTTTCGGATGATGTAATTGATGGCAACTATAAAAAAACAGCTGCTGAGCTAACATGGGAACAGATAAGAAATCAAAGATTTTTGAGAAGAATGATGATTGTATCTGGTGTGAGAAAAGCAACATTATATGAAAGTGCTTGGCTGGAGGGAAGCATTGTAAAAGCTGAATTCAGAGAAAATAAAAGTGAGGACACTGTCAGAAAAACGCAGTTGGAGTCTTTACATGTTAGAATATATAAGTATTTTGTATTCTTGCGTAAACAATTAAAAAGAAAATAGAGAGTAATATTATATATGAGTTACAAAATGAAAAAGAAGAATAAAATCATTGAAATTTTATTTATAATGGCTGTTGCCTTTATATTAATCATTTCTGACAGAGGAAAAGTTTATGCTGCAGACGCAGTTGTCTCTTTTGGAAGAGAAAGTTATTCAGTAAATATGGATGACACCTTTGAGATAGAAGTAACGATTAAAGCAGATGGAAATATTGGTGTTTATAAAGTTGAACTTCAATATGATACCGGACGCTTGGAGTATGTATCAGGAGCTGAGGCAGAAGAAGATGGCGTAATTACGCTTGAGGGAACTGGTTTTGGTAATGAAATAACCTATGACAATATTACATTCAAAGCAATAGGCGGTGGAAATGCAGGATTAAAAGTTAAAGGTGCAAAAATCTATTCAAATGGTGAAGAAGCAGAAAGCTATGCAATGGGTTCTCAGGAGACACTGCTTATAAATGTAGATGGAACAGATACCGGAGAAAAATCATTTTTTGAACAGCTTATGGATGAGGAAGAAACACAGACTTCATCTGATACATATGGTTTGGAGACAGAAGTTCCAGTCGTTGGAAGTATTAAAAAGGGAAATCAGCTTTTATATGTAGTGGATATTGCTGATTATACCCCGCAGATTGATTTATGGGATTATAAATTAGTGACAGATAGCTATGCAGGAGAGTCATTGACATTTTTTAGCGACCAGGCAAGAAATGTTCGTGTCATGTTGATCATGGATGGTGATGAAAATTTCTCAATCTATGCATTCAACAGTCAGACTTCTAATTTCTATCCTGTCAGTGAGATTACTTCAAATGACCAGAAGTATTACATCATGTCATTAGGGGCTTGTGAAACTGTTCCGGATGGATTCACCACGGAAGACATGCAGGATAATACAGTTTTCTATGCAATTAATCAAAATGGCAGCGGAGATTATTATAGATATACGACAACAGGGGAACTGGTTAAGTGGGAAAATACACAGACAAAGGAAGAAGTTACAAACGAATTAGGTTTTCCAAAGCTAGTATTATATGTTATTTTAATAATTACGCTTGGATGCATAATTGGTGGATTAACATTTTTGCTTGTAAGAAAGCGGAGAAAGATCGAGAAAAAAGTAAAAAGACAGCTTGATCTTTTCAATGAAAATTTTTCGGACAGAAAACAGTATTTCTTCGTAATTCAGGAGCTGACATCCAGGGAAATAAAGAGAAAATATGCAAGAAGTTATCTTGGAATCATATGGAGCGTGTTAAATCCGTTGCTGACGATGAGTGTTATGTCGTTTGTGTTTTCCTATATGTTTAAAAGGTCGATTGAAAATTATCCGTTATATTATCTTACGGGTAATATTTTCTGGGCATTGTTTAGTGGAGCCACGAATTCCGCCATGACAGCATTAGTAGATAATAAGACCTTATTATTAAAGGCAAAGCTTCCAAAACAAACATTTGTTTTGTCGAGAATTTATACGTCATTAACTAATTTTGGATATACTTGTATTGCCTATGTTTTTATGCTGATCATATTTAGGGTGAAACCTTCTTGGACGATGCTGCTCTTTCCGTTGGACGTTGCTCTGGCATTGATATTTGGTGCAGGTATTGGATATATACTGTCTATTCTGTATGTTTTCTTTGCAGATATTAAATATCTGTATAGCGTTCTGCTTACTATGATATTATACATGTCTGCAATTTTTTATCCGGTAACATCACTTCCACCACTATTGCAGGAGGCAATTGGATATAATCCAATATATTTATCAATTTATATTGCCAGAGAGGCAGTTGTTTATAATCGTGCGCCTCATTATAGTGCTTGGATTAAGCTTGCAATGGCAGCGACAATCAGCTTCGCGGCTGGATTAACAGTATTTAAAAAGAAAGAAAATGATGTTATGCAAAGGGTATAAAGTATGTGGAAAAGAACAGATAGCAAGATAAAAACAGCGATAGGACGCATGTTTCTCATATTTCTGCTTATTGTGCAACCGTTTGAAACGTATGCGGCAAATGCATCAGTAACATTCGGCTCACACTCATATGAACAGGAGAGAGGAGAGGAATTTCCTATCGGACTTTACCTGAGAGGGGAAGAAGCAATTAACCACTATCATATTGAAGTAAGTTATGATCCACTCCGAATGAAATACATTGATGGGGCAGACATGGTGGATGAGGAGACGGGACTGCTTACATTTGATGGGACAGGCTCTTCAGATGAAATTAAGTTCTGGCTTACGTTTCAAGTAATCAGTGGAGGAACAGCGCAAATAAAAGTTATGACGGCTTCTGCAACAACAGCAGATGATACAGATATGACTTTGACTACATTAGAAACTGCTGCACTTCAATTATCGGGTGAGAATACGGCAGCAGTAATAGAAGCCTCACAGGAATCGGAAACAATTGAGAATGAAGTACAAGCCATAGAAGAACAAACGAAAAATATTCCGGTAGCAACTGGGAATACGGAAATACAAGTGCTAGAGACAAATTCAAACGACAACGAGCTGCTTACGGAAAATCAACCAGGAAAGGCTAAATTGAGCATCGGATATATTATTGGTATTGCATGTGGAATGTCAGTGGCTGTCTGCTTTGGCTGTGTATTAATATTTTTTCTTATTTTTGGGAAAAAACAAATACAGAAAGAACAGGGAGACATGGAAATTCTGGATTTTAATGAATCGGATTCCACTGAGGAGCAGAAATGCATCTTTGAATATATTCCAAATGGTGGAACAGGTTCCATAATTACAAAGTACTTTCCAATTGATTGTAAAATCTTAGTTGAAAATTGTGAATTTGAGAGAGAAAATTATTATTTCTGCGGATGGAGTACGGATGCAGATGGCACAGGCAATACCTACAAACCAGGAGAAGAAATAGCTGAAAATTCTGTCAAACCGATAGCATTATATGCACAGTGGACAGAACAATTGGAATTAGATAACGTAGAATTAGGCGAGTTTATTAACACCAGTGAAGGTGTACAGATTAACTGGAAAGCTGTATTGAATGCAAAAACTTATCAGGTATATAGAAGAAAAAAAGATGAAAGATGGACTACTATAGCTAAAAATATTACAAATACTTCTTATATAGATAGAAATGCTCAAATTGGAGAAGAGTATTTTTATACGGTAAGGGCATTATGTGGGGATAAAATAAGTCCGTTATTTGAAAAAATCGTTTTATAAAATATGAAATACCTATACAAGATGGTCAAATAGAGGGAATAAGTTCATTTAATACAAAAGAGGCGGTAATAAGCGTAGAAGATGTATCTATGGTATTTAAAATTTCTACAAGTAATGCATCAGGAATAAAGGAATATTTTATTCAATGGTTAGAACACAGGGTTAGTTATAAAGATTTTTTTGCACTAAATAGTGTTAGTTTTAATGTGTTTCGAGGTGAAATTGTTGGTATTATTGGCACAAATGGTTCTGGAAAATCAACGCTTTTAAAAATAATTTCAGGAGCATTAAATCCAACATCTGGGCGAGTTATTGTTGATAGGAAGAAAATTCAACTACTTACGCTTGGAACTGGATTTGATATGGAACTTTCAGCTAAGGAAAATGTATATTTAAATGGTGCAATTATCGGATATTCCAGGGAATTTATAGATGAACATTATGACGAAATAGTGGAGTTTGCAGAATTAGGTGATTTTATGGACGAGAAGGTTAAGAACTTTTCAAGTGGTATGGTAAGCCGCCTTGGATTTGCTATTGCAACGGCTGGGGATGCTGCGGAAATTCTGATTCTCGATGAAGTCTTAAGCGTAGGAGATGAATTCTTCCGAAAAAAGAGTCTAAAGCGAGTCAAGGAGATGATACATGGTGGAAGTACAGTGCTTATGGTTAGCCATGCAATGAGTACTATTCTTGAAAATTGTACCAAAGCAATATGGATTGAAAAGGGCATATTAAAAATGATTGGAGATCCAAAGGTAATTTGTAATGTATATAGCTGTGACAGAGGAGATGAAAAATAAGATGTATTGGTTATACAATGTTTTGGTTAATAAGAAGTCTGGAATATCGTATCGTTATCATAAAGTACATGATGGTTCAACTGGTTTTTTAAAAATTATTTCATGGATTTATTTGTTATATTTAAATTTTGCTTATTATATTCTACATTTTCATTTTTTTGGAACAATGCCACAGATGGAAACATATGAAACAAAGGCATTGTCTATTAAAAGTGCTGAGACGCAGGATTATGCAAGAAAAAATTCGGACTTAATAGTTAAAAAATATATTGATAAATTGAAAAAATATGATGTTATTTCATTCGATGTATTTGATACTTTGATTTTTAGACCTATAAGTCAACCAACAGATATTTTTTATTTTATAGGTGAAAGAATGGAAATCAGTGATTTTAAAAATATTCGTATTTGGGCTGAAGGGGATGCGAGAGTTAAGTGTATGCAGAAAAATGGTCATATGGAGGTTACATTAGAAGATATATGGAAGAATTTAGCTGAAGATGTTGGGTGCTCGAAAGAAATAGGAATGAAAGTCGAACAAGAAATAGAGTTATCACTTTGTTATGCTAATCCATTTATGCTAGATGTATGGAAAGAATTAAAGAAAATGGGAAAGAAGATGATAGTTGTATCGGATATGTATTTATCAAGAGATATAATTAAAAAATTATTGAAAATGCTGGATTTATGGATTGTGAAAAAATATATGTTTCTTGTGAATATGGGAAAAATAAGGCTTCTGGTTCACTTTTTAAATTAGTGAAGAGCGAATATTATGGAAAAACGATTATTCATGTGGGTGATAATATTCATAGTGACAAGGAGATGGCAGAAAAAAATGGATTTGCAACTTGTGTTTATCCTAATGTAAATCATAATGTTAAATTGTATCGTCCTTTTGATATGTCATATTTGATAGGTAGTGCATACAGAGGCATTATAAGCAATTGTTTGTACAATGGAACAAGTGTTTATGGTATGGAATATGAATATGGATTTATTTATGGAGGATTATTTGTAGTTGGTTATTGTAATTTTATTCATGAATATTGTAAAAAAAATAATATCGGAAAAATACTTTTTTTGTCAAGAGATGGGGATATTTTAAAGCAAGCATATACGCGGCTATATCCAAATGATAATACGGCATACGTGTATTGGTCTCGGAAAGCAGCTACAAAATTGATGGCAATGGAGAATAAACATGACTACTTTAGAAGATTCATTTATCATAAAATAAATCAAAACTATACTATTCGGGAAATATTGCATTCGATGGAATTGGATTTTTTACTAGTGGAATTAGATGATTGGAAAGACATTTGGCTAACATGGATCAAGGAATTAGAGAAGAATAGTAAACAATTAGCTTTAAAACAGCTTGATGAGGAAAATATTAATAATGAAAAAAAAATAAAGAGAGTGAAAAAAATCAAACAAGACTTTTCACAACAAAAACTTTTAAGTCAAAGGAAGAGCAGTTTTATAGATTTAAAGCCTGATGATGAATTGACAGATAAGAATGGTTTCTTGTTAAGACGCTTTATAGAGGCAAAGTGGGAAAAAGTAAAAAAACATATGAATCTCAGACAAAAGCAGCTAAAATATATTATAATGAGGTGTTAAAAGACTGTACTAGCGCGGCTGCAGTTGATATAGGGTGGGCTGGCTCGGGAGCAATGGCGTTAAGATATTTAGTATCGAATACATGGAATATTCATTGCGATATTTATGGAATTGTTGCAGGAACCAACACAATACATAATGCTGAACCCGATGCATCGGAAGCTTATTTACAGAGTGGAAAGATGGTGTCATATCTTTACTCTCAAAGTCATAATAGAGATTTGTTGAAGATGCATAATCCAAGTAAAGATTATAACGTGTATTGGGAATTGCTTTTGGCATCTCCAACACCACAATTTATTGGATTTTATGATAGAAAAGTATGTAATGGAAAGTACTTGGAAAATTTGGATATAAGTCTCGTATTTGGAAAATATGATAAAAATCAGAAAGGAATTTTAGAAATTCAAAAAGGAATTCTTGACTTTTTGGATGAATATCAGAAACGTTTTAAAAAATATCCGTATATGTTTCGTATTAGTGGAAGGGATGCATACGCACCAATGATTGTGGCTGCAAGCCATAATGAAAGATATTTAAGGGCGATTGAAAAAAAGTTCGCATTAGATATAAATGTTAATTAAAATTCATATGAAACACATAATATTGCAATTGAAAGGAATATACAGAGATGGAAAATTTAATGTTATTAGATTGTACCTTAAGAGACGGAGGATATATAAATGATTGGAACTGGGGATATAAAAAGCAAAAGACATAATCAGCATGCTTGTTAAGGCCAATATAGATGTTGTAGAAGTAGGATTTTTGAGAGACATTGAAGTATATAATAAAAATATTACTGTATGCAACAAAATTGAGGAATTAAAAATGCTACTACCTGAGGATAGGAAGAATACAATTTTTTCTGCAATGGCAATGCGTAGTAATTATGATATTAAAAAATTAGCTTGTAGGGATAAACTGGGGATTGATATGATAAGAATTACAGCACACGATTATGATATAGAGGAGGGAATGGAATTTGCAAAACAAGTAAAAGATTTGGGATACTTGCTTAGTATTAATCCTATTAATGTAATGGGATATTCTGACGAACAGTTGCTTCATATTTTAGAAGAAGTTGAAAGAATACATCCGTATCAGTTTTCAATTGTAGATACCTTTGGAAGTATGAAAAGAAGAGATTTAGATAGAATAGTGAGTCTCGTAGATAATAATTTGTCTAAAGATATAAGGGTCGGTTTACATTTACATGAGAATATGGCTTTGAGTTTTAGCTTGGCACAAAGATTCGTAGATTGTCATCTGAATAGACCAATAACTGTTGATGGAAGTTTGCTGGGGATGGGAAGAATACCGGGAAATCTTCCTATTGAATTAATTGCAGATTATGTTAATGAATATGTAGATAATAGATATAATATAGATTTTTTGATGGATGCTATTCAAGACTACATTCAGCCAATAAAAGAGAAAAAAGAGTGGGGATATACACCAGCGTATTTTTTATCTGCAAAATACAATTTGCACAGAAATTATGCCGAATACTATATTGACAAGGGGGATTTGACGAATAGAGATATTAATCATATTCTTGCAAGAATAGATAAAGAAAAAACTACGGTATTTGATGCAAATTATGCTGAAGAACTATATAAACAGTATATCAATAATATTATTGATGATGCTCAAGCTAGGATGAATTTAAAAGAAAAATTACAAAACAAAAATGTGGTTGTTATTGCACCAGGAAAATCTGTCGAAAGGGAGAAGAAAAAAATAGAAAATTATATAAATGAGAAGAATGCAATAGTTATTAGCGTTAATTTCGTTTTGGATAATAAATGTGATTATGCCTTTTTTAGTAATGCACGAAGAATACAAAGAATCAATCATAAAGAAGGATATGAAGTTATTGGAACATCAAATTTAAACGACGACAAAATAGATTACACAATCAATCACAATGATATTTCAGGAGGATTTCAACAGGGGTGCAATAGTTTAATTTTATTACTTAATTTGTTATCACAATTAGGAGTTAAAGAAGTAGGATTAGCAGGTGCAGATGGATATAAAGCAAATCGGGAGAACTATTTTGATACAACAATGAAAAGTAAAGCAAAACATGATAGTGCGTTTAACCAAACTGTTGGGAAAGCATTCAATAAATTACCGATTCAAATTGAATTTATTACAGAATCGGCGTATCAATCGTTTTATAAGTGTAATGAAAAATAAAAGCAAAGAGGAGAAGTGAAATGAAAATAAAGAAAGAAATATATGATACACTCGTTAGAAAAGATAAAAATGTGCAGAAGGAATATGAAAGATATGTTCAGGAGCATATAATAGAACATTATGAAAATAGATTTAAACATTGGAAAATTCTTTGGAAATTAAATTGGCATTACCGGGTTGTAAAAAAAAGGAACCGTTATTATATTGGGACATGGATAATGGAACAGAACATAACAGTATTCCAATAATTGAAAAAAAGGAAAATTTATCTGTTAAAACAATTGAGCATGCTCCGGAGTTGAAAATCACAAAAATAATTAATGGTGGAACATATATAGAACTAAAGTGGGAGCCGTTAAAAGATGTGTTCTGCTATAATGTTTATTATTCTACAGATAAAGTAAAATACAAGTTTACATCCAAAGTAACAGATGCGTCATGCAGAATCGAAAAATTAGAATGTGATACGAGATATTTTATAAAAATAAAGTATAGTTATAATGGAAAAAATTATAAAGACAATCTATCTATAACAGATATAAAGACTAGAAAATTAAATGCATATGAAGAAATCTTTGGCACAAAGACAATATGTGTAAATACAGCAGAATCGGTTGATAAACCAATAATGTCAGCAATGAATATGGCAAAGGGATTAATGAAGTATGATGTGGTTTCATTTGATATATTTGACACGTTGATTTTAAGACCATTTGCCAAACCTTATGATTTATTTATTTTAGTAGGTCATAAATTAGATATCATGGATTTTTGCGAGCTTCGGATTAAGGCGGAAAATAAAGCAAGAGAATATGCAAAAATGACTCGAGGAAATTCTGAAGTCACAATATATGATATCTATAAAATTATCGAAAATGAAACGGGAGTTCCTATGAGTATAGGAATAAAAACAGAATTTCAGGTAGAACAGGATTTATGTTACGCAAATCCTTATATGCAGCGGGTGTATGAATTGGTAAAATATCAAGGTAAAAAAATAGTGATATGCTCCGACATGTATTATCCGAAAGAGATGATGGAACAATTATTAAACAAATGTGGATATTTTGGATATGAGGATGTTATAGTTTCTTGTGATTATAATTGTACAAAACGTAATGGTGGATTATATGGATTATTAAAAGAAAAATACGATAATTTAGTTCATATTGGAGATAATGAAATAAGTGATATACAGATGGCGGAAAAGGCTGGAATTGCAAATGTATATTATCCAAACGTGAACAAAAAAGGAAATAAGTATAGAGCTGAAAATATGTCTTATTTAGTTGGATCAGCATATAAGGGTATTGTGAATGCACATTTACATAATGGTACGAAAGAATATACGCCATATTATGAAATGGGATTTACTTATGCAGGATTATATGTATTCGGTTTTTGTCAATGGATACATAAAATTTTGATGGAACAAGGGATAAAAAAAGTCTTATTTTTAGCACGCGAAGGTGACATATATCAAAAGGTATTTGATTTATGCTACGATGATATTAAAACAGAATATGTATTGTGGTCAAGAGTACCAGTGGCAAAAACAATTGTAGAGAAAAATAGACATCCGTTTTTATTACAGTTAGTTCATCATAAGGCTAATGCAATTTACAAGTCTAAAATAACGACATTATTTGAAAGAATAGGAATAGGATTATTACTTCAGTATCTGCCAGAGTATCGAATTAATGAGGAAGAATATTTAACGCCTGATAATGAAAAGGTAATCGAACGGTTAATGATTGAACATTGGGATGAAATATGCCAATGCTATGAAAATGATAAAAATAGTGTTAAAGAGTATATAAAAACAGTTATTGGAAATGATAAAGAAGTTGCAGTAGTAGATGTAGGATGGTCAGGTAATAATGTGTTACAGATAAAGTATTTAGTTGAAAAAGAATTTAAATTTGATTGCAAAGTAAAATGTTTATTGGCAGCAACAAGAAATGTAAATGATACCTATATGGCGGGAATGATGCAGGATTCTCAAGTAGATACATACATTTTTTTCCAATATGTATAACAAATTTTTACATGATTTTTCATCAAGAAACCAATAATAAACTTAATTCATTTTTCTTTGAAATTATGACACAGTCAGCTACACCTACATTTCTGGGATTTGAAGAAGACAAATTTCTTTTTGATATTCCAGAAATTGAAAACTATCAGTATGATAAACAAATACATGCAGGAATTATTGATTTTGCAAAAATATATAAACATACATTTGAAAAATATCCATACATGTATAATATATCTGGACATGATGCATACATGCCATTTAGATTGATGGTAAGCGATTTATCATATATCAAAAAAATGGTTTTCTGACTTTGTGTTTGGAAGAGATTTGTGTGCTACACAGGAAAAAGCAATAATGGAAACTGTTGGTGAAGTAATTGAAAAGGCAGGACTATAGGAGGAAAAATGGTAGTATATCAGGCATTATCGGCATATCAAATATTAGAATGTATAGAACATAAGGAAGAATATCATTTGGGTGAGGAAGCGGTACTAATATTAGGAACATATATTGTTGAAAAGTATAGCAATTATAAACAAATTGAAACATATGGTTTCTTTGATAAAGTTTACTTATTTGAATTTGGAAATATTAGTGGAACAGAGGAACAGATTGTAGTTACTGTACAAAATCGTTTAAAAGAGCTTTTGCCATTTGAACTGTCAGAAGTTGATAAAATTTATATTGCTGGTATCCATACTTATTTAGGTGTATATCTAATAAAAAACAATATAAAATTTTCGATGTTTGAGGATGGAAGTGGAGCTTTAAGTAGACCTTGGATTTTAGCTGACATAACAAAAAAATCAAATTCTGATAGATATCAAATTATAAATAAATATGGATTATATAATCATACGTCCGATTTAATTGTCGAAAAATGGTGCAATGTAAAGTCACAATTAGCAGATTTTCAAGACCAAAAAGAAAAGAATTATGATGTTGTTGAGGGATTTAAGAAATTGTCGACAGAAAAAAAAGAACGATTACTTAGCTTTTTTGGGATTTATGATAAAATTGAAGTGAAAAAAAATAGTGTTTTGTTATTAACCCAGCAGTTTTCAAATCTGGGTCAACTATCTTTTGAGGAGCATATACGAATTTATCAGTCATTGTTTGATTTTTATTTGTCACAAAATGATGAAATAGTTATGAAATTACATCCAGATGATATTATGTATTATGAAAAATTATTTGACAATATTAATATTGTTAAATCGGTTTTTCCAGCAGAATTATTACCATTTGTGTTTTCAAATATGCCAAGAAAAGTAGTGACAATATCTTCTACAGGAATTAATTTGATTCGAGATCAATTTAAGGAATGCTTAGAATTTAATGCATTATACGAAAAGACATTTAAATTTGACCATATTTATTATATAATAGCTATATTATTAAAAATCATGAATGAAGTAAAGGTAGATTTCTATGGAATAAATATAGTACAGATGAAAAATATGCTGAGTGCAGTAGGTAAACATGATATCGAGTTACATTGTAGACAATTTAATGAAAGTAAATTCTCAGATATTTTATTGATTGATGATTTTGAAACTGATTATAGTTTAAATCAATTAAAGAAATTTGAAGAAGAATATAATACTGTGATTTATTTAAATTCGAAAAAAATGTTTACAATGTATGATGAGATAGATAGAAGTAGGTTCCTTGAAATGTATCCGTGGCAGATAAATATTACGAAATATGTGGAGTCAGATAATGGATTAGAAGATACTGAAGATATAGTGTGGATGAAAAGTAGTGAAGAAAGGTGGATTTGTATGACAGAAACATTTGAAATGAGTAAGAAATTAAAAAATATGGGGGCAGTACTTAATGCTAAAACGCCTCAGGAACATGAACTCGAAATTAAAAGATTAAAAGGATTGTTAGAGGCAACAGAAAGAAGATTACTTGATTATATTCAAAGAGAAAAAGAACTGACAGAGGAAATACAACGATTGAAAAATGGGGAGGAAGAATAAATATGCATGTAGTTGCTATTATTCCAGCAAGATATGGATCTACTAGATTGCCAGGAAAGCCATTGAAAATAATAGGAGATAAACCAATGATATGGTGGGTTCATAAGCGGTTAAAAAATATACAACGTGTAGATGATGTCTTTGTTGCAACAGATGATGCTAGAATAAAGGATATTTGTGATGATTATGGAATTAAAAATGTTATGACGAAAAGCACACATCAAACTGCTGCCAATAGACTACAAGAAGTTTCGAATACTGTTAAGGCAGATTTTTATTTACAAATTAATGGGGATGAACCATTAATAGATACAGGAGCTATCCAAGCAGCTATTCCAGAAAGCGTACCACAAGATATTGAATTTGGAACTAACATTATAACAAAAATACATAATCCAGCATTGGCACTAGATCCATCCAATATAAAGGTAACATTTGACAATGAAATGAATGCTTTGTATATGTCACGAACACCTATACCATATCCGTTTAAGAGTATAAATTTTGATTATTACAAACATGTGGGGATAATTGGTTATAACAAAAAAATGTTAGATTTTTTATGCAAATTCTGTCCCTGGAAGATTTGAAAAGATTGAAGGAATTGATACGATGCGATTTATTGACTATGGAAAAAAATTAAAGTTTATTTGTGTAGAAAATTGTGAGTCTTTATCTGTGGATACAGAACAGGATTTAGAAGAGGTAAGAAAACTGATACTAAAAACTGGTAATTAACAAGATGAATACTATTACTGTTTTTTCGCAAGAGTATTTATTAGACGTTGTGGATTATAGAAATTAAATTCATGATTTTTTGTGTATATTGTATGATGATTTCTACAGAAATAAGTGTATAAGATGTCGTGAAACGCGAATACGACAAGAACTTGACAAGCATTTCTGATAGAAATCAACATATAATTAGGCAATAAAGATGATTTTTGAATGTTTTGACTTTTGATACTTTTTATAGATTCATGATTTTGAATCAAAAGAGTATTCAATTTATTCAGATGCTTGGAGGAAAAAATGCAAATTACAAGGAAACACATTTTCAGAATTAATGATATGAATTTAATTACGGTTTTGAATGAGTGTATAATCGGTCATAAACGTAGAATGAAAAAAGTATGCTTGGAAGTACCAGCATTTTTGGGGGATGGATGTGTTATTGAGGCAAGGAATGTTGGTGCCTATTTTTCTGTTGGTAATAATTCAATTATTAAAAGAACAGCAAAAATTGGAAGATATACTACAATAGGGGCATTTTGTAATATAGGCGCGACGTCAGTAGAACATAATATATACTTTTCAAACAGTGTAGTTTTCCAAAAAGGTGAGCTTCCTTGGTGTGCTTTAAAAATAAAAATGGACGAGAATAATAAAATTGAAACAAAATTGCGAGAAGATATTGAGATTGGAAATGATGTTTGGATAGGTGATAATGTTATAGTTTTGGAAGGCTCCTTAATAGGGGATGGTTGTATTATATTACCGGGAACTGTTGTAAAGGGTAATGTTGAACCATATTCGATAGTAGAAGGAAATCCAGCCAAGGTTATAGGAAAAAGGTTTGATGAAGAAATAATAAGAAAAATGCAAGAGATTAAGTGGTGGGAGTACAGTGAAAAAAATTTGAATTTTATCCAAAAAAAATACCGATAATATTTTACAGATTTTTGATGAAATATTGAATATAAAAGATAAACAGAAATTTACACCGGTAAGATTAGAGTTTAACAGTGCGGTTAATGAAATTACTTTATGTGGAAAGGAAAATCTACTTTTATATAAAATTTAAAGTTTTTTATAATGTGAATTGAGGTGTCTAATATATTTGATTGAGCGTACTGATAAGATTAAGTTATGGAATTTTAGTGGGTAAGTATTATTCAAAAGATGTTATAGTATGAAGTCAGTAGTATTTCATCTTGGCATATGATAATGGTTAAAAATTCTCCTTTTGATATGTAACTATGTATTATGTCAAAAAGAGAATTTTCTTAATTTCCAAAAAATTACAGTTGCTTCTGTAGAATAAATGTTTTTATAGTTAGGCGTTTGGAACACTGTAACTTGTATATTAGGAGGAAGTAGTAATGATAATTACAAAAGGAATGACTTTTCCAGTAAATTCTGGTAAAAATGGTCTTATTATAAGAGGAACAGATGATATTATTGTAGATGCAGTTGGAGACATAAAATTTGAAACGCTTAGAGTGGAAACACCGGTTAGATGGGGAAGCGGAAGTAGTGTGCATTTGGGAGAGATGGGGGGATTTTCATATTTTTGTAATAATTCTTATATACGAAATGTAGAAAAAATAGGACGTTTTGTTTCAATCAGTTCTGATTTTATTGCTGGATTGCCGCAACACTCGTTGGAGTTAATTACTAGTAGCAGTTATATATTAAGTTATTCAAAAAAAAATTGGTATGCTCCATTTGTTCAAAATGATTGTTATAAAGATTGGATAGAAGCAAATATAGCATATTATAGAAAAAATGAAAGAAAGAAGAAAGGAATAATAATAGGAAATGATGTATGGATTGGACAAGGAGTAACAATAAGTGATGGAGTAACAATAGGTGATGGTGCTGTTATAGGAACAGGTGCAATTGTAACAAAGAATGTGGCACCATATAGTGTTGTAGCAGGTGTACCAGCGAGAGAGATAAGAAAACGGTTTTCCGATGATATAATTGAACAATTATTAGAATTAAGATGGTGGGAATATGGACCGGATATATTGTTAGGTTTGAATCAAGATATTAATATTGCTGTAAAAGAATTGAGAAAAAAAATATTTGCTGTTAAAGAAAATTGGCATCCTGATATCATTGAATTCTCACATGAAAATCAAGAAATATATAGAGTAATAGAAAACAAGAAAGAATTATTATACAAATTATAAAAACAATTACATGTGTGTGAAAAATAGGGGGAAAAGTGGAAATGTTACAAAAGAATAAAATACAACTTTTTATTATTGATGTAGATGGAACGATGACAGATGGAGGAATTTATTATGACGAAAATGGAAATGAACTAAAAAAATTTTGTACAAAAGATGCTGCCGGTTTTTTTTGCACTCCATGAGATGGGGGTGCAAATTATGGTATTGACAGGTAGAAAGTGTATGTCCACAGAGAGAAGGATGCAAGAATTGCATGTTGAATATTTGTTTCAAAATATAAAGGATAAAGCATCTTTTATTAAAAAATTTACTGCTGAAAAGAAAATTAATTTAAATTGTATAGCTTATATAGGTGATGACTTAAATGATTTACAAGCGATGAATATGGTTGGCTATGTTGCTTGTCCAGCAAATAGTTGCAAGGAAATAAAACAAATAGCAAATTATATTAGTGATGTTAATGGTGGAAATGGTGCTGTTAGGGATATTATAGAGCATTTATTAGAAGAGGAAGGAATTTGGGAAGACATAGTAAAAAAAATATATATAAGCGGAGTTTAGATTTTTATATTATGTAATAGCTCAATTTTTGATGAACTCAGCTTAAATTTTAAATTTGTTATACAAAGCAATTTGGTGATATGTCAAGCTAGAAAAGATTTTGATATGATTTAAGAAAAAAGATGACTTTGGTGCTAGAATATAAATAGTACAAGCCAAAATGAG
>NZ_ACFY01000154.1 GCF_000174195.1 Roseburia inulinivorans DSM 16841 | reverse complement strand
ACACCTTTTCTTTTACATAACATGCTTAATATATTAGCTATATCACGTTTTAACTGTCCATATATTATTTTTCTGCGATACTTTGGTGCAAATACAATGTGATACTTACAATTCCATTTCGTGTGTGCTAAACTATTTATATCCATATGGATACCTCCTCTGCTTGTAATGCGGTTGGCGAACCTGCATTATTATAGCATTGGAGGTTTTTTCTGTAAGCTAAAGCATTTCCAACCACTCGCATAGCAAGTGGTTTATTTGTTTCCAGCATTCCATTTTTCGGAACACGAAAAACTCCATCCTGGAAACAGGGCCTTGCCCTAACAAAGAAAATGCCATTGAATTTAAAACTCAATGGCATTTTTTATAAATGAAACATGATCAATGATATATTTAACATTCCTCCGGAATGAACTCGATCACACCCTTGGCAAGCCTGGATACACGCGCTAATGAGTATACATCCACACCCTGCGCAATTAACTTGTCGCGTCCCGGCTGGAAGGATTTCTCGATCAGAATACCAACACCTGCGATGGAAGCACCGGCCTCAGACAGTAAGCGGATGGCACCGCTTGCAGCTTCTCCGTTTGCAAGGAAGTCATCAATGATCAGAACGTTATCATTTTCTTCGATGAACTGATGGGATAATGTCAGTTCATAGCTTGTGCCTTTTGTGAAGGAAGTCACAACGGTCTGAAGCAGATTATCATTTAAAACCTTAGAAGGCTGTTTCTTTAAAATGATCATTGGAACGTTCAAAGAGATAGCCGTCATTAGTGCCGGAGCAATCCCGGAGCTTTCGATGGTAACAACTTTGGTAATCCCCTTGTTTCCGAAATGTCCTGCAAATGCATCGCCAATCTGCTGCATTAAAACAGGATCTACCTGATGATTGATAAAGCTATCTACTTTGAGAATATTCTCAGATAAAGCATGACCTTCTTTTAAGATTTTTTCTTCAAGTTCTTTCACTATGTCACCTCATAAATATGTATTGTTATATTTTTAGAACGATAAAATACAGATGCCGGATCTTTCTGTTCGTTCTTTATTTTGCATATTGTAGCACAATTACAGTGTGAAAAAAAGACTATTTCGTGTTTTCTTCGAATAAATTCCCGTAAAGTTCTTCCACCAGATGATCCAGAAAGGTTTCCTCTAAATCCGGGTACTGTTTTGAGAGGAAACGGGTCATGATCTCATAACGTTTAAAGTAAAGATCCTGATCAAAAACTTCCTCGTCCATGCTCTCATCAATATCTTTTGCGCTGTAAGTGGAAGTAAACCAGGAAATGATTTCAGAAGATAAATCATTTTCTTTTTCTGCCTGCGTGCCAAGTGTTTTCAACTGCCGCAACGACACAATGCCGATCACGAAGAAGATGAGGAGCATGACACCCATAACGATACAGAGCATAATCTTCATATAATCAGCGACATGGACAGGAAGTACTCCGGTGGCAAATAAAATAAGTGCAATAAAACCGAAAACACTCACCAACAGGAATGAATAGGCAGTGGATTTCGTCTCTTCTTTTTTTGATTCCTTTGAAACATAAACTTTCATAATGATTCTCACTTTCGTTTTTTACTTTGTTATAATTATATTTGATTTACTAGACCGGGGCAACGGTTATATGATATAATTTTTCTGTATGAAAATAACAATTTTATGTGTGGGAAAAATTAAAGAAAAATTTTACAGGGATGCGGTCGCTGAATATGAAAAACGTCTGAGCCGCTATTGCAGATTTGAAGTGACTGAGGTGGCGGATGAGAAGACACCGGATCATGCAAGCGAGAATATGGAGCTTCTCATCAAGGAGAAAGAAGCGGAGCGCATGGAGAAGTATCTGAAGGAAGGTGCCTATGTGATCGCCCTTGCAATTGAGGGAAAACAGTTAGATTCTGTGGAACTGTCACAAAAAATCGATACTCTGGGAACATCCGGCATAAGCCATATTATTTTTGTGATAGGTGGTTCGCTGGGACTCGCGGAACGCATTTTAAAACGGGCAGACTATAAGCTTAGTTTCTCAAAGATGACATTTCCGCATCAGCTTATGCGTGTCATCTTATCAGAGCAGATTTACCGCAGTTACCGCATTATCAATCATGAGCCATATCATAAGTAGACGATAAAAACAAAAATTATAATCATAACAAACATAGAGGAGGAATTGTATTTTATGTTACGAATCAGAGAGTATCGCAGGGTGGAAAGCTTAGAGGAAGCCTACGAACTCAATCAGAAGAAAACGAACCGTATCATAGGTGGCGGACTCTGGATGAAAATAGGAGATCGGAATCTTATGACTGCCATAGATTTAAGCGGTCTTGGATTAGATCAGATCAGTGAGACAGAGGATGAGTTTGTGATCGGCTGCATGGCAACACTCCGCGATTTAGAAGTGCATCCGGGATTGAATGCATACACAGATGGCGCGGTAAAACAGAGTGTCTGTCATATCGTCGGAGTGCAGTTCCGCAACTGTGCAACCGTTGGTGGAAGCATTTATGGAAGATTTGGTTTTTCAGATGTACTGACTTTATTTGCGGCACTGGATTGCTATGTGGAATTATATAAGGGTGGAAATGTTCCAATTCAGGAATTTATCCATATGAATTATGATAATGATATTCTTGTGGCAGTACATATTGTAAAAACACCTGTGAAGATCACTTATCTTTCACAGAGAAACACAGCAACGGATTTTCCGGTAATTGCAGTTGCTGTTTCAGAATATAACGAAAAACTGCATGTCAGCATTGGTGCAAGACCGGTAAGGGCAGAGACACTGACACTTGACCTTTCAGAAAAAGCAGATATGGAACATCTGGTAAAAAAAGTGCAGGAACAGTTTTCGTTTGGAAGCAACCGGCGCGGCAGTGCAGATTACAGACGCCATATTGCAGGAGTTCTTGTAAAGAGAGCCTGTGCGGCAAATGAACAGCAGGAGGATAGAAAATGAAGATACATTTATGGCTGAACGGCAAAGAAATCTCTGATGAAATCTCACCGGATATGCCTTTATTGGAATATGTCAGAACAAAGGGATGTTACAGCGTAAAACGTGGCTGTGAGACATCTAACTGTGGACTTTGTACCGTGTGGATGAATAAAAAACCGGTTCTTTCCTGTTCGGTACTCGCAGCAAGGGCAGATGGAAAAGAGATTGTAACTTTAGAGGGTGTGCAGGAACGCGCGGCAGAATTTGGAACTTATCTTGCAAACCAGGGCGGTGAGCAGTGTGGCTTCTGTAATCCGGGATTTATCATGAACGTTCTGGCGATGGAGGATGAACTGAACAATCCGACCGAGGAGGAGATCAAGGCATATCTTTCCGGAAATCTCTGCCGCTGCAGCGGCTATGAGAGCCAGCTGCGTGCAATCAAAAATTACCTGAACCGTAACCGGGATATAGAGTAGAATTATCTGATAGAGTAGAATAAATGCAAGGAGAAATGATATGAAATATGTAAATGCTCCCGTGATGAAAAAAGATGCCATGGCGCTTGTGACGGGAAAACCAGTGTATATGGACGATGTGGCACCGAAAGACTGTCTGATCGTAAAAGTACTCAGAAGTCCTCATGCACATGCCCTGATCGAAGAGATCAATATCACCAATGCATTAAAACAAAAAGGAATTGAATGCATTTTAACTTATAAAGATGTTCCACACCGTCGATTTACGATGGCAGGACAGACCTTTCCGGAACCGAGTCCTTACGACCGTTATATCTTAGACCAGCGTGTCCGTTTTGTCGGAGATGCGGTTGCGATTGTCGCCGGGGAGGACGAGGCGGCAGTTGACCGTGCATTAAAGCTTATCAAAGTGAAGTATCAGGTGTTAGAACCGGTGCTTGACTATCATACAGCAAAAGATAACCCGGTTCTTGTCCATCCGGAGGAGGACTGGAAGGCACTCTGTCCGGTTGGTGCAGACAATAAACGGAACCTTTGTGCGTCAGGCATGGACAGTGACGGAGATGTGGATGGTGTCATGAAAGACTGTGACATTGTCATGGAAGGAACCTATCATGTAAAGGCAATGCAGCAGAGTATGATGGAAACCTTCCGCACAGCTACTTATCTGGATACTTATGGAAGAATCAACATTTTATCTTCTACACAGATCCCATTTCATGTGAGAAGAATCCTTGCGAATGCCCTGGACATTCCAAAATCAAAAGTCCGCGTCATAAAGCCTAGAATCGGAGGAGGTTTTGGAGCAAAACAGACCGTGGTAGCCGAGGTATATCCGGCAATTGTGACGATGAAAACCGGAAAACCTGCCAAAATCATTTATACCAGGGAAGAATCCCTAATTGCATCGTCTCCGCGGCATGAGATGGAAGTGACCGTGAAACTGGGCGCAATGAAAGATGGTACGATCCGCGCATTAGACTTGTATACTCTGTCAAATACAGGTGCTTTCGGAGAGCATGGACCGACAACTGTAGGTCTGAGTGGTCACAAATCCATCCCGATGTATCAGACGGAGGCATTTCGTTTTCAGTATGATGTTGTATACACGAATCATATGTCAGCAGGCGCTTACCGCGGTTATGGGGCAACACAGGGAATTTTTGCAGTGGAATCCATGGTAAACCGGCTGGCAGACAAACTTGGCATGGATCCATTGGAAATCCGTTATAAAAACATGACACATGAAGGTGATGTCATGCCGGCTTATTACGGAGAGACCGCAAATAGCTGCAAGCTTGAAGAATGTCTGAGAAAAGCGGCGGATATGATCGGATGGGAGAAAAAACCGCTGCGTCAGGTTATGCCGGATGGAAAGATCCGTGGACTTGGAACGGCAATGGCAATGCAGGGTTCTGCAATTTCAAACTGTGATGTCGGCTCTGTCACAATCAAACTGAGTGATGAGGGATTTTACAATGTGATCGTCGGATGTACTGATATGGGAACCGGCTGTGACACGATCATTGCGCAGTTTGTGGCAGACAGTCTGGACACGGACATTGACAACATTGCAGTATTTGGAGTAGATACTGATACCTCACCTTACGATTCCGGTTCCTACGCTTCGAGTACCACGTATCTGACCGGTATGGCTGCAGTGAAAGCGGCAGAACAGATGCGTGAAAAACTGCTGCAGCTTGCGGCAAAAATTCTGGAGGAAGATATCACAAAACTGGAGTTTGACGGCAAACGTGTATTTTGTGAAGAAACCGGAAAAGAAGTATCGCTGCTTGATCTTGCAACTGCATCCATGGTCAACAATGAGATTGCATTGGAAGTTACCTACAGTCACAGTTCCCCGGTTTCGCCGCCACCGTTTATGGCTGCCTGTGCAGAAGTGGAAGTCGATCCGGAAACCGGAGCCATCGAACTTTTGGATTACACGGCATGTGTGGACTGTGGAACGGTTGTGAATACGAATCTTGCAAGAGTACAGACAGAGGGCGGCTTACTGCAGGGAATCGGTATGACACTGTATGAGGATGTCTGGTACAACGAGAAGGGTGTGAATCTCTCAAACTCCCTTATGCAGTACAAGATTCCGACCCGTCTTGACTTTGATAAAATCCGCGTGGAATTTGAGAGCAGTTACGAGCCGACCGGACCTTTCGGTGCAAAATCAATCGGTGAGATTGTAATCAACACGCCGGCTCCTGCAATCGCACAGGCAGTATACAATGCAACGGGTGTATGGGTGAATGAATTGCCAATCACCCCGGAGAAGATTTTAAAAGGGATGCATGTGATTTGAGATGGAATCTGATTCTGCTGGCAGCCGGATATTCCAGACGTTTTGGAGACAGAAAGCTGTTGGCAGAGATAAATGGAACACCGCTTTATCGCTTTTCACTGGATAAAATAAGAAAGCTCTCGGAAAAACTTGGAGATACGACCATTCTTGTCGTGACATCTTACCCGGAGATTGAAGCATATTGCAGAAAACAGAGCGTTACCGTGATAAAAAATGACGGAACAGATAATACCGGAATTGCGTCCTCTATTCAAAAAGCGGTGAAATATCTGGAGACACAGGAGTGTGCCTTGGAGGGCAGTCGAAAGGCAGATGTTTCTTTACAGCAGACCAGCCTGGACTTGACGAAAATGAGGTATGGATGTTTTGAACCAATATGCATCGCAGAACAAAAAATCGGTACGATGGAATGTAAAAATATCTGGCGCAGTCCAAACGTATTTGATGCATGCTATCGTCCGGAATTATTACAGCTTTCGGCGGACAAAGGCGGAAAAGCTGTGATGAAACAGCACGCAGAGGATGTGTTTTGTTTTCACACAGAAAAAGAAACACAGTTTTTGGATATTGATACGAGAGAGGATTTATTGCGCATATCAGATAAGCTTTTTTCATAAGCTTATATATGAGTAAAAACAGTAAAAACCAATCCATGAAAAAATGATAAGTCAGTTAGAACTCCCCAAAGACCTTATGCTTGGAGCGGCAATTGTCACAATTACCGGGCGGAAAGAGGTTCTGGTCGAGAATTATAAAGGAATCATTGAACTGGAGGATTCACTTGTGAAAATTCAGACAAAGAACTGCAGACTTCAGATTTTAGGAGTTCATCTGACGGTGGAGTATTACACGAATGAGGAAATGAAAATTGTCGGTCTGATCGACTCCGTTTCTTACGAGTATTAATGTTTGTCTTATCATGGATCAAATTTTTTCGTGGATATGTGTATGTGCATCTTACCGGATATGCCACAGAGCGTTTCCTGAATTTATGTGGCAGCCGCAACATTTTAATCTGGAATTTAAAACCAACGGAAGATGGGTACTATTTTTATATCAGCGTGGATGGTTACCGCAGTTTAAAGCCAATCTTAAAAAAAACAAAGACAAAGGCGCGTATTTTAAAAAAATACGGTGTGCCGTTTCAACTGTTCCGCTACCGGAAACATAAAGTATTTGCGGCAGGAATCGCCGTTTCAGCTGTTTTGCTCTTTTACTGTTCCGGTTTTGTCTGGAATATTGAAGTAAAAGGCAATTCTTATCTGTCAGAGGAGACAATCCTCACGTTTTTACAGAACGAAAATGCAGGCTTCGGTGTGCCAAAAAGAAATATCAACTGCGAAGAACTGGAAGAAAAACTGCGTTCTGCATACAGTGAAGTCATCTGGACTTCGGTAAAAGTCTACGGCACGAAAATGACGGTGGAACTTCAGGAAAATCTGCTGCCGGAGGAGGAATACGAGGCAAAGGATGACACGCCGGAAGATATCGTTGCAAAAAAAGACGGTGTCATTGCTTTCATGGTGACGAGGACAGGAACACCGCTTGTGACCGCAGATATGGAAGTGAAAAAGGGAGATATCCTTGTCAGCGGCAGGGCAGAAATCTTGAATGACGACGGTGAAGTGGCGGAATATATTTATCCGGGAGCGGACGCAGATATTATTGCAGAAGTAAATTTTTATTATGAGGATGAAATAAATATTTCGTATCAGGATAAAATAAAAACAGGCAGGGCAAAAAAAGATTATGGAATCAGGTTCTTTGATTATCACTTGAAAAATCCATTTTTCCGGCAGGACTATGAGCAGTTTGATCTGACGGAGCATGCCAGCCAGCTGCATTTTACCGACAATTTTTATCTTCCGGTTTATTTTGAAACCTATTTGTATGAAGAATGTCAGACAGAGGAAAAAACGTATAGTAAAACAGAGGCAGCAGCAATTGCACAGAGCCGTTTTGAGCAATATCTTGCAAATTTAGAGGAAAAAGGTATTCAAATTCTGGAAAAAAAATGTTATGATAGAAAAAGCAGATCAGAAATATGTGGTAACAGGGACGGTGGATGCCTATGAATCCATCGTTTCATATCAGCCGACAGAGATTCTGGAAATAACGAGTGAAGAGAGGCAGCAACCGAATGAGTCTGACTGAAATATCTTTAAATATACCAACCGAACATGTGGCAAATGTCTTTGGACAGTTTGATGCCTATATAAAGAAAATTGAGCGCACTCTTAATGTGACGGTAGTCGTTCGTGGAGATTCCATGAAACTGATTGGAAATGAACGTCAGATCAAGAGTGCTTCTAATGTGTTTATGCAGCTTTTGGAGTTGTCCAAAAGGGGAAATGTCATCACGGAGCAGAATGTGAATTATGCATTGTCTTTAGCGGCGGAGGCGAAAGAATCTGCGATCGTCGAGATCGATAAGGACTGTATCTGTCATACAATCAACGGAAAACCGGTCAAGCCAAAGACGCTTGGACAGAAGAATTATGTGGATGCCATCCGCCAGAAGATGATCGTCTTCGGAATGGGACCGGCAGGTACCGGTAAAACATACCTTGCAATGGCAATGGCGATCACAGCGTTCAAAAATGAGGAGGTCGGAAGGATCATTCTGACCAGACCGGCGATCGAGGCAGGCGAGAAACTTGGATTTCTGCCGGGAGACTTACAGAGCAAGGTCGATCCGTATCTGCGCCCGTTATATGATGCGCTTTATCAGATCATGGGAGCTGAGAGTTTCCAGAAGAATATGGAAAAAGGATTGATCGAGGTTGCCCCTCTTGCCTACATGAGAGGCCGGACTTTAGATAATTCGTTTATTATTTTAGACGAGGCACAGAACACAACACCTGCCCAGATGAAGATGTTTTAACCCGCATCGGATTTGGTTCTAAAGCAGTCATCACAGGTGATGCAACGCAGAAAGATCTCTCACCCGGAACAACTTCAGGTCTGGATGTTGCACTGAAAGTGTTAAAAAAGGTGATGAGATTGGTATCTGTGAACTGACCAGCCAGGACGTTGTGCGCCACCCGGTCGTACAGAAAATTGTAAAAGCATACGAAGATTATGAAAATCGCAATAAAAAGAAACCGGCAGAGCAGAAGAAAAAGTGGGAGAAACGATAGATGAAGGAACAGTTTGTGGCAAAGAGGATCGTAAATATAGGATTGATTTTTCTTGTTGCAATTGGGGTTTCTGTCATTGCCGGTATGATGGGCAGGATGTATTTAGACCAGCTTCTTGGAATGGGAGCATTGACAGTTCTGTTCATGGTTTTATTTGCATTTCTTTTGATTTATGAAAGAAAACGGAAAAAGATATCAAATAACCGCGAGACGGATTACGGAAAGATTTTAAAGGGATTTTTGTTGTCTGCTATTCTTACAGTGATCTTTCTTTTCCTGCCGGAGTTTACAAGTCCGGTCATGATCCTGCCAATCTTAATGTCGGCGGTCGGAACGTATGAACTTGCTGTGTGCAGTTCCTTTTTCTTTTGTACCGTATTGGAGATGGCAAAGGGCTGTCAGTCCTATGAGATCCTGTGCTGCACAATGCTGCTTCTGTCAGGATTTATGATTGCACATATGCTGGAAGATACCCGGAATAAAATGTGGTGTCTGATCCTTATCTTTGCAGTGGCTGTTTTGATTCCGGTACTTTTTTCGTACTTTTTTTATCAGGAACCGCACTATGATATTCTGGGCAAAGCCGCAATTGGGGCTGCTGTGACGGATCTTGCAGCTGCGTTTGTTTATCCGTTTCTCACAAAGCAGAAAGAGGCTGAGATTGATAATTTCTTAACAGATATCACAGAAGAGGATTACGGTCTTTTGCGTGAACTGAAGAAGTTTTCGAGGCAGGAATACAGACATGCCCTTCGTGTGTCAGGAATCGCCGAAAAATGTGCATATATTGTAGGGGCAGATGCTGCTGTCTGTAAAGCGGCTGGTCTTTATTATCGTATTGGGATTTTAGATGGCGATTCTATGGTGGAAAACGGGGTTGCAAGAGCGCAGAATCATTGCTTTCCGGAAAAAGTGACGGAAATCCTCTCTGAGTATTATGGAATCGAAAAGATGCCGTCCACCATTGAATCTGCGATTGTACAGATTGTAGACGGGATGATCAAGAAGTTAGAAGCACTTGAGAAGACAAGCAAAATCGCCGGTGGCTGGAACAAGGAAATGGTGATCTATCAGACCTTGAATGAGTTCTCTGCCCAGGGACTTTACGACCAGTCTGGACTTAGTATGAATATGTTTTTAAAAATCAGAGAATATCTGGTAAAAGAGGAGGCTTTACGGTTATGACATTGAACTTTGAAGCGGAAGTAAACGTACCATTTGATTTTGATGTGGAAGCTTTAGCAGGGGAAGTGATCAACTTTACTTTGGAACACGAAGATTTCCCATATGAACCTGAGGTAAATCTCACATTAGTAGACAATGAGGGGATTCATGCCATTAACAAAGAATTTCGTGAGATTGACCGTCCTACGGATGTTTTATCATTTCCAATGCTTTCCTATGAAAATGCAGGAGATTTTTCAAAACTGGAAGATGATTATGATGATAATTTTAACCCGGATACCGGAGAAATTATGCTTGGAGATATTGTGATCTCGGTGGACAAGGTTTTAGAACAGGCAGAGAGTTACGGGCATACCACAAAAAGAGAGTATGCATTTCTGATCGTACATAGCATGTTACACCTGTTTGGCTATGACCACATGACACCGGAGGAAGCTGCGGTGATGGAAGCAAAACAAAAACAGATTCTTGATGAGATGAACATCACAAGATAAAGAAATTTTGAGGAATAATATGAGTAATAAAAAGAGTAGCACCAGTTTTTTAGTGCAGGGTTCCATTCTTGCAATGGCATCGATCATCAGCAGGATCATCGGTCTGGTATACCGTATCCCGCTGACTGCTATCATCGGAAATAAAGGAAATGACTATTATGGCTGTGCCTTTGAGATTTATAATATATTGCTGATCATTTCTTCCTACAGTCTGCCGCTTGCAGTATCAAAGCTTGTGTCCGCAGATATGTCGCTTGGAAGAAAGAAGAATGTATACCGTATTTTGAAATGTGCGCTGATCTTCGGACTGGTGTCCGGTACGATCGCCGCATTGATCCTATTCTTTGGGGCTGAGTTTATCACAGGAACGATCATGAAGACGCCTTACAGTATTTTTGCAGTGAAGGTGCTTGTGCCAACACTGATCGTAGTTGCAGTACTCGGCGTTATGAGAGGATTTTTTCAGGGACTCGGAACGATGATGCCAAGCGCAGTCTCGCAGATCTTAGAGCAGATCGCAAATGCGATCGTGAGTGTGTGGGCAGCCTATGTGCTTTATAACTACGGAACCAAAGTGGGTGCGGTGCTTGGAAATGCAGAAAACTATGCCGCTGCCTACGGTGCTGCAGGAGGAACGCTTGGTACGGGAACCGGGGCTGTGGTAGGACTTCTGTTCGCAGCCTTTGTTCTGCTCGCATATTTAAGTGTGTTTAAGCGTCAGATGAAGCGGGAGCGCCGGGCAAAAGTTGACAGCTATTCATATATTTTTAAAATATTATTTATCACGATCATACCGGTTCTGATGAGTACTACGATCTACAATTGTAATGCAATTTTGGATCAGGCAATTTTCAAAAATATTGCGAACTTACAGGGATACTCTGCAAATGATATCAGTGAGTGGAATGGTATTTATACCGGTAAATATAAGACATTGATCAATGTGCCAATCTCGATCGCATCTGCCCTGGCAGCATCTTCCGTGCCTGCGTTGACCGCGGCTTACACAAATGGTAAGAAAGAGGCAGTCCGCTCACAGATCAACACAGCAATCCGTTTTATCATGGTGGTTGCGTTCCCTTGTGCAGTGGGAATGGGTGTTCTTGCATCTCCGATTTTACAGCTTTTGTTCCGTGATTCCTCGGAACTTGCAGCGAGTATGTTACAGCTTGGTGCTGTTTCTATTGTATTTTTCTCGTTGTCAACGCTCTCAAATGGTTTGTTACAGGGGATTAACCGTATGCGGGAACCGGTAAAAAATGCATTGATCGCACTGGTGCTTCATATTGGACTGCTTGTCGTCCTTATGTATGCCTTTCAGTTAAATATTTACGCAGTTGTTTATGCAAATGCATTTTTTGGACTGTTGATGTGTGTCTTAAATGCATACTCTGTGAAAAAATAACAGCGGCTACCGGCAGGAAATCAGACGTACCTTTGTGATACCGGGCATTTCTGCGCTCATTATGGGTGTTGCAGTTTATCTGTCGTATCAGCTTGCATTATATCTCTTTCGTGTGAATGCGATTGCAACCGTATTCAGTATTTTGATCGGTGTGATCGTCTATGCAGTGGTTCTTTTGCTGCTAAAAGGACTGACAGAAGAGGAGATTTTAAAATTTCCGAAAGGTGCTGCACTTGTAAGGCTGGCAAGAAAAATGCATCTGCTGCGATAAATTGTAAAACAAATTTACCGGCATGAAAATTTTTCGTTTAAGAATGTAAAAAATGGCAAATACTTATCAGGGGTGATGAAATTGAAAAAAATGATAAGTGTTTGCCTTTTATTTGTATTGCTTTTGGCCGGTTCTTTATGGATAGACCAGACAATGCGTTCTTCTGAGAAAACAAAGCCGGAAGAGGTGGCAGAAGAAATGGCTGCTGATACGGAAAAAATGACAGAGAGCATGTCACATCTCTCTTATACAAAATATTATGTCCATGCTTCAGAAGGCTATGTGGTCATCTATCAGGCGGATCATGAGACGGTTTACTGTGAGACTTCTATCCGGGTGGAACATCTCCCGGAGGAACTTCAAAGCGGTCTAAAAGAGGGAATTGCACTTTGTTCGGATGAGGAATTATATGAATTTCTTGAGAATTATTCATCATAATTTCTTGCGAATTATTCGCCGTAATGATTTGATTGTTACTTTTACTTATGGTAATATAAAAAAGGTTTTCAATGACTTTAAACCATGTGAGGAAAAATTGTTAAAGTTTTGCAATTGTCCAGAGAAATACAATGTGAGGAATCATGAATATAAATGAGAAAAAAAGCTTTGATGTCATAGTGATCGGCGGTGGAGCTGCAGGAATGATGGCGGCCATCACGGCTGCGTCCAATGGGGCGGACACGATGATCTTAGAGCATAAAGACCGTGTGGGGAAGAAGATTTTATCCACCGGAAACGGAAAATGTAATTATACGAACGAATTGCAGGGTGTCACGTTTTATCGCGGAGATGACCCTGCATTTGTGCTGCCGGTTATGGAACAGTTTGGTTTTGACGAGACGGTTTCTTTTTTTGAAAAACTTGGTATTTATCCAAAAAGCAGGAATGGTTACTATTATCCGGCGAGCGAGCAGGCGGCATCTGTATTAGATGTGCTCCGGATGGAATTGACATTCCGCCATGTCTCTGTGGTAACCGAGTGTGAGCTTCGCAATATTTTAGAGAAAAAAAACGGTTTTCTGTTAGAGACTGACAAAGGAAGATTTTCTGGAAAAAAAATCATTTTTGCCACGGGATTATTGGCTGCACCAAAAACGGGAAGTGATGGAAGCGCAATTCCTCTGATCAAGGCATTTGGACATCGTTTTTCGGATGTTGTTCCGGCATTAGTTGCCTTGCAGTGCAGAGAATCCTTTTTCAAACAGCTTGCAGGAATCCGCACAGAGGCAGAAGTGTCACTTTTCATAGATGGAGAGAGCATCGCCTCAGAGCGCGGTGAACTTCAGTTGACGGATTATGGAATTTCCGGAATTCCAATATTTCAGGTCAGCCGTTTTGCCACAAAAGCGTTAAAGAGAAAGCAGACGGTCACAGCACAGATTGATTTTCTGCCAAAGCTGAGTGAACAGGAGATAGAACAATTGTTCGAAAGTCGCTTTCGAGAATATGCGCATGGCAAGACTGCGGACGAGGCAATGGTCGGGCTGCTGAACCATAAATTGAGCGATGTGCTGTTAAAGGAAGCGCACATTTCACTGAAAAAGCCGGCAGAGGAGATCACGAAAAAGGAATTGCTGCAGCTTGTAAAACAGTGTAAGCACATGGAAGTCTGTGTGACAGGAAGCAAGTCTTTTGAACAGGCTCAGGTCTGTGCAGGCGGGGTACATACAGATGAGATCAATCCCCGGACGATGGAATCAAAACTTGTTCCAAACGTTTATTTTGCGGGGGAAGTGGTTGACATTGACGGTATGTGCGGCGGCTACAATTTACAGTGGGCATGGTCGAGCGGCTATGTGGCAGGCATACATGCGGCAGGATGATACAGAACACATTTCTGTGTCAGGTGCATGGAAAAATGACCGGGGAATGAAATTACAAAAATGCAGGAAAATCAGGAAAAAGAATGATACGAGTTAGTCAGTTAAAACTGCCCGTAGAACATAGTGAGGAGCAGTTCTATCAGAAAATTGAAAAAAGTTTAAAATAAAAAAGATCAGATCAAAAAGCTTCAGATCGTAAAAAAATCAATTGATGCAAGGAAGAAGCCGGATGTCTCCATTGTCTATTCTGTAGATGTGTGGGTTGACAATGAAGAGAAGATTTTAAAACACTCCGGAAATAAAAATGCAGTCTGCGTCAAAGAGAAAAAATATAAAGTGCCGGAACATGGCACAGAGCGTTTCAACCACCGGCCGGTGGTGATCGGGGCAGGTCCGGCAGGACTTTTCTGCGCGTATCTGCTTGCAAGGGAAGGATACAGACCTCTCGTATTCGAACGCGGAAAAAAAGTCGGGGAGCGGACAGAAGATGTTTTACACTTCTGGAAAACAGGCGTACTGAATCCGGCATCCAACGTGCAGTTTGGCGAAGGCGGTGCAGGAACGTTTTCAGACGGAAAATTGAATACTCTGGTGAAAGATACTCTTGGGCGCAACCGGTTCGTATTAGATACGTTTGTCTCCTTTGGAGCGCCGGAGAAAATCACATATGAGAGCAAGCCGCATATTGGAACGGATATTTTATCGGACGTTATCGCAGCAATGCGCGAAGAGATCCTTCAGCTGGGTGGCACATTCGAATTTGAGAACTGTGTGACAGATATTCGGGTGGCGGACCAGAAGATCAAAGCTGTTGAGATCAACCACAATGCCTGGATGGAAACGGAGGTCTGTGTGCTTGCATTAGGGCACAGTGCGCGCGATACGTTTGAGATGCTTCAGAAGACCGGGCTTTTTATGGAACCAAAGGCATTTGCAGTCGGTTTTCGTGTGGAGCACCCACAGAGGGACATCAACCGCAGCCAGTATGGAGAAAAATATGCAGAACTGCTTGAGGCAGCACCTTATAAAGTGACCGCAAACCTTGCAAATGGAAGGGGTGTTTACTCCTTCTGTATGTGTCCGGGTGGCTATGTTGTGAATGCCTCCTCGGAGGAAAAACGTCTTGCGGTCAACGGAATGAGTTATTCCGACCGTGGAAGCAAGAATGCAAACAGCGCGGTCATCGTCTCTGTGACACCGGACGATTTTGACGGAACGGACGCACTTTCCGGTGTAGAATTCCAGCGCAGACTCGAAGAAAAAGCGTTTGCACTTGGAAACGGGAAAATCCCGCAGCAGCTTTTTGGCGATTACTGTGAAAATAAAAAAAGTACAGCATATGGAATCTTTTCTTCGGAGACAAGAGGCGAAACTGCTTTTGCAAATTTAAGAGGCCTGTTTTCAGATGAGATGGAGCAGTCTTTTATCGAGGGAATGCATTCCTTTGCAAAACACATCCCGGACTTTGACCGGAAAGATGCAATCATCTCCGGTGTGGAGAGCCGGACGTCCTCACCGGTACGCATCCGCAGGGATGAGGTGTTTGAGGCAAATATCAGAGGCATTTATCCATGCGGAGAGGGAGCCGGATATGCAGGAGGAATCACTTCTGCGGCAATGGACGGCATGAAAGTGGCGGAGGCGGTCATTCGAAAATATCAGCCTTTCAAATAAGAAAATCGCAGTCAGAAGAATCAGATAATTGCGCATGATAAACAGGCGCAATGGAAGGAAGTAACATAAGTGGCAGAATTTACACCAATGATGCAGCATTATCTGCAGACCAAAGAAGAATATAAAGATTGTATTTTATTTTACCGTCTCGGTGATTTTTATGAGATGTTTTTTGATGATGCCGTGTTAGTGTCAAAAGAGTTAGAGCTGACATTAACCGGAAAAAGCTGCGGTATGGAGGAACGTGCGCCGATGTGCGGTATCCCATATCATGCAGTGGAAGGATATTTAAACCGTCTGGTAGCCAATGGACATAAAGTGGCAATCTGTGAGCAGGTGGAAGATCCAAAGCTTGCAAAAGGAATTGTAAAAAGAGAGGTCATCCGTGTTGTAACGCCTGGAACGAATATGGATATCCAGGCTCTGGATGAATCCAAAAACAATTACATTATGTGTATTGTCTACCTGGCAGATAAATATGGGATTTCCCTTGCGGATGTTTCCACCGGCGACTATTATGTCACGGAAGTGGACTCCGAGCGCAAGCTGATCGATGAGATCAATAAATTTGCGCCTTCCGAGATTGTCTGCAATGAGAGCTTTTATATGAGTGGCGTGGATCTGGAAGACATGCGTCATCGTCTCGGAATTACCATTTATTCTCTGGATGCATGGTACTTCAGCGATGAGACGGCGGAGACAACCTTAAAAGGACATTTTCACGTCAACAGTCTGGAGGGGCTTGGCTTAAATGATTATGCCTATGGAACGATCGCAGCAGGGGCATTGTTAAAATATCTCTATGAGACACAGAAAAACAATCTGGATCATATTTCTGCCATCCATCCATATTCTACCGGCAAATTTATGATCATAGACAGTTCCACAAGACGAAATCTGGAGCTGGTAGAGACAATGCGAGAAAAACAGAAACGGGGTTCACTGCTCTGGGTATTGGACAAGACCAAAACTGCCATGGGCGCAAGGCTTCTTCGTTCTTATGTCGAACAGCCGCTGATCGATAAGGCAGAGATAGAAAAAAGACAGGATGCGATCGCAGACATCAACAGACATATGATCACCAGGGAGGAACTGCGTGAGTACTTAAATCCAATCTACGATCTTGAGCGTCTCATCACCCGTGTGACTTATATGTCCGCAAATCCGAGGGACCTGATCGCATTTAAGAATTCCATTGGAATGCTCCCACCGATCAAAACATTGCTGGAAGATTTTGATACGGAACTTTTAAAAGAAATTCAGACGGATATGGATTCGTTAGAAGAACTTTATCAGTTAATTGATGCATCGATCATGGAAGAACCTCCGATTTCTGTGCGCGAGGGAGGTCTTATCAAAGACGGTTATAACGAAAATGTAGACAAGTACCGTCATGCAAAGACCGAAGGAAAAACATGGCTTGCAGAGTTAGAGGCAAAAGAGCGTGAAAAGACCGGTATTAAAAACCTCAAAATTAAGTTTAACAAAGTATTCGGATATTATCTGGAAGTGACAAATTCCTATCGGGATCTTGTGCCGGATTACTTTACGAGAAAGCAGACACTCGCGAATGCAGAACGTTATATCACACCGGAGTTAAAAGAGCTCGAGGATATGATCTTAGGAGCAGAGGACAAGCTGATCAATTTGGAATACGATCTGTTCTGTGAAGTGCGCAACAGGATTGCAGCGGAAGTGGTCCGCATCCAGAAAACAGCAAAAGCGGTAGCAAAGCTTGATACCTTCGTTTCTCTTGCCGTGGTGGCAGACCAGAATAATTACTGCCGCCCAAAAATTAACGAAAATGGTGTGATCGACATTAAAGACGGCAGACATCCGGTTGTTGAAAAGATGATGAACAACGATATGTTTATCGCAAATGATACATATTTAGACAACGGCAACAACCGCATTTCCATCATCACAGGACCGAACATGGCAGGTAAGTCCACTTACATGCGTCAGACGGCGATCATAGTGCTGATGGCACAGATCGGAAGCTTTGTTCCGGCATCTTCTGCAAAAATCGGAATTGTTGACCGTATTTTTACAAGGGTTGGAGCGTCCGATGATCTTGCAAGCGGACAGAGTACGTTTATGGTAGAGATGAATGAAGTTGCAAACATCCTGCGAAACGCCACCAGCAACTCGCTGCTCGTCTTAGATGAGATCGGACGGGGCACAAGCACATTTGATGGCCTGAGTATCGCATGGGCGGTAGTTGAGCACATCAGCAATCCGAAGCTGCTCGGAGCCAAGACACTGTTTGCAACACATTACCACGAACTGACCGAGTTAGAGGGCAAACTGCACAATGTGAACAATTACTGTATCGCGGTCAAAGAAAAGGGCGATGATATCGTGTTCTTACGCAAAATCGTCCGGGGCGGCGCCGACAAGAGTTATGGTATCCAGGTGGCAAAACTGGCAGGTGTGCCGGATTCCGTCATTGAGCGTGCAAAACAGATCGTGGAAGAATTAAGTGCGAATGACATCACCGCTGTCACAAAAAATCTGGCCGTCGAGACTGGAACGAAAAAGAAAAAGAAAAATTAGACGAGGTCGATCTCGCACAGATGTCCTTATTTGACACGGTAAAAGATGATGATATTTTAGAGGAATTGAAGAATGTCGATCTGAGCAATATGACGCCAATCGATGCTTTGAACAAATTATACGAATTGCAGAATAAGATCAAAAACCGCTGGTAAAGAGCAGTTTTTTGATGGAAAGAAAGGGAGTGTCTGAAAATGCCGGAAATCATGTTACTGAATCAGGAGACAATCGATAAAATCGCAGCGGGCGAAGTGGTAGAGCGTCCTTCTTCTGTTGTAAAGGAATTAGTTGAAAATGCGATTGACGCGAAAGCGACTGCAGTGACCGTCGAAATCAAAGAAGGCGGTATCTCTTTTATCCGTATTACAGACAATGGGTGCGGCATCGAGAAGAAGCAGGTTCCGATTGCTTTTCTGCGCCATTCTACAAGTAAAATCCGAAGTGTGGAAGATCTGCTCAGTATTCATTCCCTTGGATTCCGCGGTGAAGCGCTTTCGAGCATTGCAGCAGTTGCACAGGTCGAGCTGATCACAAAGACCTATGAGGAACTGACAGGAACAAGATATGTGATCGAAGGTTCCAAAGAAATTGAAAATGAAGAAATCGGGGCACCGGAAGGAACGACTTTTATCGTAAGGAACCTTTTTTACAATGTTCCTGCCAGAAGAAAATTCCTAAAGACCGCCCAGACAGAGGCTGGATATATCAGTGACCTGATGGAGCGCATGGCCTTGTCCCACCCGGATGTCTCCTTTAAATTTATTAACAATGGTCAGACAAAACTACACACATCAGGCAATGGAAACGAAAAAGACCTCATTTACCATATTTACGGAAGAGATATTACATCTGCGGTTCTGAAGGTAGAACATGAGACTGAGCTGTTTAAGCTTCGCGGCTTTATTGGAAAACCAATGATCTCCAGAGGAAACCGTAACTATGAGAACTATTTTATCAACGGCCGCTACATCAAAAGTGCACTGATCGCCAAATCCATAGAGGAGGCATACAAGGGCTTTATGATGCAGCACCAGTATCCGTTCTGCGTGCTTTATTTTGAGATGGATTCGGAACTTTTAGATGTCAATGTACACCCGACTAAGATGGAATTGCGGTTCAGCCAGAATGAGGAAATTTACCATTCCTTATTTGAAATTATCCGGGATACGATCTCTCACCGGGATTTTATCCCGGAAGTCCCGGTAACGGAAGAAAAGAAAGAAACGATCCCACCGGTTCCAAAACATACACCGGAGCCTTTCGAGATCAGGCGGCGAGGTCAGGATGCTTTTTTTGAAAAAATGAAACAGACCAGTGCCAGTCCATTGACTGTGCAGGAAGAAAACTTATTTGCAAAGCCGCTTGCAGCAGAAGCGGAAACAAATACTTCCAAAGAGCCAATAGCAGAAATACATTCTGAACAACCTACATTAGAAAATAATTTTAAAGAAATCGTATCAGAAATACATGACATAGAATCTACACCGCAGGAAACCGCTCCAATCTATGAGCAGCAGAATTTAGAACAGCTTGACTCTCATTTTCTGACGAAAGATGCAAGAAAAAAACATAAAATCATCGGTCAGTTATTCGATACCTACTGGCTGATTGAATACGAGGATAAACTCTTTATCATCGACCAGCATGCCGCACATGAAAAAGTACTTTACGAGCGCACGATGAAAAAGATTTCAGAGAAAACATTTACATCGCAGACAATCAGTCCGCCAATCATCCTGACATTGAATCAGGATGAGGTGCAGGCACTGGAAACTTATGAAGCGCAGCTCTCGATGTTTGGATATGAAATTGAACCTTTTGGTGGGAAAGAATATGCAATTACTGCAATTCCGGCAGATTTTACAGATATCGACATGAAAACCATGTTTATTGAAATGCTGGATGATTTTGCCAATATTTCCGGCAAAGACGCACCGAATCTGATTATGGAAAAAGTGGCGTCTATGTCCTGTAAAGCTGCAGTCAAAGGAAACAATCATCTTTCCAGACCGGAGATTGAAGCGCTGATTGATGAACTTTTAGAGTTGGATAATCCATACAATTGTCCTCATGGAAGACCAACGATCATTTCCATGACAAAATATGAAATCGAAAAGAAATTCAGGAGAATCGTATAAAAATTATGACAGAAAAAAGACCGATGGTCATTTTGACCGGACCGACAGCCGTTGGAAAAACAGCCTTGTCCATCGAGCTTGCAAAAAAAATCAACGGATCGATCATCTCCGCAGACTCCATGCAGGTATACCGGCATATGGATATCGGCTCTGCAAAGGTGAAGCCGGAGGAGATGAATGGTGTCAAACATTACCTGATCGATGAATTTGAACCGGATGAAGAGTTTCATGTGGTAAAATTCGTGGAGCGTGCGAAAGAGCATTTGGAGGAAATCTATGCAGAGGAAAAAATCCCGATCATTGCAGGCGGCACAGGATTTTATATTCAGGCACTTCTCTATGATATTGACTTTACAGAGCAGGAGTGTGATGAGGCATACCGGGCAGAATTAGAACAGCTTGCGGCAGAAAAAGGTGCACACTATCTGCACAACATGCTGCGTGAAGTCGATCCGGCGTCCGCAGATGCCATTCATGCCAATAATATCAAGCGCGTGATCCGTGCATTGGAATTTTATCATCTTTCCGGTAAGCGGATTTCAGAACACAACGAAAAAGAGCGGGAGAAAACATCCCCTTACCATTTTGCATATTTTGTGCTCACGGATGAGAGATCACATCTTTATGCGAATATTGACAAACGGGTTGATCTTATGATAGAACAGGGACTTGTGGATGAAGTGCAGAAATTAAAAAATATGGGCTTTCACCGTGATATGGTTTCCATGCAGGGACTTGGCTACAAGGAAATCTTAGATTACCTGGATGGAAAAACCACTTTAGAAGAAGCCATCTACATCATCAAGCGTGAGACCAGACATTTTGCCAAACGACAACTCACATGGTTCCGCCGTGAGCGTGACGTCATCTGGCTTGATAAACAGGCTTATGATTATCAGGATGCAAAAATCTTAGACAGTATGATAAATATCTTAAAAGAAAAGACTATCATAAATTAACAATTATAATTTTGAGCAACTTATAACAGCAAAAAAAGAGTTTCGCTCAATAACGAAGAGAGGATAAATAGATAGCAATGAACCAGTTTTTAGAAGAACAATACAAAAATCTTGGAATCTCGAGGGAAGTATACGAATTTGGAGAAAAAATCGAGGAATCTTTAAAGGAGCGTTTTGCAGAGATCGACGCAAGAGCAGAATACAACCAGATGAAAGTCATAAAAGCGATGCAGGAGAACCGCGTCAGCGCAGAATGTTTTAATATGAGTTCGGGATATGGATATAATGATCTTGGAAGGGATACGCTGGAAAAAGTGTACGCTTCCTGTTTTAAGGGAGAGGATGCACTGGTCAGACCACAGATTACCTGTGGAACCCACGCGCTTGCACTCGCTTTAATGTCGAACTTAAGACCGGGGGATGAGCTTATGTCTCCGGTTGGAAAACCATACGACACCTTAGAGGAAGTGATCGGAATCCGTCCATCCAAGGGCTCTCTGGCAGAATATGGTGTCACTTACAGCCAGGTTGATTTATGCCGGACGGAAGTTTTGATTATGAGAATATCAAAAAAGCAATCAATGACCGCACGAAACTGGTGACAATCCAACGTTCCAAAGGATATGCCACAAGACCTACGTTATCCGTAACAAGAATCGGTGAGCTGATCTCCTTTATCAAAAATATCAAACCGGATGTAATCTGCATGGTAGATAACTGCTACGGCGAATTTGTGGAAGAAAAAGAGCCGTTAGAGGTCGGCGCGGATATGATCGTTGGTTCCCTCATCAAAAATCCGGGCGGCGGACTTGCACCGATCGGCGGCTATATCGTCGGCAAAAAAGAGTGCGTGGAAAATGCAGCATATCGTTTGACTTCTCCGGGACTTGGAAAAGAAGTTGGAGCATCTCTCGGTGTGATCCAGTCTTTTTATCAGGGATTTTTCATGGCACCGACTGTGGTGAGCGGTGCGTTAAAAGGAGCTGTTTTTGCTGCTAATATATATGAAAAATTAGGTTTTTCCGTCATTCCAAACGGTACAGAGAGCCGCCACGATATCATTCAGGCAGTTACCTTCAACAACCCGGATGCGATGATTGCATTCTGTGAGGGAATCCAGGCAGCTGCACCGGTAGACAGTTATGTAACACCGGAGCCTTGGGCAATGCCGGGATATGACAGTGATGTCATCATGGCTGCCGGAGCTTTTGTGCAGGGATCTTCCATTGAACTCAGTGCAGATGGACCTATCAAGCCTCCATACGCCGTTTATTTTCAGGGTGGCCTGACCTGGTATCATGCAAAGCTTGGAATTTTGATGTCTTTACAAAAACTTAAGGAACGGAATCTTGTTAATACAGATTTGTTATGCTAAAATGAAAAAAGAGTTTTTTGAGTTGACATAAAACACTTTCAGGGAGAGTGAAAGGAATTTATGAATCACTCATTCACAACAAAAGAATTACCGGAATCCGAAAGACCATATGAGAAGTTCTGGAAATACGGTGCAACAGCGTTAAGCGATGCAGAACTTTTAGCGATCGTGATCAAATCAGGAAGCAGTAAAATGACTGCCGTGGATGTGGCAAGAAGTTTTTTATCACAGAAAGACAGAAACCTCATGAATCTTTATGAGATGTCTTACGATGAAATGAAAAAGATCCACGGAATCGGAGATGTGATCGCGATGCAGTTAAAATGCATTGCGGAACTTTCCACGCGGATTGCCAATACCAGACATTTTGAGGGTATTCAGATGAGGAGCGCAGCAACGGTTGCAGAGTATTATATGGAACAGCTAAGGCACGAGCAGCAGGAGAAGCTGATCGTCTGCATGTTTGACAGCAAATGTAAATGGCTGGGAGACTCTGTTGTCACAACAGGAAGTGTCAGTTCCTCGATTGTTCCGCCGAGAGAGATTTTTATCTGTGCATTGGAGAAAAAGGCAGTACACATTGTGATGGTACACAATCATCCAAGCGGCAGGGCAGTTCCCTCCGGAGAGGATAATACAGTGACTGCAAGGATCGCAGAAGCCGGAAAATTATTAGGCATTGCGCTGTCAGATCATATTATTATAGGTGACCGTACTTACTTCAGTTACCGGGAAGCCGGGTATCTCACATAATGGGAAGTTACCGTTATGAAATACTCCGTGAAACTACAACGGATTCTTTGATTATGGAAAACAACACAAGGGAGAAGAAAATGAACAGCAACGTATATGGAATTGATCTTGGAACCTGCAATATGAAGATTTACTGCAAGACTTCCAATAAAATATTAAATGAGAAGAATACCATAGCTCTGGTAAAAAAAGACCAGATTTATGCTTATGGTGATGCTGCTTATGCAATGTATGAAAAAGCACCGGAGACGATCAATGTCACATTCCCGGTGATCAGTGGAGTAATCGCTGATTTTAATAATCTTCAGACCATGCTCCAGATGTACTTAGAAGAGCATATGAAGGGAAAAATCCGGGGCGCTGAATTTATCGTTGCGGTTCCAACTGATATTACAGATGTAGAAAAGAGAGCGTTCTTTGAGATGTTCTACAAGAGTAAATTAAAACCAAAGAGTGTCCTTTTATGTGAAAAACCAATTGCGGATGCCGTTGGCCTTGGACTAGATGTCAATGAGCCGACCGGTATCATGGTTGTGGACATCGGTGCAGATACAACAGAAATTTCTGTCATCTCCCTCGGCGGACTGGTATTGAGTGATCTGTTGCATTTCGGAGGCAACCGGATTGATGAATCGATCATTACTTATGTGAAGAGAACCTATAATCTTGTGATTGGTCAGAAGACCGCACAGGCATTAAAAGAGAAGCTTGGTTCCGGTATTCCTGGAAATACAGAAACCATGGTCATTGTAGGACGTGATGTGGTAAGTGGACTTCCGATTGAGATGGAGATCACAGGGGAGGTTGTCTACGAGGCGATCAAGGATAACTTAAACAGCATCTGTAATTCCATCAAGATGATCTTAGAGAAAACTCCACCGGAGCTTGCAAAAGATATTATCCATTCCGGTATTTACATTACCGGTGGAAGCTCCCAGATACATAATCTGAGCCAGTTGTTCAAAGATATCACCGGCATTGAGATCAACACCTGTGAGGAGCCGGAAGAGTGCGTTGTCCGTGGACTGGTGAAGATTGTAAGTGACCAGAAGTACAAACATCTGGCGTTCAGCATGAAAAATAAAATCTTAAAATAGAATGTAATGCAGGATACACCTGCATACGTTGTTAGAAATTGAGGAATGGAATGAGACGAAAATCAAAATTTTTTCTTCCTGCAAGATACCTTCTTCTGATCATGTCAGGGGTATGTATTATCATCATGTTATTAAGTTTTACTTTAAATATATCCGGTGGTCCGCTGAATGCGGCAGCCGGTTATGTTTTTGTGCCAATGCAGGAGGGAATCAATAAAGTTGGCACCTGGATCTCCGACAAGGCGGTAAATCTGAAAAACTTAAGTGATGTCATGGCAGAGAATGAGGATCTGCAGAATCAGGTAGATGAACTGACAACAGAACTGAATACAATTAAACTGGAGCAGTACGAGTTAGACAACTTAAGGGAACTTTACAATCTCGATCAGAAATACCCGAGTTATGAGAAAGTTGCAGCGAATGTAATCGGAAAAAACAGTGGAAACTGGTTTAATACTTTTACAATCGATAAGGGTAGTAATGATGGAATTGAAGTGGATATGAATGTTATGGCAGGAAGCGGACTTGTTGGAATTGTCACAGATGTCGGACCAAATTATGCCAAGGTGACATCGATCATCAACGATACCAGCAAAGTCAGCGGAATGGTTACGACCACTTCGGATAACCTGATCGTGTCCGGAAGTCTGCAGAAAATGAATGAAGATATGGTGATCGAATTCAATAATTTAAATGACAAAGACAATGAAGTTTCCATCAATGATCCGGTGGTCACTTCCGCGGTTTCTTACAATTATCAGCAGGGAATCTTAATTGGATATATCAGCTCGATCGAGACAGATTCCAATAATCTGACTAAATCAGGAACCATTACACCGGCGGTTGATTTTGAGCATATCGAAGAAGTACTTGTCATTTTGAACAAGAAACAGACGGTGGAAAATTAAATCAGGGAGGATGACATGCGAAGAAAAATAACTGTATTTTTAATCATAGCAGTTTGTTACCTTTTGCAGAGTACCGTATTTCAGGCACTTTCTTTTGCATCAATCTCTCCAAATCTGATGATTGTTGTTGTCTCTGCATTTGGTTTTATGAGAGGAAAAAAAGAAGGACTGTGGATTGGCTTTTTCACAGGACTTCTTTTAGATGTTTTTACAGGAAGTATTCTGGGATTCTACGCATTGCTTTATATGTATGTGGGCTATTTCAACGGATTTTTCCGGAAAATGTTTTACCCGGAAGATATCAAACTGCCGATGCTTCTGATCGCAGTCAGCGATTTTTCATGCAGTCTGATCATTTATTTCCTGTTATTTTTATTCCGTGGAAAGTTTGATATTTTATACTATCTGTTAAATATCATGATACCGGAACTTGTATATACAATGGTTGTGACCATTTTCTTATATTTTATAATTTTAAAAATTAACCAGAAACTTGAAACAATAGAAAAAAGGAGCGCTGTAAAATTTGTTTGATAATATCAAAGAGTTTTTCCGTACGATCTTCAGATCGAGACTGCTTGTCGCAGCAACCGTGATGGTTCTTTTGTTTTCTGTGCTGATTTTCCGGATGTTCCAGCTTCAGATCATAAAGGGCGCAGAATACCAGGACAATTACACGTTAAAGATTGTCCGGGAACGTACGTTAAACAGTACCAGAGGAAATATTTTAGACCGCAATGGTGAAGTGCTCGCCTACAATGAACTCGCATATTCCATTACGATCGAGGATAATGGTTCCTATGATTCTACCAAAGAAAAAATAAACTTTTAAATGCAGAAATTGCTGATATCATTACTGCCCTGGAAAAAAATGGGGATGACATTATCAATAATTTTAAAATTACAGTGAACGATAATGGAAATTACGAATTCACTGTGAGCGGAAGTTCATTAAAACGTTTTCTTGCAGATGTTTTCGGTCAGGCATCTTATTCTGATCTGAAGTATGACAAAAAACTTGGTTACAATCAGGCGGAAGCGACTGCTGACCAGGTTATGGATTATCTGAAAGTGACACGTTTTGGAATCAGTGAAGATTATGCTGAAGATATGGCATATAAAATCACAGTGGTGCGCTATGCAATGTCTGAAAACAGCTATCAGAAATATATTGCTACCACGATCGCAAGCGATGTCTCTGAGGAGTCTGTTGCTTACGTGAGTGAGAATACATCAAAGCTTCAGGGTGTGGAAGTCATTGACGATACGATCCGTAAATACAATGATGCTGAATATTTTGCATCGATTATCGGCTACACTGGAAAAATTTCTACCGAAGAGTACGAGAGTTTATCTGCGGATAACGACAACTATACTTTAAACGACGTGGTCGGAAAAGCCGGTATTGAACAGGTGATGGATGCGTCCCTGCAGGGAACAAAAGGCTATGAAAAGCTTTATGTCGATTATCTTGGAAAAGCGGTGGAGGTTTTGGAACGCGAGGAACCTTCTGCCGGAAATGATGTTTATCTGTCGATCGATAAGAACTTACAGATTGCTGCATATGATCTGTTAGAGCAGGAGATCGCAGGTATTGTATATTCCAATATTGAAAGTTCCGGTTCTGAGATGAATATCCCGATCACTGACGTTTATTTCGCACTGGTAAATAATAATGTGATCGATATTGAACATTTTTCAGATGAAAAAGCAACCGAAAATGAAAAAGCTGTCATGCATATTTTCTCCGGCAGACAGCAGACCGTCCTCTCGTCTGTGACCAGCGAGTTGAAGGGGGCATCCCCGGCAGCATTTGGTTCACTCGGAGAGGAAGATCAGGATTATTTTACTTATATTATCAACCAGTTGAAGGAGAAAAAAAATCCTTCTGCAGAAATCAATTGATAAAACGGATGAGGTATATCAGGAGTGGCAGAGTGGTACGATCAGTGCCCAGGAATACCTAAACCATGCGATCGCGCAGAACTGGATTGACATCACACAGTTTACAATTGATGAGAAGTACTCGGATTCGACAGAAATCTACGATGCTTTGTGCGATTATATTATGGATGACATTGCCACAGATACCGGATTTTCCAAAATTATTTATGAGTATCTCATTAAGGCAGGATCTGTTTCTGGGAAACAGTTGTGTCTGATCTTATACGATCAGGGAGTACTTGCCTACGATGCAGAGGAGATCAGTTCCCTGGAATCGAATGCAGTCAGTCCGGTCAGCTTTTTAAAGGATAAGATCAAGAATATTGAGATCACACCGGCACAGCTTGCATTGGATCCATGCTCCGGTTCCTGTGTGATCACGGATGTAAAAACCGGAGAACTGCTGGCATTGGTAAGTTATCCGGGATATGATAACAACCGTCTTGCAAATACGGTTGATGCAGATTATTTTGCAAGTCTCAACACGGATTTGTCCAAGCCACTTTATAACTATGCAACGCAGGAACGCACCGCACCAGGATCTACTTTCAAAATGGTATCCTCGGTTGCAGGTCTTGCCACAGGTGTGATTACACCGACGACACAGATCATGGACAAGGGTGTGTATGAAAATATCAGCAACCATCCGCGATGCTGGGCATTAAATCACGGTTACACGCATGGACTGATCAATGTATCTGAGGCACTCCGTGATTCCTGTAACTACTTCTTTTATGATGTTGGTTATCGTCTTGCAACGAATAATTTTTCTACATCCTATGATGATGCGGCTGGTATTTCCAAAATTCAGGAATACGCATCGCTTCTTGGATTAGATGAGACAACGGGCGTGGAGATTGAGGAAAACGATCCGCAGATTGCAGATGAATACCCGGTCATGGCAACGATTGGACAGAGTAATAATAACTATGCGACCATCCAGCTTGGAAGATATGTATCTGCCATTGCAAATGATGGAAATGTATATGAATACACATTGTTGAGCAAAGTATGTGATTCCGATGGCAATACATTGGAAACCTTTGAGCCAAAAGTAAGAAATACGGTGGATGTATTAGATACCACACAATGGAATGCCATTCATACCGGAATACGTATGGTAGTGGAAAATCTGTCTACATTTGATAATTTCCCAATTGAGGTTGCAGGTAAGACCGGTACCGCACAGCAGAGTCTAAACCGTCCAAACCATGCGTTGTTCGTCGGATATGCGCCGTACAGTGATCCTGAGATATCGATCGCAACTCGTATCGCATTCGGTTATACATCACATAATGCTGCTGAATATGCCAAGAATGTATTTTCTTACTATTTTGATGTTCAGGATGCTGAGGAACTGCTGAACGGTCAGGCAGAAAATGTAGGTGAGTCATCAAACAGCTTTAATGACTAAGTAAAAAGGAGGTCTTACTTCATGAGTGAAGTGATCACTTTCACGTCAGGAAAAGGCGGCGTTGGCAAAACAACTACCACAGCGAACGTCGGAGTTGGACTTTCACTATTAGAGAAAAAAGTAATTTTGATTGACACGGACATCGGGCTTCGCAATCTCGATGTTGTGATGGGACTTGAAAACCGGATTGTATATAATCTGGTCGATGTCCTCACAGGAAAATGCAGAGTGAAACAGGCTGTCATAAGAGACCGCAGATATCCGAACCTCTCAGTCATTCCATCTGCATGTGTGCGGGAGCATCCGCCAATCACGATAGAGGCGATGCAGACGCTCATGGAGGAATTAAAGGAGTCGTATGATTATATCCTTGTGGATAGCCCGGCAGGAATTGACAGCGGCTTTGACCTTGCCGTCTGCGCGGCAGATAAAGTAGTCGTTGTGACAACGCCACAGGTGGCGGCCGTCCATGATGCGGACTGTGTCTTGCGCCTGCTCCGAAGGAAAAAAGATATCTCCACTTATCTGCTGATCAATTCATTTCGGAAACAGTTGGTAAAAGAGGGAAACATGCTTCAGATTTCCGATATCTGCGAACTTTTGAACACGGAACTTCTGGGTGTGGTACTGGAAGATGAACATATTATCATTTCCCAGAATCACGGTGAGAGCATGATGGGAAAGAAAGGCACTTCCCAGACATGTTATGAGAACATCTGCAGACGCCTTGTGGGGGAAGCGGTTCCAATCCCGGATTTTCTTCAGGAAAAACACCGTTTCCGCGGATTCTTCTGGAACAAGCCTGCAAAGCAGACCATCAATTCATAGCTGACTTTTGTGCATAGCAGAAATGGAGAAAAAATGAGAGAACAATCTGTAACTGCCGCAAAAGAACGTTTAAAATGTATGATCCATTATGAAAACAACATTTTAGACGAAGAAACGATGGGATACATACGGCGCGACATCGGAAATGTGATCACGAAGTATGTGGATGTAGAACCTGAGAATATTGAGATAAAAGTCATTTTAAAAGAATACAAAAAGAGAGAATTGCAATGTTTAAACAGTACAAACTGAGAAATTATAAGTTCATATTGGTCATGTATGTGATGATTTTAAATGTGATCGGAATCCTTCTGATCGGAAGTGCCAAGCCATCGGTGCAGAGTAAGCAGATTTTGGGTATGATCGCCGGGCTTACGATCATGGTGATGCTCTCCCTGATCGACTATAACTTTATTTTGAAGTTTTCCTGGCTGATCTACTTTTTCATGATCGGTGTGCTTTTGCTCGTTATGTTTGCCGGTGATGATGCCGGTGGCGCACAGCGCTGGTTTGAGATCGGCTCATTCCGTTTCCAGCCTTCTGAACTGGCAAAAATTTTAATTATCCTGTTTTTCGCCTACTTTTTTATGAAGCATGAAGAGAAAATCAATACACCGAAGGTACTGATCTTGTCATTTGTACTCGCAGGCATACCGCTTGCCCTTATTTTAAAGCAGCCGGATCTCTCAACGACAATTGTTACCGCATTAATTTTTGCTGCCCTCTTGTTTGTTGCGGGATTAAGTTATAAAATAGTAACAGGTGTTTTGGCTGTCAGTATTCCATCAGCAGTGATAATGTTTACGTTGCTGATCCAGGACAAACTTCCGTTTATCAAAAGTTATCAGGTGACACGTGTTATGGCATGGCTTTACCCGGATGATTACCCGGCAGATGCTTACCAGCAGCAGAATTCCATCATGGCGATCGGTTCCGGCCAGCTGTGGGGAAAAGGGCTGAATAATACAGATGCCACTTCGGTAAAAAACGGTAACTTTATCCCGGAACCCCAGACAGATTTTATCTTTGCGGTAGCGGGGGAAGAACTTGGATTTATCGGTACGGTTATCATTATAATTTTATTGCTTTTCATCACGATTGAGTGTATATTAATTGCTAGAAAAGCAAAAGATACCGCAGGAAAAATGATCTGCTGTGGATTTGCTGCACTGGTGGGCTTTCAGAGCCTGGTTAACATTGGGGTTGCAAGTGGGGTGCTTCCGAATACCGGTTTGCCGCTTCCATTTGTCAGCTATGGTCTTACGTCGCTTTTATCATTATATATAGGGGTGGGGCTTGTGTTGAACGTTGGACTACAGCCGAAAAAATATTGACAGGAGGTAACCGCATAATGAACATTGGACTTATTGCGCATGATTCAAAAAAGAAATTAATGCAGAACTTCTGCATTGCATATAGAGGGATTCTTTCGAAGAATGAACTTTATGCAACCGGAACAACCGGAAGACTGATCGAGGAGGTGACCAATCTCAATGTTCATAAGTATCTGGCAGGACATCTGGGTGGTTCCCAGCAGCTTGGTGCACAGATTGAACATAACGAGATCGATCTTGTCATTTTCTTAAGAGATCCACTTACTCCGAAATCTCATGAACCGGATGTAAATAATGTTGTGAAATTATGTGATACACATAATATTCCTTTGGCAACGAACCTTGCCACTGCCGAACTTTTGATTCGAGCATTAGACAGAGGAGATTTAGAGTGGCGTGAAATGTATAAATAAAATGAGACTGCTGTGTCTGTGTGGCATAGCAGCTGTTTTTATGTCCGGGTGCGGACAGACCGTAGTAAGTTACGACAATCCATATGATATCTACAGCACATCGGCAGATTATGGATTGGCCTCCGAGGGAGCCGGGTCAGAAAAAACTTATTTTTCTCAGAATCTGTGTGTGGCAGATGATGTGAACATTGGAAACGATACGACAGATTCCCAGGTTGCAGAAGGGGCAGGAACTTTCAATCTTGCAACTAATACCGTGACTTATGCACAGAATATTTATGAAAAATTATATCCTGCCAGCACAACAAAGATTCTGACTGCATATATCGCCTTAAAATACGGAAATCTGGAAGATTATGTGACCGTCAGTGAAAATGCTGCAAATCAGGCTTCCGATTCTTCTGTCTGTGGTTTAAAAGCAGGTGATGTGGTGCAGCTTAAGGATCTCTTATATGGCATGATGTTAAAGAGTGGAAACGATGCTGCAATTGCGATTGCAGAGCATATCGGCGGAAGTGTGGAAGGTTTTGCAGATATGATGAATCAGGAGGCACTTGCAATGGGTGCTACAAGATCCCATTTTGTCAATCCAAACGGACTTCCGGATGAGAATCACTATACCTCCGTTTATGATCTCTACCTTATTTTCCAGAATGCAGTGCAGGATCAGACGTTTCTCGATATCATCAGTACGATGAGTTATGATGTTGTATACACAGATGTGAATGGTGCGGGCGTAGAGAAAACATGGGAGAATACAAATCAGTACCTCACCGGTAAGGAAAAAGCGCCGGAAGGGATCACTGTCGTAGGTGGAAAGACCGGAACAACAGGAGCTGCCGGATACTGTCTGGTACTGTATTCTTATAATGCTTCCGGACAGCCGATCGTCTCCATTGTTTTAAAAGCAGACGGAAAGTCAAACCTTTATCTTCTCATGAATGAAATGCTCAGTGGTTTTGCGAATTAACAGTTGTATTTTATGTGCATATGTACTATAATTGTTTTATAAAACCTACTGTTTTTATTCAAAATACATAAAACAGGGAATATAAGGAGGAAATGACAATGATAGAAATTATTGCAGGCGAAAAAGGAAAGGGTAAGACCAAAGAATTATTAGCCAAAGTAAATCATTCTGTTGCAACCGCATCCGGAAACATTGTTTATCTGGACAAAAGCCAGAAGCATATGTACGAACTGAATAACAAGGTTCGTCTCATCAACGTGATGGATTATCCAATTGATAATTGTGATGAGTTCCTTGGATTCTTATGCGGAATCGTTTCACAGGATCACGATCTGGAAGAGATGTATCTTGATAGTTTCCTTACAATTGCATTTGCTGAGACGGATGACGAGATCCAGCATGCAATTGAAAAACTCGACATCATCAGTGAGAAATACAATGTGAAGTTTATCTTAAGTGTTTCAAGAGATGAGTCCAAATTACCTGAGTGTGCAAAAGCAAAGATTGTCATTTCCCTATAATTACTTTGCTATTAAAAGGTTGCTGCGCTAACTTGATTTAGTGCAACAACCTTTTTTGCATACAAAACAGCTCAACCTTTTTCTAAGCTTCGTCTCCACTTTTAATTCTTCCATAAAGACTGATCGTGTAAAGACCACCGATACCTACCAGCGCATAGACAATGCGGGAAAGCCATGAAAGATTTCCAAACAGAAATGCAACAAGGTCAAAGCGGAAGAATCCGATTAGTCCCCAGTTAATGGCACCAATGATCACCAATGTCAGTAAAGTATAATCCAACCAATTTGTTTTCATGAGTATATCTCCTTTGATATCATCTTTTTGTTTATTTTTTCCTGTGAAACCGTTTTTTATACATGAATCGCATTGTTTTGCCCTGTAAAAAATGCTATAATGAGCGGAAGTGAGAAAAACAAGGCAGGTTATGCAATTGAAGAAAAACAAAAATGTTGTGAAATATAGAAAACCAATGAATTTTAATATTGGTGTCATTATATTTGTCATCATCTTTATTTATCTGGTATTTAATGTGTTCAGTTATCTGACAGAGACACATATTTCTGTTTATGAGGTGGAGCAGGGAACCATTGCGGTCAATAATGTATACAATGGTCTGATCCTGCGCGATGAAAAAATCATCAATTCAGATTATTCCGGTGCAGTGAATTATTATGTAAAAGAGGGTTCCAAAGTAGCCTACGGCGATTTGGTCTGCTCCGTTGATGAGAATGGAGACGTTTCGAACATGATCAACGAGGCCAGCCAGGATGGAAGTACCATCGACAGTGAGAACCTTGCAGAAATTGAGAAAACCATCAATGACTTTTTATATGCCTATGATGGAAAAAACTATTATCAGGTATACAGCTTTAAGGACAATGTCAATGCATCTCTGAGTGAGGCATTGAGTGTAAACGCCTTAAATGATATCTCGGATTATGTTGCTTCTGCGGAGAACAATAATACATTTCATAAAGTGATCACAGATGTGCCAGGAATCGTAACTTATTATACGGACGGATTTGAAAATGTTACGGTTGATAATTTTACGGCCGCAATGTTTGACGAATCCAATTATTCCAAAAACGATTTGAAAACAAACCCGGCTATCCAGGCCGGTTCACCTGAGTACAAGCTGATCGACAGCGAATATTGGAATATTATTGTTCCAGTGCCGGATGCAACAGCGGAATCATTAAAAGATGACGATACAATTAAGATCCGCTTTTTAAAAGATGCAAAAGAAGCCTACGCGACTTATTCCATTGTCGGGCGTGATGGACAGCAGTATCTGATCCTCTCACTGAAAAGTGCTATGGTTAGATATGCGTCAGAGCGCTATGTGGAGATTGAACTTTTACTGTCCGAAGAAACCGGTCTTAAAATTCCAAATTCCGCGATCACCGAGAAAGAGTTTTACACCGTTCCAATCGATTTTTTCTTAAAAGGCGGGGATTCCAGCGATGAGGGAATTCTGGTGGAACGCACGGACAAGGACGGAAAAAGTACCACGGAATTTGTGACACCAACCATTTATTATGAGACAGACGATACCTATTATATCGACAGTGAGTATGTGTCCTCCGGGGATATCCTGCAGAAACAGGATTCCAGTGAGACGTATCGTGTTGGTACAGACACTGCATCGTTACAGGGTGTTTACAACATTAACAAGGGTTATGCTGTATTCAAGCAGATTGATGTTTTATATCAGAACGAGGAATATACGATCGTAAAGACAGGTACAACTTATGGCATCGCATTATACGACCATATTGCGTTAGATGGGACAAAGATTGATGAAAATCAGCTGATCAAATAAAGACAACGGCGAAGGAGATAAAATCAAATGTTAAAAGATAATTTAAAAAATGTAGAAGAACGTGTACAGGAAGCGTGTGACCGCGCAGGAAGAAAGAGAGAAGAAGTGACGCTGATCGCTGTCAGTAAAACAAAACCAATTGAGATGCTTCAGGAAATTTACGATGAAAATATCAGGGATTTCGGCGAAAATAAAGTGCAGGAGCTCTGCGATAAAATCGAGAAAATGCCAAAGGATATCAAATGGCATATGATCGGACATCTGCAGAGAAACAAAGTAAAATACATTGTCGGACAGGTTGCACTGATCCATTCTGTTGATTCCTACCGTCTGGCAGAGGAGATCAATATTCAGGCAAAGAAGAAAAATATCATTGTTCCGATCCTTGTGGAGGTAAATATTGCGCATGAGGAATCCAAGTTCGGTATCTCCGAGGAAGATGCGATCCAGTTAGTGGAAGAGATCGCAGAACTGGAAAATGTCCGCATTAAAGGACTTATGACCATCGCGCCATACGTGGAAAATGCAGAGGATAACCGGTTGTATTTCCGTAAAATAAAAGATTTATCTGTTGACATCGCTGCGAAAAACATAGATAATGTATCTATGGAAATTCTGTCTATGGGTATGACAGGCGATTACGAGGTGGCAATCGAAGAGGGAGCTACCATGGTTCGTGTCGGAACTGGAATTTTTGGAGCACGCAATTACAACAAACAATAATGCACCGGATACCAGTAAGAGAAAGAAGCAGAATTTAAAATCAGTTTAATAGGAGCAGCAAAAAATGAGTTTTCTTGATAAATTTTTAAATGTGATGCGTTTGAATCCGGATGACGATGACGATTTTTACAATGAAGACTATGATTATGATGACGAAGAGGAAGAAGTAAAACCAAAATCTTCTTTTAAGAAACGTGAAAAAGAGGATACTTTTACCGATGATTACAAAGAAAAACCGGTAAAGACCACTCCAAAAGTCACACCGATCCGTCCGTCCAAAAAACAGCAGAATCTCGCTGGTATGGAAGTATGTGTGATCAAACCGACATCTGTTGAGGATGCAAGAGAGATCACGGAGACATTGTTAAACAACCGCACAGTTGTTTTGAATGTGGAGGGATTAGATGTAGAGATTGCGCAGCGTATCATTGACTTTACCTCTGGTTCCTGCTTTGCAATCAGCGGAAATCTTCAGAAGATTTCGAATTACATTTTCATTATCACTCCGGCAGCGGTTGATATTTCAGGTGATTTCCTGAATATTGTAGACTCTTTTGATACGACCAGAGGACTGTAGAGAACGACATTATGAATGAGCAGGAACTTTGCAAAAAGAAGTTAATAGATTTATCCAGACAGGCAAATAGAAAGGGAATCGTTTTATTCAGCGATTTCCTTAATTTAAATGAACTGAATATTTACCACCAGAACGAAAAGTTTTTTGAGACAAAGACAGAAGCTTCTGGAGGTGTTCCTTTTGCAGAGCGTCAGATAGTTGCATTTATACCTGATGCTCTTTATTATGAGTGGCAGTTTCCAATTGCATATCTTGAGATTGTTCCATCTTATCCAAAGTTTGCAGAAAAATTAGGACACAGGGATATTTTAGGTTCTATGATGAATCTTGGTGTTGACCGCTCAAAATTAGGCGATATTGTAATCTGTGAGGACAAATATTTTTTAATCTGTGAGGAGAGTATGGCGCCTTATTTTATGGAGAATCTTGATAAAATACGTCATACAGTTGTAAAGCTATCTCCTGTGTCAGCAGATGCGTTAGGACAGCAGCAGAAATTTGAAGAAAAAGATGGAATCATCACTTCGAACCGTTTAGACAGCATGATCGCATGTGTCTACAAATTTTCCAGAAGCCAGGCATTGGAATTTTTCAAGGCGGAAAAAGTATTTGTGAATGGCAAATGTGTTCAGAATCCATCCTATCGCTGTAAGGAAGCAGATATTATCTCGGTGCGTGGTTATGGCCGTTTTGTTTTTGAGCGGGAGATGGGCGAAACAAACAAAGGAAGAATGAAAGTTCGCTATAAATTATATGGATAAGTGAGGGCTATCGTTATGGCAAAAGATTTACCGGTAACTTTAGATGGAAAAGTGATCTATCACATCAAACTGACAGATTCCTTTCAGGGGCTGGCAGAGGAGTTAAAGCAGCTTGGATATCAGGCTGACCAGAAAATCTGTATTATTTCAGATTCGAATGTTGCAAAACTTTATGCAGAGACTGTGAAAAATATCTTAACAAAAAGCTTTCCACAGATTTTCTGTTATGAATTTCAGGCGGGGGAAGCGAGCAAAAATACAGATACCGTCAATGGTGTTTATGAATTTTTAATACAGAATCATTTTGACCGGCATGATCTTATGATTGCATTAGGCGGAGGCGTTGTAGGTGATCTCACCGGATTTACAGCAGCAACCTACCTGCGCGGCATTGATTTTATCCAGGTACCGACTTCACTTCTTTCCCAGGTTGACAGCAGCATTGGCGGCAAGACCGGTGTTGATTTTATGCAGTATAAGAATATGGTCGGGGCCTTCTATCAGCCGAAACTTGTATATATGAACTTAAATGTTTTAAAAACATTGCCAAAAGACCAGCTTATCTCTGGTTTTGGAGAGATTTTAAAACATGGTCTGATCAGAAACCACGATTATTTTCTGTGGATGAATGAACATGAGAAAGAAATTCTCGCATTAGATTATAACACTCTGGAGGAAATGGTCTATCAGAGCTGTCTGATCAAACGGGATGTGGTTGAACGTGATCCAAAGGAAAAGGGGGAACGTGCGCTGCTTAATTTCGGGCATACCATCGGACATGCTGTGGAGAAGCTTTCGGATTTTGGATTGTCACATGGTGTCTGTGTAGGACTAGGCATGATTGCAGCCTCTTATATTTCCTGTCAACAGGGAAATCTCACGAAAGAGCAGCTTTCTTTTATCGAGGAGACATTAAAGCATTTTGGACTTCTGATCCGTGTATCCGGACAGAATCCGGATGATGTATTAAGAACAACGAAGCTGGATAAAAAAATGGTTGGAAACCAGATTAAGTTTATCCTGTTAAAGACACCGGGAGATGCCTATATTGAAAAAAATCTGACCGATGAACAGATTTTGGAAGGAATATTTTATATTTATGGAAAAGAAAACTAATACTTTAAAAAAAGCACTGACAGGAATCATCCTGTCGGTCATTCTGATCGTGATCGATCAGGTCACAAAATTAATGGCAATCCATGGATTAATGAATCAACAGCCATTCGTGATCTGGGATGGAGTTTTTGAGTTACATTATCTGGAAAACCGTGGAGCTGCATTTGGAATCTTACAGGGAAAGAAGATCTTTTTTTGTGTTTTTTACGCTGATCGTACTCTGTCTGATCGCGTATCTTTACCTGAAACGTATTCCAGACGAGAAAAAGTTCCGTCCGATGGACGGTATCTGTATCCTGTTTTTTGCCGGAGCATTGGGAAACTTTATTGACCGTGTTTTCCGCAATTACGTGGTCGATTTCTTTTATTTTAAACTGATCGATTTTCCGGTTTTTAATGTAGCGGATATATATGTGACAGTCGCAGCGTTTGCAATGATCATTCTCGGATTGTTTTATTATAAAGAGGAGGACTATAATAAAATTTTTCATGATTAACGTTCTGCACAGCAAATATGCAGACCTGCTGAAAAATAAGGATCAGTGATATGCAAAAAGAAACATTTGAAGTAGAATACGAATATGAGGGCGAGCGTCTGGATAAGTATGTAAGTATCCTTTTTCCAGAGCAATCGCGCTCTTTTTTTCAGAAATTAATTAAAGATGGAAATGTCTCTGTCAATGACAAGGTTCAGAAGGCAAATTACCGGCTAAAAACCGAAGATCTGGTGACGGTAGAAATCCCGGATGCTGTAGAGACACAGATTCTTCCGGAAGATATCCCGCTGGACATTCTTTACGAGGATGATGATCTTTTAGTGGTCAATAAACCGAAGGGAATGGTCGTGCACCCATCAGCAGGTCATTACAGTGGCACACTGGTCAATGCGATTATGTATCACTGCAAGGATAGTCTTTCCGGTATCAACGGAGAAATACGTCCGGGAATCGTACACCGTATTGATATGGATACCACAGGCTCTCTGATTGTCTGCAAAAATGATGAGAGTCATGTTTTTATTGCAGAACAGATCAAAGAACACAGTGTAAACCGCAGATACCGGGGAATCGTCTATGGCGTTGTCAGGGATGATGAGGGAACGATCCATGCTCCGATTGGAAGACATCCGGTTGACCGCAAGAAAATGGCCATCAATGAAAAAAATGGAAAAGATGCAATCACACACTATAAAGTCTTAGAGCGTTTTGATAAATATACTTACATGGAATTTAAGTTAGAAACCGGAAGAACGCACCAGATCCGTGTTCACATGGCAAGTATTGGGCACCCATTATTAGGAGATACGCTTTATTCCAATGGAAAAAGTCCCTATAAATTGCAGGGACAGACATTACACGCCATGACCATTGGATTTATTCATCCAGGAACCAGAGAATACATGGAAATCTCTGCACCATTGCCGGAATATTTTGAAAAAATACTACGTGACTTACGTTAAAATACTACGCATTATCTTGATATAAATGGACAAGAAGTTTTTACAGTTACAATATTATGGAAAAATGTTAGAAAATTTAAAATAAATCTTTCCAATTTTTGATAAATACGCTATAATAAAGATAAATAAAAAACTTGCGTAAAGGTGGGATTGATATGGCAAATAAAATATATACGATCGGTAGAGAATTTGGCAGCGGCGGAAGAGAAGTAGGTGAAAAACTTGCTGCAAAGCTTGGTATTAAGCTTTACGATAAAGAACTTTTACAGCAGGCTGCAAAAGACAGCGGATTTTGTGAAGAGATCTTTGAGAACCATGACGAAAAACCGACAAACAGTTTTTTATATTCTTTAGTTATGGATACATATTCTGTCAGTGGTTATTCTGCAGCACCGTTTTTGGATATGCCATTAAATCACAAAGTTTTTCTGGCGCAGTTTGAAACGATCAAGAAAATTGCAGAAAAAGAATCCTGCGTGATTGTCGGACGCTGTGCAGATTATGCATTATCTGATAACCCTGATTGTATCAATATTTTTATTCATGCAGACTTGGATGTACGTATCAAAAATGTCAGCAAGAATCTGAATATTACAGAGAATAAAGCCAGAGATATCATCAATAAGACGGATAAACAGCGTGCAAGCTACTATAACTATTATACAAGCAAGAAATGGGGAGATTCTAAGAGTTATAATCTTTCTCTTGATGCTGGTAAGCTTGGCACTGATAACTGCGTGGAAATGATCCTGAAGTTCAGAGAATTGATGGATGCAATGAAATAAAATGAATCATGAAGTTTATAATCTGAATTGAAATGTGTAATCCCTCATGGAAAACTCCATGAGGGATTTTTGATAAAAAGCCGTTGCGGAACGTTGTCTGAATCTGGGAATGTAATCCTGGGAAACTTATTGAAATAAGCCAACTATTCGTTAAACTCACCCGGTTTTCCGAAAGTCGGAGTAACGTCCGGTGGACGTTGCGCAGACCGTCGTGCAGAGAGGGAGAGAAGAAATGATTCTTCTGTCCCTCTCTTTTTCTGTCTACAGACTGGGTTCAGCATTTCTGACCGACCGAACGGAACAGTCTTGCGGTGGAGACCGGATTCACTCCGGTCGGAACGGGTCGCCAGATTGCGGAAAACTCCAAGTTTAACGAGATAGTTGAGCGACGAGGGTAGAACCGCAACACCGAATACGTGAGAGCAGTTGTAGACAGCGTACTTAAAAACAGCCGATATAGATTATCCCTTTAACCGGACAAATTAAGCTTTTAAACCAACCAGACAAACTTCCTATGTTGACCGCCCGTTAGGGCTTATTATGCGCTTCAAATCGTTAACAGAGGGCTTTGAATCGTAGAACTTTAGCACTGTTAACGACAGAATCGCATATAAAATATATTTAATTGAATACGCAGAATAAACAATTACGGTAAGTTGTATTCCAACTAGACACAATACAATACCATAATCGTTCTTAGTCTGCACCGGCGAAAACCATATTAAGTACCGAGCAGAGACGTACTTTGGAAATGATAAAAGACCAAGGTACATTTTGAGAAAAGAAATATTTGAAAACCCAAGGTACGTGGGTACGTCATACCTCTCAAACCCGCTATTTATAAGGCTTGACCCAAAATAGGGCTTGTGTTTTGGGTCAAGGTACACCAAGGTACGTTTTCGAAATCCAAGGTACATTTTCGGTATCTGACTGCTCAAATCGAAAGAAAAACGAGGTAAATGGTTATGCCAAAAGTGTTTAACATTATGCAGTATTGTAAACATCCGATAACTGGTGAGGTTTTAATTACAGAGGAACAGATTAAAAGTCTTTTCGACCGGAGAACAATAAAGTTACTCGCTTACATTCTCCACGATGAAGAGGATTTCGACGAGGAAGACGAAGAGAACGATTTGAACCGCTGTAAGAAAGAATACGAGAAGTTATCAGAAGAGGAAAAGAAAGAAACGTCTCTCGAAGAATACGTGAAGAAAAACCATTGGAAAAAAGCTGGGGATAAGAAACCACCGCATTTTCATGTGGTTTTCAGAACGGACAGAAATACAGATTTGGAAACAGTTGCGGACTGGCTTGGAATACCGGTTCAGTATGTAGACGGAGCACGATACAGAAAAGGAGAAAGAGACGGACAGCTTACATTCGTGGATTTACTTCGCTATCTTACACACGAATCGGAAAAAGAACAGGCAAAAGGAAAACATCGGTATCCAGACGAGAAAGTCATTGCGAATTTCGATTTCCGGGCAATGATTGATGAAGCTGATATCCGGGAAGCTAGATATGGTAATAAATCTCCTAAAGATTATTATCGCCACAAGGTAGCTTATGAGGGCATGAGTATTTCAGAAGTTATTGCAGAAAATGAAGATGCGTATTTAAAAGATATGACTTTTCTTGATAAATGCCGGTCTAAATACCTTGCAGCTTTTGCCAAAATGCCGGATTTAAGAATAAATATCTATCTGGACGGTGCCGGTGGAATTGGTAAAAACACGGCTTCAAAAGCTATTGCACATGTTTTATATCCAGACATGGAGAAAGCATATTTCGAAGCAGGCGGTGCGAATACAAGTTTTGAGGGGTACGATGGAGAACCAGTTATTATCTGGAACGACTGTAGAAGTACAGACCTGGTTCAGAGATTCGAACGAAACGAGTTATTCGATATTTTAGACCCTCACCCAACAGACGCAAGACATAACATTAAATTCGGTTCTGTCCGTCTTACAAACCCAATTAATATCATCAACGGAATTGAACCTTATAATAAATTCTTAGATGGTCTCGCCGGGGCATATGTAGATAAACGAGGAGTTATGCACAGCGGTGAAGACAGTTCTCAAGCATATAGGCGATTTCCGATTATCATGTGTCTTCGTGAAGATGATTACGATTTATTATTTAATAAAGGTGTATTCAACGGAACAAGAGAATATATGGAGTACATAAGTTATAACGGTTTGGTCGGGTCATTTGCGAAAGTCAGTCAGAGACTTGCAGGACAAGCAAAAGAGGTTGTAATCGTGGATATGACAAAACCAGTCTTAGACAGTGTGATAAAGTTAAAGGATAACGATATTAAAAAGATTGAGGACGTCGAGGACATCCCGGATGAATTTAAAAATTACGGAAAGAAAAAAGAGGATGTTCAGACTTCGGAAGAGAAAGCAAAGAACTGGGTATGGACACCCGGTAAATAAAATCCCCGGGGGTGCGGAATCCCGGAAAAAGGGGTCAAGGGGAATCCCCTTGCGACGAGTACCTTAAGGGGGTCAAGCGTAGCGCAGACCAACTTAAGGTATAAGGAGGTACACCTAAACGAAGTTTATGGGTGTGCGTATACACCATATTTAGGTTATCAAAAACTTAGAACAGAAAGGAAGACCTAAAATTATGGCAAGCACACACTTGGAAAAAATTGGAATCCGAAAATTGAAAATCGTAAAAACTTTACACATGGACAGACATGGAGATGAAAATGACAACCGTAATCACAGCAATGAGAATATAAACCCGGAACTGTCTCCCGGTAATTTCTACGTGGGTTGTAACAGTTATGCAGAAGCTGTTGACAATGCAGAGAAACGACTTAAGGAAGTCGACGCAGTTCTCCCACCAAAGCGTTTAAAAAGGACAGAGTAGAAGCGTTAATGGTAAACATTCCGTGTCCTGAAGAAGTCACAGAACAAGGCAGAACCAAGGAGTTTTTTAACAAGGTCAACGACTGCATGAAAGAATACTTTGGAGAGAAAAACTGGCATGGCATGGAGATTCACGTTGACGAAGTCCATCAGTATTATGACCCTAAACTGCATAAAGAGTGTACATCCTTAGTACACGCACACGGCGTTGCAACTCCATTTGTCGAGGGCAAGGGAGTGAATTGCAAGGCATTTATGACAAAAGCGAATCTGGCAAGAGCAACAAAAGTGGTAGACGATATGTGTCTTAGAGAGTTCGGAGTGTCATTTCGGACGTACAGAGACCCACAACACAAAAGTGTAGAGGAACTCAAAAGCGAAACAAATATAGCTAGAAATGAATTACAGCGTGTCGTAGACACCCAGAACAAAATGATTGACACGAACAGAGAAACGATTATAAAACAGACGGATAAAATGGCAGAAAATCAGATGGAAATGATGGAGTTAGATAGCGAGTTGCAAGACATGCGTTCCGAGAATAACAGTCTCAAAACTGAGAATGAGAATCTCAAAATGGAGAATGAAAGTCTCAGAACTGCGTTGGATTCCAAGACAAAAGATTTTGAGACGGTCAAAAGTAATTACAGTAAATGCTTCAACGAGACTATGAAACTCAAAGGTAAAATTAATAAGCTTTTGAAATCACAGGAAATGGAACTTGAAAATCTGGAAAATCTAACACAGAAAAATGCAGACTTAAAGGATTTTATTGCAAATGAACAAAATCGAATCAACAACGTCACTGATGAATTAGAACTTGATTATGACGATGGTTTTGATTTTGAGCGTTGATAAAAAAGCCGTTGCGGAACGTAGTCTGAACCGGGAATCAAAACCCCCGGGAAAACACATTGAAATAAGCCAACTATTCGTTAAACTTGTGTTTTGCGAATAAATAGATTTACAGAGCCACAATGCTGTCACCAGCGGATGATAAAATAAATATTATAAAATCCTTTGCAGCCATTTGTTTTCAAGGGTTTAACATATTTCAGCAGAATCTAATATGATTGTAAATGGTCCATCGTTTAAAAGCGAAATTTTCATGTCAGCGCCAAAGATTCCCTGTTCAACAACCGGAATTTCTTTTTTGCACTGATCAATGATATATTCGTACATTTGTTTTGCCATATCAGGTTTTCCTGCGTTTGTAAAGGATGGACGGTTTCCTTTCCTGCAGTCTGCATATAATGTAAATTGGGAAATTAACAGCAATTCTCCGTCTACATCATGCAGGGACAGATTTGTTTTTCCATCAGAATCTTCAAAAATACGCATTCCAAGCAGTTTTTTGATCATTTTATCAGCAATCTGTATGGTATCCTGATCTGATATTCCGATAAGGACAAGAAAACCCTTTTGAATGCTTCCGGTGATGTTTTCCTCTACGGTGCAGGATGCGTTTGTAACACGCTGTATTACAAATTTCATGTGTGCGAAATCTCCTTTGATAATGAATTGTACGCAATTTAGTTACATATAAATGTTGTGGGAATTGAATCCTACAGGTTTTGAAAGCCAAATGAGTGATTCATTTGTAATTTGCATACAAATTTATTATAATAGATTTCAGTGTTGAAATACAGTCTTTTATTTTAGAAAGGCAATTAGAAATGGACTTACAACGATTACTGAGTTTAACAAGAAAAGCCATGGACGATTATCAGATGATCCAGGAAGGCGATAAAATTGCAGTTGGAATTTCCGGTGGAAAAGACTCTCTCACTCTTTTGTATGCAATGGCAAATTTGAGGCGGTTTTATCCGAAAATTTTTTCCCTGATCGCAATTACGGTAGACCTGGGTTATGAAGGCTTTGATCTGACACCGGTAAAACTATTATGTGAACATTTACAGGTTGAATATCATATCGTTTCCACTGAAATCACAAAAATCATTTTCAATGACAAAAATGAGGCGTCACCCTGCTCTCTCTGTGCAAAACTCCGCAAAGGTGCACTGAACCAGAAAATTAAGGAATTGGGATGCAATAAGGTTGCCTATGCGCATCATATGGATGATATGATCGAGACGATGGTTTTATCCATGATTTTTGAGGGCAGATTTTACTCTTTTTCCCCGGTCACTTTTTTAGACCGTATGGAATTGACTGTGATCCGGCCAATGATGTATGTATCGGAGGCTGAGGTCAAAGGTTTTCGTAATAAATACAATCTTCCGGTAGTGGAAAATCCGTGTCCTGTCGATGGAGTCACAAAACGTCAATATGCAAAAGATCTGGTACGACAGATCAATCTGGATCACCCGGGTGCTAAAAAGAGAATGTTTACCGCCATTTTGGATGGAAATATTCCCGGCTGGCCAGAAAAAACAGAACACGAAAGAAAGGGACATCAATGAAAGAAAAGGCCTATTATGAAAAAGTAAATGTGAAAAATGAGACATTGCTTCGCAATCTGCTCCAGAAAATGCCGCCGTATTGTAAACAATTTTTTATTGGTATTGAACCTACTACTTCTTCCCGTACCCGGATTGCGTATGCATATGATCTGAATTGTTTTTTTGACTATCTGCATGAAAATAATCCATTATGCTCAAAAAAGGATATCACTGAAATACCTCTGTCTGTTTTGGGCAATTTAGCACCCATGGATATTGAAGAATATCTCTCCTATCTGAAATATTATGAAAAAGATGGTGTGGAACATACAAATGATGAGCGCGGACTAAAACGGAAGCTTGCTTCTCTCCGATCCTTTTACCGGTATTTATATAAAAATGAGATGATCGGACAGGATCCGGCAGTGAAGGTAGATATGCCAAAGATCCATGAAAAAACGATCACGCGGTTAGATATCGATGAAGTTGCAAACCTGCTGGATGAGGTGGAATCAGGGGAAAGTCTCACAGAAAAACAGCAGAAATTCCACGAAAAAACAAAGACAAGAGATCTTGCCATGATGACATTACTGCTTGGAACCGGAATCCGTGTTTCAGAATGTGTCGGTCTTGATATGGATGATGTTGATTTTAAAAATAATGGAATCAAAATTCACCGTAAAGGAGGCGCAGAAGTTGTTGTTTACTTTGGTGAAGAAGTAAGATCTGCCCTGATGGAATATATGGTCGAACGACAGAAAATCACTGCCGCAGATGGCAGTGTAAATGCACTTTTCCTGTCTTTGCAAAACAAGCGGATCAGCGTGCGCTCTGTTGAGAAAATGGTAAATAAGTATTCAAAACTCGTAACAAGCCTAAAACATATTACCCCGCATAAATTGCGCAGTACCTATGGCACATCGCTATACCGCGAAACAGGCGATATTTATCTTGTTGCTGATGTGCTAGGTCATAAAGATGTAAATACCACACGAAAGCACTATGCTGCTATTGATGATGACCGCCGCAGAAGTGCTGCGAAATATGTGAAGCTTCGTGAACCGTAGATAAATGAATTAATATGCCCAGCCTGATTTGTCAATACTGATTTTGTATTGCAAACCTGACTGGGCATTCTTGTGTAACCGGACAAATATCCTTATGCCTGACGCATATAATAAATAACTCCTCCAAAGAATCCGATTCCGATTCCTGCATAGCCTGTAATGATCACTGTCCACTCCACCCATTCAGCACTGTATCCACAGAATACACCTGCGACAAAGCTGAGCAGAAAAGCGATACCTGACCACAATATAATATTCATGATCAAAAAAATATTTGCTTTGCTTTTGTTATCTAATTTTTTTGCATCTACATACTTCCATAATCTCATCATAAACTAATCACCAGACATTCTTTAAATTTTAAAACAATTTTTTGTTTTCTTTAGTATTATTATCTGCCTGATGATATTTGCTTTCTATCAACAATATTTAAATTTTTTGTAAAAGATAGGTAAAACTTATTTTTCCTGTTTTTCAGTGATTTTTAATACATCATTGATCTTTTCATTGATCCGGTCTCTGACTAATGCTGCTATCTCCTGTGTCTTTAAAGAGCCATATTCCTCGAATAAAATAGGCTTTAAGTAATGTACCTGTGTTGTAACCGGTCCAAGCCAGAAACTGTTAAATACACGGTAGGAATCGATCAGAGCTACCGGGATAATCGGCGCTTTGGTTTTCAATGCAATTTTAAAACTGCCGGCTTTAAAGTCACAGACATGATTGCGGTTATTAAAATCATACCCACCCTCCGGGAACAGGATATAACATTTTCCATTCTTAACATCTTCCGATACTTCATTGATAATGGTCAGCGCCTGACGTACATCTTTTTTATCCAGTCGCTTTCCTTCCAACAGATCAATAAACTCTTTTACAAGAATGGTATTGGATTTTTGCCTTATCCATAACGATGGAACAAGGTTTACGGTGTGTGTAAACAATTCCAAGCGCATCATACTTGCCCTGATGATTCGGGTACATCATGTAACCGCCCTCTTTCGGAAGATTCTCCTGTCCATATGCTTTCGTATGAATTCCACCGGTAACTTTCATCAGACGGATGCAATGTCTTGCCAGCTCATAGCGTTCTTCTGCTGAATACTTCTCCGGATGGTCAGCTTCCCTCCGCATCTTTGGAATCATGTAAGGGGCACGGAACAGGTTCAGTAAAATAACATATATAAATCGTAACATAGAACTAAATCTCTCCCAAAATAATTACTGTTTCATCCTATAGCATGAATGGAACATGCTTTACAGTTGAAACAATGACTATTATACCTTATTTCAGGCGAATTGACAACTTGCCGTCACAGGAAGAAAAAACATTGCTTTTCACTCACACCTTGTTCCAGTAATAATTCGCAGCCCTATTTTATTTCCCTGCAATGGCAATACTGCTGTAATATGGGATGGTAAGATATTGTCCCGCATGGATCTCATTCTGAGAAATTTTATTGATAGAGCAGACTTCGTCAATATAGGCATTCATATCACGGTATTCTTCTGTAATATGATCGGATGCGATCGACCATAAAGTATCACCGCTCTGTACTTCAATACTTGTATAATATTTGCAGGAAATCTCAGATGGTGCTGCCTGAGTACGGACCGCACCAGATAAAAATATACAGATGATAGTTGCCAATGCAATGAATGCGACCGAAACTAAAGCTATCTTCTGCCTGCGGACAACGATACGTCTGTTTCTGGATACATCACCAGAATGCATCCGGCTGGATGTATTGCCAGACATCTGACAGGTTCTGCCTGTGATTGTATTGCTCTCATTTCTCATAACGGTACCTCCCTGGATCATCAATTGTAAATCTGTGTTATAAATACCCCGAACACTTGTTACGAACATTTGTTTGCATAACTGTATCTTACTATTCGAACATCTGTTTGTCAATAGAAAAATCGAACAAATTTTCGGAATATATGTTTGCATTTCGATATATGGTATGTTATCATGATTAATAGATAAAGAAGCAGTGGTTAAGAAGCTGCTGGATCATTACAGAAATCCCATATATAAGGAGACAGTTTATGCCAGGTAAGATTAGTGCAAAGCAAAAAGAAATTTTAGAATATATCAAGGGTGAGATTTTAAGCAAAGGTTATCCGCCTGCAGTCCGTGAGATCTGTGAAGCAGTCGATTTAAAGTCTACTTCTTCTGTCCACTCTCACCTTGAAACGTTGGAGAAGAATGGTTATATCCGGAGAGACCCGACCAAGCCAAGAGCAATCGAGATTCTTGATGACGATTTTAACCTTACCAGACGTGAGGTTGTGAACGTACCTATTGTCGGACATGTCGCAGCCGGAGAACCGATCCTTGCAACGGAGAATATTGAGAATTACTTTCCAATCCCAGTTGAATATATGCCGAATGAAGAGACTTTTATGTTAAAAGTAAAAGGAGAAAGTATGATCAACGCCGGTATTTTCAACGGCGATAATGTTCTTGTCAAGAAACAGCCAAACGCCGAGAATGGCGATATTGTAGTGGCATTGGTGGATGATTCCGCAACGGTTAAGACTTTTTACAAAGAAGACGGTTATTACCGCCTGCAGCCTGAGAACGATACGATGGATCCGATCATTGTAAAAGAATGTTCGATTTTAGGAAAAGTGTTTGGCGTATTCCGTTTTCTATAATTTTAACAGAAAATGAAAATCAGCTGACTGGTTGTTTTACAGACAACCAGTCAGCTGATTTTCATCCTTTTGCTTGTATTGATATATACAAAAATTTATCATTTATTTTTATGTTACAAGCCAGGGCTTTATTATTGTTTTTTTATGGGTAAGGAAATAGTCGTGGAAAATCCGTTATTTAATGCACTTGAAATAGATACTGTTCCATTATGAATAGAAATGATTTCTTTCACAAGCAGAAGTCCTAAACCATGTCGTAAATCTAATCTTTCATCTGTACTTTGCAGATAATGAGGTGTTGACTGTATTTTTTGTAATTTTTCTTCTGATATTCCTTTTCCGTTATCACTGATTACCAATATTAAATTGTTTCCATTTACAGCTAAACTGACTGAGATTGTACAACCATTTTCATTATGATTGATACTGTTAGAAATAATATTTTGTATTGCTCGATATAATAATCTTTCATCTCCTATAATAGAGATTTGTTCTGTATTACAGTCTAAATTTAATTCAAAATCAAATTTATTATTTAGATTGTTATTTAGATACTCAACGACAATTTCTCGTATCATTTTACATAAATGAACAGGCGTTTGTTTAACTGGCTGAACATTATAATTTAATTGACTCACAAGGTTCAAATCCTGAACCAAATTTTTAATTTTAACACTTTGGATTTTGATAATATTTGCTTGTTTTCTGGTGTTTTCCCCAACATCTAATGAAGAAGTTATTCTATCTGCATACCCCATAATCATGGAAAGAGGTGTTCGTATATCATGTGAAACGCCACTTATCCAGTTTGCTCTCGCTTTATTTTGTTTGTCTAATTGCAATGATGTTTCGTTAATACGTTTTCCAACATCTTCCAATTCCCCATTTATATTAAGGACAACCGTTTCGCCATGAGATAGCTTATCTAATCCATTGAGAATAGGAGCAACTTTCAGCATTACATTTCGTTTTGATAAATAATATACAATAAACAGAATAGTTACATTTGATACCAACATAATAAACAGAATAATGGGAGTTTTCTGCATTGCTGATAAAGGAAGATAGTTAGTCACAAATTTTGAATAACTGTTCTTTGGATAACCTAATACCAATAAATCATTTTCTTGCTTCCATGTGAATACGGGATAATTTTTGATATACCCCTTAGAAAAGGTGGCAACGTCTTGTAATGAATATTTAAGTGGTATTTCTTCTGGTAGATTGTATTGCCAGATTACATTACCGCTATTATCTATTACAATTCCCCAGATGTTGTTTGTAATTAAATCTTTTTGACACCTATTATTTAATATATATTTTCCATCTTGGATAGTAAGATTATATGAGCAAGTAGCGAATTTCCATATCCAAATGGATTGTCGCCCCATACAGCTTCACAAAGAGCGTCTATTGTTACGATATGGTTAGCATTTCGTACAAGCACTTCTAAAATATCATGTTCTTTTGCAGTAAGAGGTAAAATCTTATCTTCCCATATAACCTGTGCATTAGCTAAATCAATTTTACAATCATGTAATTCTATAAGTGAGCTATCTTCCTTATAACATCTGCGTAATACAGCATTTAGACGAAATATAAGTTCTTTTGGCATAAAGGGTTTTGTTATATAATCGTCAGCTCCCAACCCAAATCCAGAATATTTATCCTGTATATCATCTTTTGCGGTCAAAAATATCACTGGAATATTAGTGAAACTTCTTAGTGTTTCCATAAGTTCAAAACCGTTTCCATCTGGAAGCATGACATCTAATATAGCTATATCCGGTTTTCTCTGTTGACAGATTTCCAAAGCTGTTTTTACACAATCAGCGGTAATAATATTTAAAAAATTTTCATCTTCTAATATGGTTATAAGCATACTTCTTAAACATTCTTCATCATCAACTATCAATATTTTTTTTGATTTTAAGTATGTATCATTCATTTATTTGTCACGCCCTTTTTGCAGTTTATTTATCCCATTATAACATTTAAAAAAAGTTAAACAGTCATTTTCTCATTTGTAAGGTAAATGTAAGGTGGAGAGAATGTGGCTGTAATGTAGGTGTTTTATATTGTGAGTATGAAGAAAGAAGGAGCAAAAATTATGAAAAACATGATTGAAACTAAAAATTTAACAAAAACATACAAAGCGTTTACCGCCGTAGACCATGTATCTTTGCACATTAAGAAAGGTAGTATTTACGGATTTCTCGGTCCAAATGGTGCTGGAAAATCTACAACTATGAAAATGCTTTTGGGATTAACTGCACCTACCGATGGAGAGTTCCAAATAGATAACTTGACTTTTCCGAATGATCGTGTTCAAATTTTGAAAAAAATCGGTTCTTTTATTGAATCCCCGTCATTTTATCCAAACTTAACAGGTAAAGAAAATCTTGATATTATTCGTAGAATTTTAGATCTTCCTGCGTCAAGTGTTGATGAAGCGTTAGAATTAGTAGGATTATCTGAATTTGGTAATCGCTTGGCGAAAAAATATTCTTTAGGAATGAAACAACGTTTAGGGCTTGCTTCCGCTTTGCTTGGAGAACCACCCATTTTAATTTTAGATGAACCAACAAATGGATTAGACCCAGCAGGTATTCACGAAATTCGCAATCTCGTTAAATCACTGCCGAAAAGATATGATTGTACGGTTCTAATCTCATCACACATGCTGTCAGAAATTGAACTGTTAGCTGATGATATTGGTATTTTGAATCATGGAAGATTACTATTTGAGGGAAGTCTTGAAGATTTGAAATTTACAGCACATGAAGCAGGATTTGAAAATGATAATTTAGAAGAAATGTTTTTATCCATGATTGATGAGGATAACACAAACAGAAAGCAGAGGTTAAAATTATGAGAAATTTGACCATAGAATTGAAAAAATGTAAACGCACCGGCATATTGGAAGTTTTACCGATTATTGGACTTCTTGGTGCATTATACGCTTTTGCAAATTTTACAGTTCGCAAAGATGTTTTGCTAAACTTACCGCTTCCACCTATGGATGTTTTGCTGACACAGCTTTACGGAATGATTATGGTTCTTAATATGTTTGGCATTATCGTAGCGACAACTTTAACATATAATATCGAATTTCAAGGAAGTGCAATTAAAAAGATGTATATGCTTCCTTTCAAGACATCATCTATTTTCAAAAATAAATTTTATATATTGTTTGTTTTGCTCGCTGTTTGTATCGTCTTGCAGAACGGAGCTTTGTGTATTATTGGAAATATATTTTTGCCTAGTGGAACTTTTGATTTATTAACACTTGTTAAATATACAGGATATTGCTTTGTTTCAACTTTACCAGTATTAGCATTTATGCTCTTGTTATCATCACGATGTGAAAATATATGGTTTACATTAGGTATTGGCGTAGCAGGATTTTTTAGCGGTATGGCAATGTCGCTTTCAGATATAGCTATATTTCTTATTAACCCATTTGTACTAATGATGAAACCAGCGGTAGCTTCTACTGCTAGTATTGATATGAAAGTTTTAATTTTAGGCTTTGTTGAAACAATCATATTCTTCATGGTTGGCTGGTATTTAGGCAAAATAAAGCATTATGAATAAAGGAGACAATCGTATGTCAATTATTGAATTGTTAAAAATAGAATTTATGAAAGTGAAAAGGTCTATGATTTTACCTTTGCTTTTAATCCCACCTATTTTAGTTGTGGTTTCTGGTGTTTTCAGTATCAGTATGTATATGACACCAGAATATACAAATGCTTGGTCGGCAATGTTTATTCAAAGTGCATTGCTTTTTGGTTATTATTTACTTCCGTTTTCAATGGTAGTTGTATGCGTTATGATTGCTAACAGAGAAACAAAGAATAATGGTATATTAAAAAATGTTTGCTTTACCCATCAGCAAAGGAAAACTTGCCTTAACAAAATTCTTTGTGCTATTGAGCTTTTTAGCAATCCAGTTACTTATCTTTTCTCTCTCATTCGTCATTGCAGGCTTTATTGCTACTAAAATAATGAATGTAACAGAATCTATTCCTGTCCTTTATTTATTAACGTGGACATTAAAATTATTTACGACTATGATTCCAGCTATTTCGTGTATGTGGGCAATTACAATACTGTTTGAAAAACCGATGCTATCTATGGGATTAAACTTACTTCTGATAATTCCGGGGGTTTTGGTTGCTAATACACCTTTATGGATAGTATATCCTTATTGTTATAGTGGTTATGTTGTGTCAAACGCATTACATACAGTAACAGCGACAGACACAGGAAGTACACTATCATTATTTCCGTTTATACCATGTGCTGTAATTATATCGGTCTTTGCAATATGTGTTTCTATTAAATACTTTGGAAGAAAAGAAATGAGCTGATTAACTGGTAAAATGCCAGCTTATGCAGGGACTCTTCCAAAAAGCAAATGCCGATGATCCTTAAAATACAGGATATATCGGCATTTGCTAACTTATGAAAAGATAATTAGAAATTTCATGTATTTTTATTATAAATCACTTACATCCACAACTTTTCCATCTCTCCAGGTTCTCTCGAGATCATAGAAAAGACGGTCTTCTTTTGAGAAGATATGGATAATAATATCACCGTAATCCATTAAGATCCAGGTAGAACTCTGGTTTCCTTCAATCTGCTGGACTTTTACGCCGGCTTTGTATAAGGCTTCATCGGCAGCGTCACGCATTGCCTGGAGCTGATTCTGGTTTGTTCCGTTTGCAATGATAAAATAATCTGCAATCGGAGAAATTTCGCTGATATCAATAACAGTTACATCTTCTGCTTTTCTGTCTTCCAAAGCAGCTACTGCAAGTTTTGTAAGTTCTTTTGATGTCATAAACGATGTTCCTTTCTGTTTAATTATGTAAGTGAAAACCTGTGCACATTTGTGTGCATAGAATTGTCACATAACGTATTGTTTTAGAGCGTTTCTTTGTAATGTTTATAAAATTCATAGGTCATCTGTGTTGTCGGATCAATGTTTCCACCACGCTTTTTCAGATAAACCAGTGTGTCGTGCAATATTTCGGCCATACAGACATCTAAATCATGAAAGGCTAATTCCCTCACGCGATCTAAATTAGCCGCTTTATTGCGGTTTGGTTCGATGTAATCGGCAATATAAATGATCTTGTCTAAAATATTCATATCCGGCTCACCTGTTGTGTGCACTTTAATCGCATGTAAAATCAATGGATCTGTTACATCATATTCTGTTTTGGCAAGCAATGCACCAAGTTTTGCATGAAGCAAAAAGGGATTTTCACGTTCTACGGATGAAATAAGAATGTCGTTCTCTTCACATAGTCTTAATTTTTCATCGTTTGGAATGCATTTTGCACAGTCATGGAGCAGACCGGCAAGCATGGCTTTCTGCATATCATAGCCGTACGCCATAGCGAGGCAGCCTGCGGTGTACATCACACCTTTGGTGTGCTCGTAGCGGTCTTTGTCCTGTACTTTTTTAATTTTTTCGTATTTCTATCAGTTCCATATCGTTATCCTCTGTCAAAAATCTGATCGGAAATGTTTAAAAAAATCATTTCTCATTTTCGTAAAGATGATGTTCTTTTATAAATTGGCTCACTGCATACGGAAGCAGCTGCCCGGTATCTTCCCCTTTTTTATCATCTGGCGGATGTTTCTTGAGGCTGCATCAAAACGGTCACAGGAAAGCGGATAGATCTTTGCATGAAATAACTGTTCGATCGCATGGATTTTCTTTTTGACATCCTCCATATTCCAGTGGTCGCGCACTGCTACTAATACAACTGCCTTTTCACAGATGATCTCCGGATGTTTCCATTCCTCAAAGTAGTCGAGAGAATCTGCACCCATGATAAAATAAAATATCGTATCCGGGTAACGGTTCTTTAATTTTGTGAGTGTCAGATAAGTGTAACTTGTCTCTTCTGCTTCTATCTCTACCGTAGACATTTTAAAATATGGGTATGGTTTTATTGCAAGAGCAACCATCTCGGCGCGGTATTCCGGAAGAGTCATACCGCTTTCGTTTTTGTTCGGAGAATGTCCGGCTGGAATAAACCAGACTTCGTCCAGATCAAAATCTGTGTAGGCTGCCCTGGCAATGGCGAGATGTCCATTGTGTACCGGATCAAAGGAGCCGCCTAAAATACCGATTTTCCTGCCTGATAAATGATTCATGATCGCTGTCCTTTATAGTGTTTTGAAATTTATTTTACAGGTAATTCGTATTTTGAATTCTTTTTTGCCTGACGGAAAAGAATGATTTTTTTACCAATCACTTTCACAACGACAGAATGTGTACGTTCTGCGATGATCTCAGCAATTTCACGAGGGTCATCTGCACAGTTTTTTAATACAGAAATCTTGATGAGCTCGCGTTTTTCCAATGCCTCATCTAAACCATTGATAAGCTCTGGGGTCAGACTTGCCTTTCCAATCTGAAATATAGCGTTCATTGTGCTTGCTTCGCTTCCTAAATAAGCGCGCTGTTTGCTTGTAAGATTCATATTGCCAATTCCTTTCTTTTATTTGTAATATTCAAAGGCATGTCCGTACATCTTCACGGTGTCGCCTTCCTGGATTCCATGTTCTTCGAGATTGTCTAAAATGCCCTGTTCTTTTAAGAAACGCTGGAAGAACAGGAAACCTTTCTCAGATTCGATATTCGTGTAACCGAGCATTTTTTCAATCTTAGGGCCTTCCACAACGAAAGTCTCATCATCCTCCATTGTGATCGTGTAAGGGTCATCCCGGAAGAAACGTAATGCCGGATCGTATTCCTGCTCGTAAATGACAGGTTCTCTGCCACATGTTTCCAAAAGCTGGCTCACATGGTATAAAAGTTCCTTCAGTCCCTGACCGCTGACTGCAGAAATCGGGAATACTTTAATTCCGTCTTTCTCGAATTCATCTTTTAATGCTTTAATGATCTCGTTTTCATCGCCATAGATGGAATCAATTTTATTTGCTGCAATGACCTGCGGTTTTTTCAAAAGTTCCGGATCATAAGCGGCAAGTTCTTTGTCAATTGCTTTGATGTCGGCAATCGGATCACGCCCTTCGGTTCCGGCGGCATCCACAACATGGATCATGACTCTGGTACGCTCGATATGACGTAAAAACTCAAGTCCAAGTCCAACACCCTCAGAAGCTCCCTCAATCAGCCCCGGAATATCGGCAATGACAAAACCTTTGGCACCATCTAAGTCAACAACACCAAGATTTGGCTGTAATGTTGTAAAATGATAATTGGCGATTTTAGGCTGTGCATTGGTCACGCGGGATAAAAGCGTTGATTTTCCGACATTTGGAAAACCCACAAGCCCTACATCAGCAATTACCTTTAACTCTAATTTTACTTCTATCTCAATTCCTTCACCACCTGGCTGTGCGTATTTCGGTGCCTGCATGGTGGCTGTTGCATAGTGGGAATTTCCCTGTCCGCCGCGGCCCCCTTTTAAGATCACCTGACGTTTGTTGTCACCGGACATATCGGCAATGACCTTGTCTGATTCCGCATCTTTGATGACAGTTCCTGCCGGAACTTTTAAGATCAGATCAGCGCCATCTTTCCCATGACATTTCTTTTTGCCGCCTTCTTCACCGTTTTCAGCAGCAAATTTACGTCTGTGGCGAAAGTCTGTCAGCGTATTCAATCCCTCATCGACAACAAAAATAACATCGCCACCGCGGCCGCCGTCTCCGCCGTCCGGACCGCCATTTGGAACATATTTTTCACGGCGGAAACTGACATGTCCATTTCCACCTTTTCCTGATTTTATGATAATTGTTGCTCTGTCTGCAAACATGATTTTCTCCTTTAAGCGGACAGTTAGTCTGCCCTTTCCGAATGTCAAAACAATAAGAACCCGGCTATCTATACAAATAGTCGGGTCCATTGTTCATCTTATTATTCAGCTACTGGATAAACGGAAGCCTGTTTCTTATCTCTTCCTTTTCTCTCGAATCTTAAGATACCATCTGTTAAAGCGAATAATGTGTCATCTCCACCGATTCCTACATTAACACCTGGATGAATCTTTGTTCCACGCTGTCTGTAAATAATGTTACCAGCTTTGACAAACTGTCCGTCTGCTCTCTTAGCACCTAATCTCTTAGATTCAGAGTCACGGCCGTTCTTTGTAGAACCAACACCCTTTTTATGAGCGAAAAACTGAAGGTTCATATTCATCATGTCTTACACCTCCTTGAATGTTAGAATGATATAATCATTTCCATAAGTATTTTGTATTCCTTGCAAGCCTAAAACCAGGGATTTCATGAGCAAATCAGCATCATGACCTGCCGGAGCATCAAACCTGAGTGTGATCATTCCGGTCTCTTCATCAGAATCTGTAGAAAATTTCTCCTTCGTGTAAACACCAAGGGTATTGATCGTGTTGATCACCAGTGCAGAAATTCCCGCACATACAATGTCTTCACCTTCTTCTGCATATCCTGCATGTCCAAGACAGTCAAAACCTAAAAATGCCTGATCCCGGTTTCTGAAAATCGTTATCTTAGTCATAACAATCTTCCTATCGATTACGCATTAATTTTTTCAATCTTAACCTGTGTAAACGCCTGTCTGTGGCCATTTTTCTTGTGATAACCGGTTTTTCTCTTATACTTGTAAACGATAACTTTCTTACCTCTGCCTTCTTTAACTACAGAAGCTTCTACAGTTGCGTTAGCTACGTCTGCTCCAACTTTCATTCCGTTGTCAGAAACTGCTAATACCTGATCAAAAGTTACTTTCTCACCAGCTTCAACACCAAGTTTTTCAATGGTAATGATATCACCTTCGGAAACTTTATACTGTTTACCACCTGTTGCGATAATTGCGTACATATGGCACCTCCTATTATCATTACTCGCCAGTTATGGTTTCTGCAAATACGCAGAATTTGAGACCTCACTGTGCGGCATACTTCGTTACTATAGCATAACAATTGAATTACGTCAACTGGTTTTTTGAAATTTTTCTAACCTTTTTAGTTAAAACCTATTTTTATAATAATAATTTTTATTCACATACATCTTCTCATCTGCAACTGACAAATTCCTTTCAATGTCCTTTGCATGTTCTAACCAGACACTTCCAATGGAAGCCGAACATTCAGCCGTCCATAGCTTTGAAAGCTTTTGCAGCTTATTTTGAAAGTCTGTCTCGCTTTTATCGAATGACAGAATGATAAATTCGTCCCCACCAAAACGGTAACAGCCTGCCTCCTGGAATATGGTTATGATTTTTTTTCGCAATTGCTGCGAGCAGCTCATCTCCTGCTTCATGTCCCAGATTGTCATTGATTTTTTTTTAGACCATTCACATCTGCAAAAGCGATGCCAACCGGCTGGTTACACATCTCCTCGTCACATTCGATGATTGCAATATCTTTGTAATATGCCTTACGGGTTTTGAATCCCGTTAATGCATCCCGCTCTAATTCAGATATCTGCGAATTAATCTCTATGTATTGCTGTAAAGATTTTATATGGTTTTCTTTCGAATATTCAATAATCCGGTCTTTATAATAGTTTTTCGCCTCTAATGCCTCTAAAATCGCGTCTTTGTCCATTTTACCAACAGCGTATACATATATTAATTCTGCAAATTCAAGTCCAACCTTGATTTCATCCGGATATTTTTCCATATACTGATTCATGGATCGTAAAATGTGGTTCATAAGGTTATCATCACAAGAATCTCTTCCACACTCAAACAGTTCCCGGCAGGCATCCATAAATTCAGCCGCGTACATTTCATCCATTTTTGAAAGGATCTGTTTTTTGTAAGTCTCATATTTTTCTGGCTGTTCCAATTTATAATAAAGTGTTGCTGCACAGCGGGTGACATCATCCGGAACGATTGTATCTGCATGATATTGGCTCACTCCAAGTTCAAACGCCTTTAAAGCCTCTGTTAAACGGTTCAGTTTCTGAAGTGAAATAGATTTATTGATATAGATATAAGCACCCATTTCCTCATCACAGTCTTTCAGGACGTCTTCTGCGAGCGCAAGACTTTTAAGTGCTTCCTCATAGTTTTGTTCCTCAATGTAGGTCAATGCAATATTATTATACTCAAATGCATAATAGTATTTTTCATCATTTTCCATGGCAATTTTTAATGCCGTTTCATAGAAAAAACGGGAAACATTATATTCTGTCTCGCAATGTGTTGCCACACCTATCAGGTTAAAACAGGACAATAACTTAGGGGTATACGGATAGCTTTGATAGTCCACTATGATTGGTTCTATAATCTCTATGGTTTTTCTGAAATTTCCTTCCTGATAAAATAGCTGCCCATAATAAAAACTTGCAAGTATGCGCACTTCGGTTTTGTCGTATTTCTTTTTCAATAGCTGTTCATAAAAATTTTTCTGCTCCGCAATAGACAGTTTTTTGATTTGCTGTTGTCTGGTTAAAAAATCGTTATAATTCATATTCAACATTCCTCATTTATCTTTCGAATCACACGGCATGGATTTCCAACCGCAACACAATTGGCCGGAATATCTTTTGTCACAACACTTCCTGCACCTATTGTTCCCATACTGCCCAAAAGCTGCTTTAATACTTCTGCTTTTTCTTCCTTTTGATTATAAGAAAACTCCTTACAAAATTTATCTTTTGGAAGATTCACTTCTTATTTACAAAATTCCCTAATTCAAATAATATCATATCATATTAGACACAAGATTAGTACAATAAAATGAAATATCTGCATATGTAGATATTTATACTAATGTTAACTAGCTTTTACAAATAAATGTCAACTTCTATAAGTGAGCATGTTGACAATTAACCATACTTCGTGCTACTTTAAAAACAATTGAATTTAGAAACTTGTGAATTCATACCGTAACTTATTTGAATTTTGTAAACGTAACAAAGGAGTACAAAAATGACAACACAACCAAAGACAACCGAAGCCGAAAATCCATATCTTACCAGAGAGGAGGCTCTTGCAATTTTAAATACACCGGATGATCAGTTGGATGAGCTGATTGCACGCGCTGAGAAACTGCGCCGCAAATACAAAGGAGACAATGTCGGAATCCACATTCTGACAAACGCAAGAAGCGGCAACTGCTCACAGGACTGTGCTTACTGCGCACAATCCTGCCGTTCATCAGCCGATATTGAGAAATATAAATGGGTTTCCGATGAGAAACTTTACCGCGACAATGATTTTGTAAATAAAAATCATCTCGCAAGACACTGTATCGGATTGAGCGGCATGAAATTCACAGACGCCGAGATTGAAGAACTCGCTGCAAAAATCCGTAAAATGAAAGAAACCGGAACACACCTCTGCTGTTCCATCGGATTTTTGACTGAAAAACAGGCGCGCATGTTAAAAGAGGCAGGACTTGACCGTATTAACCATAACTTAAACAGCAGCCGTGCATTTTATCCGAACATCTGCTCTACGCATACGTTTGACCAGCGTGTCGCAAATATCAAAATGCTGCAGGGATTGGGTTATGAAATCTGCAGTGGTGGGATCATTGGTATGGGGGAAAGCAAAGAGGATGTTGTTGATATGCTGTTAGAACTCCGTGAAATTAACCCGGAAGCAATCCCGATCAACTTTTTGCTGCCAATTGAGGGAACACCTTTAGCACACAAAGATACCTCAGGCTTAACCCCTGAATATGGTCTTAAGGTTCTCGCCCTTGCAAGGCTTCTTGTTCCACAGGCAGACATCCGCTGTGCTGCCGGACGTGAGGTTTACTTTAAAGGTGAAGAAAAACGTTTATTGTCCGTTGTAAACTCTATTTTTGCATCCGGTTATCTCACTGAGGATGGTCAGGGAATCGAGGATACCATCAGGGTGATCGAGGACGCCGGATTTACGTATGAGATTGAATCTGCATAAATCTATTAAAAAAGTGAGCAGACCTTACAGTGTGGCTGCTCACTTTTTTTAGTTCATCTTTAAACTGTCCCGCAAAGATTTCTTAATCTTCTTTCTGGTCACTTCCACCAGTCCTAGTCTGGTCATGTCGATCAGATCCGTTTTCACCGGGTCGTCTTTTAAATATGTGCGGAATTCTTTTAAAAGAACTGCCTCATCTTCTTTTGCAAGAAGATTGATAAAATCGATGATGATAATGCCTGAGATATTGCGCAATCTGAGTTGATAGGCAATCTCTTTCGCTGCCTCTAAATTAATACGGAGCAGATTTTCGCGCATCTCTTTTTTTATGATATTTTTCCCACTGTTCACGTCAATGACCGTAAGTGCCTCTGTGTGCTGTAAAACAATGGATGCACCGGACTTTAACCAGATCTGTTCCCTTAAAGCCTTTTCTAAGGAGGACTTCACGCTGTAGAGGGAAGATAACGTTAACATCGGATCATGGTAATACGTTAACGTCAGGGAATCTGCTGTTCCAGAGATTGTCGGCACCTGAAACTGATCGACCGGAACCGGGACAGAACCGTTTGTCATAAACTGTTTTGGATGAATTCCATAATCCATACAGATTGTTTCAAAGAGTCCGCGGTCATCGGTGATAATCTCGCTGACAGAACCTTCCCGCTGGTTTTTAACGTCTTCCAGATACGTTGGTCTCGCTTTTTTCAGAACACTGTAACAGGTTTTATGGCAGACATTCTCACGCATCTGTGACCATTCCTGCTCAAGGCTTCGAATCTCTGCAATTAGTGTTTCATCTGCGACACTTGCGGCATTGGTCCGGATGATAAGTCCGTAGCTTTCTGTATCAAATTCGTGCAATAATTCCTTATAATGTGCTTTCTGCTCTTTATTTAATTTGGAAGAAATTCCAAGCCTGCGGTTTCCGCTTGTAAGAACAGCATATTTTCCTGCAAAGCTTAAATTCGCAGTGACAGCAGGTTCTTTCGTCTTTAAAGCTTCACGTTCTACCTGAACCAGAAGCTCATCTCCTGCCACAATTTCTTTTTTGCAGAGAGCTTTTTGGTAAAATGTGCATTTTTCAGATCATCTAAAGACAAATAACAGGTCTGCTCCGGCGAAATCTTCACAAAAGCTGCCCGGATATTCTGTACGACATTTTCCACACGGCCAATATAAATGTTTCCAAGTAAACTATCTTCATCTGGGGGTGTAAGGCTTACTTCGATCATTTTTTTGCCCTGATTATAAAGAGCAGAGACAATAAAGTCCTGCTCTTCCCTGTTTTGCATTTTATTTTTTCATGTGTGATAATATATTTATTCATAAAGAACCTCTTTATGCGATCTCTTCGCCCATATCCAGTAGAGAAACAAATTTGTCCCCCTCTTTTGCATACACATCCAAACGATGGATCTGGATTGCATTGGCATTATATGGAATGTTCATATAGCCGAAAAGGGATTCTAACACAAGTTCCGGTTTTAAGTTGTCGGAACTTCCGGTACAGAGATTGATGTAAAACTCCGGTGCCTCCTCGGTTCCTTCTACTTTAAAATCATAAACCAGCTGCTTTAAGTCCATGATTTTTTCGCTTTTCTTTGTCTGCTTGGTGATAAGTACCTCAGAAGGCGTGATAAAATATTCTAAAATCGCCTGTCTGGCTTCTGTTTTCGTAAATGGTACTTCATAACCTTCCTTAAAGAAAAGGTTATAATCGGCTGCGGCAACTAAGGACATCGCTGTCTTGGCATTGTCCGGAAGCTTCACATATCCGGTGATCTCCACGCCCTCTACCATCGTCGCATTTAAATCTGCCATCGCCTCTTTTGTAGACTTGCTTTCGTGTACTTCAATATCTAAATATTCGCCGTCACTTGTAATTCCAACGCCTAGCGGTGCTGCAAACGACATGATCTGATGAGGGGAAAATCCCTCTGAATAACAGATGTCAATATCTGCTCTCCGCATCGCCTTCTGGAAATAGCGCATAATATCAAGGTGTCCGATGAACTTCATCACACCAGATTTTCGAAATTTAATCCTTATTTTCAAAACAGACACCTCCTCCAAATTTCATGGCTCCACAGCCGGAACATTTCATGCGGCAGTTCGGGGTTACTTTTTCATCATGTGCATTCTTCCATTCACGTTTTAAAAACTCTTTCGATACGCCGGTATCAATGAAATCCCATGGGAAGATCTCATCCAGATCACGCTCTCTCATCGTGTAAAAATCGGTATCGATACCACATTCCGCAAAAGCGTCCTCCCATCTCTGATAATCGAAATATTCGCTCCACGCATCAAAAATGCCGCCTTTTTCATAAACTTTTAAGAGAGCCTGTCCGATCTTACGGTCGCCTCGTGCCAGAATCCCTTCTAAAACCGTCACATCCGCTTCGTGCCAGTTATATTTGATACTCTTATGATTCAGCTGCGCATGCACACCCTCATTGACCACCCGCGCTCTTGCAAGATAATCTCCCGGTGTGTACATTCCTGCCCACTGGAACGGAGTAAATGGCTTCGGCACAAAGAAAGAGGTACTGATCGTAATCTGACATTTTCCATTCCGTTTTTCCTTCGGAACCGTGTCATAATAAAGAGCTGCGATCTCATTGGCAAGCTGCGGGATCGCTTTCATATCTTCTTCCGTCTCGGTTGGAAGTCCAAGCATAAAGTATAATTTTACCTTGTTCCAGCCACCTTCAAAAGCAAGTCTGGAACCGTTTAAGATCACCTCTTCGGTAAGACCTTTGTTAATGACATCACGAAGTCTTTGGGAACCGGCTTCCGGTGCAAATGTCAGACTGCTCTTTTTGATATCCTGCACTTTGCTCATGACATCCAGCGAAAAGGCATCGATCCGCAGGGAAGGAAGTGAGATATTCACACCTTTTCCCTTGAACTCATCGATCAGGAAATTCACCAGTTCTTCCAGTTCAGAATAATCGGAGGAACTTAAAGAGCTTAAAGAAATCTCTTCGTGTCCGGTTGATTTTAACATTTTGTAGGCAAGCTCTTTCAAGTGCTCTACATTTTTTTCACGGACCGGACGGTAAACCATTCCAGCCTGGCAGAAACGGCAGCCACGGATACATCCGCGCTGGATCTCGAGAACCACACGATCCTGTGTTGCCTTGATAAAAGGGACGACAGGTTTTTCCGGATAAACAGCTTCTGTCATATTCAGTACGATCTGCTTCTGGATCGTTTTTGGAACATCCTCATAAATTGGTTCAAAGGATGCGATCGTTCCGTCCTCTTTATAAGTCACTTCATAGAGGGATGGCACATAGATACCAGGCACTTTGGAAGCTTCATGTAAAAATTCATGGCGTGTTTTTCCCTCTGCACGCATTTTTTTATAAAGATCAAACAGTTCGTAGAAAGAAATTTCACCCTCTCCCATATAAAACAGATCAAAGAAGTCTGCCATCGGCTCCGGATTATAAGTGCAGCAGCCGCCACCGATCACCAGTGGATCGTCTTCTGTACGGTCTTTTGCAAGCAGTGGGATCTGTCCGAGGTCTAAAATCTGAAGCACATTTGTGTAACACATCTCATAATTGAGCGTAAGACCGATAAAATCAAGATTTTTGATCGGTTCCTGGGACTCTAATCCAAACAGTGGAATATGCTCTTCTTTCATGATTTTATGAAGATCCGGCCATGGAGAGTAAACTCTCTCACACCACACATCTTCCATTTTATTAAACATATCATATAAAATCTGAACGCCAAGATGTGACATCCCTATCTCATATACATCCGGGAAGCACATGGCAAAACGGATTGCTACTTTTTCTTTATCTTTTTTGATACTGTTTAACTCATTTCCGATATAACGTGCCGGTTTATCGATTTTCATCAGTATCTCATCTGATAATGCTAATTTTGTCATTCGGTTTGTCCTTTCTCATTTTTCCTGAAAACGACTGGGAAATCAGTCATGCTCATTTATCATAACATAATCCTGCAAAATTGTATAATACTGATTATCAGAAATAATGTCAATGACATCTTTTGCCTGATAGCCATGGAATTCATATGCATTATATTTTAACAGAAGGAATGCGAGCATAAGAAGAACTGCAAGCACTATGCGGATTTTCAGAAAAATCCACGGAACCAAAGGCTGTGATTCCTCTTCTGCGGTGCCATTTTCCACCTCCGGCCGGTCAAACGAGCGCCGTATCTCGTTGACGTAAGCTCTGCGTCTTTCCACATATTCATCGGTCATAAAATAAGACTCCATAGATTTCTCATTGAAATCATATGAAGTCTTGTATCTCATTAGAACTTTTTTTCTATCCATGCAATAAGCAACAGACACCAGTGGATCAGCGTTCGATCGAGAACCATTGCACCTATCAGTGAAAAAAATAAGGTGAGCACGATCATGAGCAGCGAACCACCGATCACTCCGAAATCTGTCGGGCTGACATGAAAAATCTGTTTGACCAGATAATGAAGCACGCCCCAGTGGATCAAAAGGATCCCGAAACTGTAGCGGCTGATCAGCTTTGTAAAAAAATGTTCCGTCTCTGCTTTCACATAAATCTGTCTCACGAAAAGAAAAACAGCCATCGTATAAAATACCATAAGCGGCGCATTGTTAAATAAATAACGATGATATTGTGCCCCACTGAAGATATGACGGACTGCCAGACAGACAGAAAGGATTCCCGCTCCATAAATGAAGTACTTTCTGCGCCACTGCTCTCTTGTCAGATAATATCCCAATATAAAAACACCGGCAAAAGAACCGAGGATTCCGGAAGCAATGGAATTATAATAAAGCGTATCCCAGTAAGTTCCAAGGATCTGGAAAATCAGAATCACAACCACAAGCCCGCTTAAAACAGAATCCGGAATATGCTGCACCACATAGCGTAAAAACGGTGTCAGCACATATAACCAGATGATCACATAAATCAGCCAGAAATGCGGCGCTTCCTCCGGTGCACCGAGCAGAATACGTTTTAACATGGCTCCCCAGTGATCTGGGCGAAGCCAGACGAAACCTTCTTTGGCACACACATATAAAATATAATAGATCACCATTGGAAGAAGCACTTTCAAAAACCGTTTCCGGTAAAACTGCCCGGCGGATTCGTCTTTCACCGGTAAAAGAAGGGCTCCGCTTATCATGATAAAAAGCAGGTTGCAGCACAAAAACAGGTAATTGCTGATCTCAAATCCATACCACACCGCACTCCGTTCCGGAACAAGCGTGGAACCGAGTGAGACTGTGTGGACAGCGATCACGAGAACCGTGGCAAGTACCCGCAGTTTGTCGAGATAAACCTGTCGTTTTATTTTCTCTGTGAAAGTTCCTGTGTGATCTCTTCCCATGTGATATCCTTCTCTGCCATTAAGACCATGAGATGGTAAATGTAATCAGAGATTTCATATTTCAAATGCTCGTGGTCAGTGTTTTTCGCTGCAATAATGATTTCAGTGTTTTCCTCTCCAACTTTTTTGAGGATGTTATCCAGACCTTTTTCCAATAAAAGGTTTGTGTAGGAGCCTTCCTTCGGATTTTCCCTGCGGTCTAAAATAATATTGTAGACATCCCCCAACACCTTCTGCGGATTTTTTTCAACGTATTCTTTTTTCACAATCTCATTGAAAAAACAACTCTGGTTTCCGGTGTGGCAGGCTGCACCAATCTGGGAAACTTTTGCAAGAATGGTATCATAATCACAGTCTGCTGTCAGGGATTTGACATACTGGATATGACCGGAAGTAAGACCTTTTGTCCAAAGCTCATTCCGGCTTCTGCTGTAGTATGTCATTTTTCCGATGTTAATCGTTGTGTCAAAAGCTTCCTCATTCATGTAAGCCAGCATTAACACTTCATCCGTACGGTAATCCTGCACAATGACCGGAACCATGCCGTCAGAATTTTTCTTTAAGTCACTCCACTTTAAGTTTGGCTCGAAGTTATCCATCTTAATACCGGAGGCAGACAACTGGGATTTCATCTCCATAATATCTGTTTTTGGATTATTAATTAAAGAACCTGCAATTCCGCGGACATTTTTGCGGGATAAGATTGATAAAACCTCATCATAATCAGCATCGTTTAAGTAGACAACATGAGGAACATCGGTCATTCCTTCCACTGCATCTAACACTGCTTTATTTAAGATCAGCACTTCATGGAATGTATCAGCCATTTCATCCTGATGTTTGAAGATAAAATCCACATTCGTCACGGAAACAAGAATACGGTCTTTCCCGAAACGCTTGCTTGCCTCTGCAGCCAGTGCCATACTCTCCGGTTTGGAGCCGTTGACGATCACTTGAAGACATCCGGCATAGATGAACTTCTTAATGTCCTCCATACGGTTAATGTTACCGCCTGCACATACTTTGATTTCAATATTACGGTTAATGTTGCGGATAACCTGTATGTTGCGCTCATGCTCTTCATCTGTTGTGGACAGGTCAAAAATCATGATTTTATCAATGCCACTGTCATTATAGAGTTTTGCAAGTTCAATGACATCCGGATATTCCTCGTAATTGTCTCTGGCTTTGATCGCTTTCCCGTCCTTTAAGTAAATTGTTGCCACGATATTTTTGTGTTCCATATTAATATTCATACCTTTCCATACAAAACGGTCTGCACATATTTTTGATACGTCAGACCGCTTCTTTTCTAATCATATTTTGCACGTGATACATGTGAATTGTCAACTACAGACTTCCTTTGGTAGAAAGGATATCCGTGATCCTCGTGTCAATGACCGTTGCCTGATCCAGTGCCTTTGCAAAAGCCTTGAACATCGCCTCGATCATATGGTGGTTGTTTCCGCCGGAAAGCACCCTGATATGCAGATTCATTCCTGCGGTATAAGAAATGGCATAGAAAAATTCTTTTACCATCTCCGTATCCATATATCCCACGCGGTCGGTCGTAAATTCTCCATCGAACACAAGATAAGGTCTTCCGGAAAGATCCACTGCGCACAGGACAAGCGTTTCATCCATCGGCAGAATACAGCTTCCGTAGCGCCGGATTCCCTTCTTGTCACCAACGGCCTCCTTAATGGCATTGCCCAGAACAATACCTGTATCTTCAATTGTATGATGACAGTCCACTGCAAGATCTCCGGCAACATTGACTTTCAGGTCAAACAGGCCATGTCTTGCAAATCCGTCTAACATGTGGTCAAAAAAACCGATCCCTGTATGGATAGAGGAACTGCCGGTACCGTCTAAATTCAAATGTAATGATATATCTGTCTCTTTGGTTTTACGAACATAATCTGCTGTACGTGCCATTTTATTTTAAACCTTTCTGCTTCTTTTTTCAACTTAAGTAATTATTAATTCTTTGTATCTATTCAGAGCCAAGGCAATTTTCATAAATTTGCGAATCATGCTTGCATGAATGAGCATAATTTTGAAAATTTCTTTGGCGAAGTAACCACATGAGCAAAAGGAAAGCTCTGAAAGAGCGGTTTTGCGAATGGGTGCTGAATAGATACAATTAATCTTCAAACCGTACCCGGATGGAATTTGCATGTGCAGTAAGTTTTTCACATTCTGCAAACTGCACGATATCTTTGTATACAGGCTCTAACGCTTCTCTGGAATAAGAGATAATGCTTGATTTCTTAATGAAATCATCCACGCTGAGCGGTGAGAAGAATTTTGCGGTTCCGTTGGTCGGAAGGACATGGTTTGGACCTGCAAAATAATCACCGAGTGGTTCGCTGGAATACTCTCCGATAAAAATTGCCCCTGCGTTACGGATTTTTGTCATTGTCTCAAATGGATTTTTTGTCACAAGCTCTAAGTGTTCCGATGCAATCTCATTGACGGTGTCAATCGCATCCTGCATCGTGTCTGCCACAAGGATATATCCATAGTTATCAAGGGATTTCCGGATGATCTCTTTTCTGGAAAGAACCTCAACAAATTTATCAACTTCCACTGAAACCTGCTCCGCCAATGCCTCACTGGTTGTCACCAGGATGGCGGATGCCATCTCATCATGTTCTGCCTGTGACAGTAAATCTGCCGCTACAAAACGTGGATTTGCCGTCTCATCGGCAAGTACCATGATCTCACTTGGACCTGCGATGGAATCAATGCTGACATAACCAAACACGGCTTTTTTGGCAAGGGCAACGTAGATATTTCCCGGTCCTACGATCTTGTCAACTTTCGGGATGCTCTCCGTTCCAAAGGCAAGGGCTGCGATTGCCTGTGCACCACCGACTTTATAAATCGCATCGACTCCCGCCTCTTTGGCAGCTACTAATGTAGATGGATAAACCTTTCCATCTTTGCCACATGGCGTCGTCATAATGATATTGGAAACCCCTGCCACTTTTGCAGGAATGACATTCATCAGTACAGAGGACGGATAAACTGCTTTTCCACCCGGCACATACACACCCACAGTTTTTAACGGTGTCACTTTCTGGCCTAATATGATACCGGATTCATCGGAATCAAACCAGGAGTACTGTTTCTGTTTTGTATGATAGTCACGGATGTTGACAAGTGCCTTGCGGATGACATCTAAAAGCTTTGGGTCTACCTGCTCATAAGCTTCTTTGATCTCTTCTTCCGTCACGCGGATATTGTCCTGATCGATGGTGGCACCATCAAATTTTAATGTGTACTCAAAAACCGCCTCATCACGTTTTTCCCTGACATTCTGGATAATGTCATTGACGCGGCTCTCAAATTCGCCGTAAGAGTTCGGGCTTCTTTTTAATAAATTCTCCAATATATTATTCTGTGTTTCTTTTGTCAGTTTTAAAATTCTCATTGGACTGCATTCCTTTCTGTATTGATCACATTCTTCAGATCAGAGATCAGTTTTGTGATCCGCTCATTTTCCATCTTCATGCTCACCTGATTTACTACCATGCGGGCAGAGAGCGGACACACTTCCTCTAACACTGTCAATCCGTTTTCCCGGAGTGTGGAGCCGGTCTCTACGATATCGCAGATCACCTCGGACAGTCCGACGATCGGTGCCAGTTCGATGGAGCCGTTTAACTTAATGATCTCTACGGTCTGATGTTTTTATTGTAAAAATAGTCTTTTGCAATGTGTGGGTACTTGGTTGCCACACGGATCAGTTCGTGGTGCTGTAACAGATCATGCGCTTCTTTTGGTCCACAGATGCACATCCTGCATTTTCCAAATCCAAGATCAAGAACTTCATAAATATTACGTCCTTCTTCTAATATGGTGTCTTTTCCAACGATTCCGATATCAGCCGCACCATATTCTACATACGTAGGAACATCAGGTCCTTTTGCAAGGAAAAACGAAGTTTTAGTTCCTCGTTGACAAAAATAAGTTTTCTTGTGTCCTTATCTTTCATCTCCTCACAGGTAATACCGATCTGTTCGAATAATTCCAGTGTTTTTTTTGCGAGTCTTCCCTTTCCCAATGCAAAGGTCAAGTATCTCATATCTTCCATTTTCTAATCCTCCATAAAAGTAACTGTCCTGATACGATTACGCTTTGCATAGTTTTGGTAATCTTCGTTTGTTTTCGTGTCGTCCTTTAAAATCGTCTCGACCGGAGTCCCGGCCGCACGCTTTTCTTTTGCACTTAAAATGGCTTTCGCCTGAGCTGCCTTTGTATACACGATCAGTTCACCGTTCGTTTCTATGGTGATATTGATTTTCTGTCTGGATAATGCCGCCATTAACTGGTCAATGACAATCGCAAATCCGATGGATGCGGAAGTCTTTCCATAATAGGTCAGAAGTTTATCGTAACGTCCTCCCTTTACGATCGGTTCTCCGCTTCCGAATGTATAACCGGAAAAAATAATACCGGTATAATACTGATAACTGCTGATAATACCAAGTTCAAAGGAAATATACTTTTGAATCCCATAGACTTCAAGTACTTTATGAAGTTCTTCTAAATTATGGATCGCCGCTAAAATCCTAGGGTAAGAAGCAGCCGCTTCTTTCGCACGCTTCAGGTCGTTTAGGTCCACATTCAGACTGCCGAGCATATGGAACAGCTCGTTTAACTCTGCCTTCAGGTTTAAGGTCTCCGCAAATTCCTCCACACCAAAAAAATTCTTGTTGGCGAGCAGTTCACGCAGTTCTTCCTCGTCCTCCTCGCTGATCCCGGCAGCTTCCACAAGTCCCTGAAAGAAATCCGCATGACCGACACTTAACTGGAAATCCTTAAGTCCTGCCTTTTGCAGACATTCTACCGTCATCGATAAAATCTCAGCATCCGCATCCACGGTGCTGTCCCCGATCAGCTCTGCACCAAGCTGTGTACTCTCTTTTAATCTGCCCTGATAACTGCTGTTATTGATAAATGTATTTCCCATATAGCAGAGACGGATCGGCATATCCTCATCCATAAAATATTTTGCAGCCGCTCTTGCGATGGACGGTGTCATATCCGGTCTTAAGACAAGCGTATTGCCCTCTCTGTCAAAAAACTTATATAATTCTTTCGAGGGAGTGGTTCCGATCTCCTTCCCGAAAATATCAAAAAATTCAAAGGTCGGCGTCTGGATCGGATGATATCCGTAACCCTTTAAGATGCCAAGTAAATCCGACTGGAGTAATAGCTTTTTCTCACATTCCTCGTTATAAATGTCACGCACACCCTCCGGTGTATGTAATAATTGTTTTTTCATAATGAATCTAATACCTTTCCCTTATGCTCATCCCATGCGGATGATCCGTTCACAGGTTTCATTTTGTACACTTTAGTATGCTAATGTGGTAGCAAATGAAACTGCTTGATTTATTATATGAAAAGAATATCTGCTTGTCAATCCCTCATTGCCAAATCTTTTTGCATCGCATCCAGATATGGAACAAGGACGCCTCTGCTCTTCCGGAGAAAAAAATCAGGCTCCAGTTCTTCATAGCGGAAGCTTTTTCTGCCACCCTCTTTTGCCCGGTTCCAAAATTCCAGCAGTTTTGCAAACCGCAGATAATAAAATTCATCTCTTGCAGTAAAACTAGATCAAAAAAAAGGCAATGCCCATCTGTTTTTCAAAGTTCTCCATAAAGACTACCTGATGCTCATGTATATTCTGAAGCGGGAAAGTGTCTGTGTTGCATTCTTTTGCGTCAAAACAGACCGGGATCCCCTGCACTGCGCCAATGTAATCGACGGTACTCTTCTGGTCAAAATACGCCAGCGTAATATGTCTGGTTGCCTTATCAATATTAATGGGAGTGATTGGAGTCGGGACTTTCTGGATCAAAGCCAGTCCGTTTTCTAAATATTTTTCGTTGGTGCGGTTGATAAATTCCTCTAAAGTAGAACCTCTTAAACCACGTGAATTCCACGTTGCCATTTCTATTTCCTGCCTTCTTCGCTTCTTTTCATGATTATATCATAACTTTTGCATGACACGCCAGAAAAATGAAAACATTGCACGCTGTTTTCTTATATCCCGAATGATAAATTTTTATTAAATATTCAATTCCGATTTGTAAAAAAATGGGTTGTATGATATGATTATTTTATATACATTTATCAAAGAATCATACATTGATAAATACAGAAGTTTTGTGGGAGGTATTATTTTTATGGTAATGAATGAATCAGTTGAAAATTATCTGGAGACCATTCTGGTGCTGAATCATAGGCTGGGAAATGTTCGTTCCATTGACATTGCAAATGAGATGAATTTCAAAAAACCAAGCGTCAGCGTAGCAATGAAGAATCTCCGGGAAAATGGCTTTATTACCGTAAGCCCTGAAGGATATATTCACCTTACAGAATCCGGACGTGAAGTCGCTGAGAAGATTTATGAACGCCATACCACTCTTTCAAGCTGGCTTGTCATGCTGGGGGTTGATCCCCGCATTGCAGCAGAAGATGCATGTAAGATTGAACATGATGTCAGCGCCGAAAGTTTTGAAGCGATCAAACGTCACATAAACAGTGTTTCCAAGTAAAAAAACGTTAGAATGTGCCGATATACAATGCAAAGAATCGGGGAGGTCATTCTTATGCAAATAAATCTGAACATTCTCACAGAGAACAATCATTCTTCCTTACTGTCAAAAAATGTTCCAACGGCTGATAACGCACTTTTACAGTATATGCAAAAAGTCACGCAGGGCACGAACAATGCGGACACGGAAGATAAAAAGCAGCAGAAACTGCAGCATATTGTAAACAAATTAAAGCACGGCAAAAAACTGACGGCACAGGAGATGGAATTTCTGCGGATGAATTATCCGGATGAATATCAGCATGCACTCCGCATTCAGAAAATGGCTGAAATGCTTGAAAACCAGTTAAAACATGCAAAATCCAAGCAGGAGGCAGACAGCTATATTGCCGCAGCTTTAAATGGAATCCCGGACGATGATCCGGATAAAGAATGTCTGGTTGCAGCTTTCAATGAGATTTCCAAAGAATTTCACCACTCTTCTGCTTACCACAGACTTCCGGACACACCGGAGGAGGTAAAAAAACAGCGGAAGCACAACGGTGACAATGGATTTGAACGAAAAGCAGACGATGACAGCGGCTCCGATAATTCCGGCGATCTGATGTCATGGACACCATTGCAGGATATTATCGATGCCGCTCCAACTCTGGAATTAAAAGGATGATGTCTGTATATAGTCCCATGCATCCTCAAATTCCCTGCCGGACGGTGCGATCACTTCTCTTCCGTCTTCCAATACAATACGGTAAGCATGAAGCAGTTGAGAACGAACATGAACCTCTTTACGGAAACGTTCGTTCGTTCTCAGATCACCATATTTCCCATCCCCGACGATCGGATGACCGATGGACGCAAGATGTGCACGGATCTGGTGGGATCGGCCGGTAATAAGATGGACTTCAAGTTCCGTATATCCATTCGAAACTGCCACCGGGCGGTATTCCGTTTCAATTGGCAGATAATCTGCTTTTTCCTCCGGGCGGATATGGGAAACAACTTTCACCTTATTGTTCTGTTCATCTTTGGACAGGTAGCCTTTCAAATGCGTTTTTTCGCGCAGCTCTCCTTTTACAATACAACGGTAATATTTCTGGACAGTACGTTTTTTTAACGCTTCCGCCATTGTCTGAAGTCCCTTTAACGTTTTTCCTGCGATCAAAAGCCCGGATGTGTTCCGGTCTAAGCGGTTGCAGATGGATGGTTTAAATGTTTTGAACTGCTCCTCACTTAAGGCACCTTTTCGGATCAAATAAGAAAGAATATATTCATTTGCCGAAATATCCTCCGGAACCGCCTTCTGTGAAAGCATCCCGGATGGTTTGTTAATAATGATCACATCATCATCTTCATAAACAACCTGAAGTCTGCCTGAATCAATGGACTTTAACTTCATGTAGCCGGAATTTGTCTCATCTTTACCGGAAAATTTTTCAAAAGTTTCATCGGACAAAAATAATTTTACAAGGTCTCCCGCATTTAATTTTTCTGTTCCATCTGCTTTGCGGTCATTTAAGGTGATATTCTTTTTGCGCAGCATCTTGTATACAAAACTGCCGGATGCATTGCTCAATAATTTTTTAAATATTTGTCAAAACGCTGCCCGGATTCGTTGGGGCTGATCGTAAACTGTTTCATATAAAGTCAGGTTCGCTTTCTTATTTTTTCTTTCTGACAGATCTTTGAGGATTGCTGTGATCCGCACGGTTCTTTGCAGATTTATTCATGTTCGTTCCAGAGGCTTTCTTGTTATGCACATTCCGGATAGTCTTTTTCTTTGCAGGTTTCTGATCTGTCCTGCCCTTTTTTCCATCATGGCGCATATTGCGTTCCCCATGGTTTTGATACTCACCCTGTCTTGGACGGATCAGACATTTCTTATCAAATCCGATCAGATCTGTCCTTCCTGCTTTTACCAGTGCCTCATAGACAAGATCGTAATTCTTCGGATTCCGGTACTGGATCAATGCGCGCTGCATTGCCTTCTCATGCGGATTGACCGCGACATAGATTGGCTGCATATTTCTCGGATCAACACCTGTGTAATACATACAGGTTGAGATCGTGGAAGGGGTTGGATAAAAATCCTGCACCTGCTCCGGCATATATCCCAGATCCCTCAAAAATTCTGCAAGCTCCACTGCCTCCTTCAAGGTGGAACCAGGGTGGGAGGACATCAGATATGGAACCAGATACTGCTTTTTACCAATCTTTTCATTCATATCTTTATAGGCTTTTACAAACCGGTTATAGACATCCACACCCGGCTTGCCCATTTTCTCTAAAACTGCGTCGGAAATGTGTTCCGGTGCAACCTTTAACTGTCCACTGACATGGTGCTCACACAGTTCCCGCAGAAAAGTGCGGTCATTATCATAAATCAGATAATCGAAACGGATACCCGAACGGATGAATACTTTCTTCACATTTGGAAGCTCCCGCAGTTTCCGGAGCAGTTTCAGATAATCGGAATGATCCACTTTCAAATTTTGGCAAGGCTTCGGGAAAAGACACTGCTTATGCGGACAGGCACCTTTTGTCATTTGCTTGTCGCACGCCGGCGCACGGAAATTCGCAGTCGGACCACCTACATCATGGATATAACCTTTAAAGTCAGGATCCCAGATGATCTTGTTTGCCTCCGCTAAAATAGATTCGTGGCTTCTCGTCTGGATAATTCTTCCCTGATGGAAAGTCAGCGCGCAGAAACTGCAGCCACCATAGCAGCCACGGTTGCTGATCAGTGAGAATTTCACTTCTTCAATCGCCGGAACTCCGCCAAGTTCTTTATAAGAAGGATGATAATCTCTCATATAAGGAAGTGCGTAAACGGAATCCATCTCCGACTGTGTCAATGGTTTTGCCGGTGGGTTCTGTACGACAAACAGCTTTTCATCGTAAGTCTCGAACAACCGTTTTCCGGAAAAAGGATCGGTATTGCTGTACTGTATGTAAAAACTCTTTGCATACTCTAATTTATCTGCTTTTAAAGCCTCAAAATGTGGCAGCTCGATTGCATCGTAAATGCTCTCACGGTCTCTCGTCTTATAAACAGTTCCATCAATGAAGGTGATGTCCTTAATATCCAGACCGCTGTCTAAAGCGTCCGCAATCTCAACGATACTGTGTTCACCCATTCCATAGGAGATAAGATCTGCACCGGAATCGAGCAGAATGGAACGTTTTAACTTATTTGACCAGTAATCATAATGTGCCAGACGACGCAAGCTTGCCTCGATTCCACCAATGATGATTGGCTTATGTTTATAGGTCTGTCGAATCAGATTACAATATACAATCGTGGCATAATCCGGTCTTTTTCCCATCACACCGCCCGGTGTAAATGCATCCGTGGTTCTTCTTTTCTTGGAAACGGAATAATGATTGACCATAGAGTCCATATTTCCGGCTGAAACAAGAAAGCCGAGCCGTGGTTCGCCTAACCGGTTAATGGATTCTCTGTCTTTCCAGTCCGGCTGGGCAATGATCCCGACTTTATAGCCATGAGCCTCCAAAATTCGTGAAATAATGGCATGTCCAAAAGATGGATGATCTACGTAAGCGTCTCCACAGATATATACAAAGTCAAGCTGTTCGATGCCAGCTTCTTTCATATCTTCTTTACTGATCGGTAAAAATCCATGACTCATTTGTGATAACCTTTCTATCTAAAAATAAAATTTTCTGCAAAATAGCAACCTTAATATTATAACTTATTTATTCACAATTTTCAATGCAGTAATCTCTTCCTCTGTGAGCGGGCGATATTCTCCCGGCTTTAAATCATCGGTAAGCTGCAATGGCCCCATGGAAATACGTTTTAAATATAAAACCTTCTTTCCGACTGCCTCAAACATTCGTTTCACCTGATGGAATCTGCCTTCTGTAATTGTTAACTCAATTTCTGATTCTGGTTCACTTTTTAGGATGCGTAATTTGCCGGGTTTTGTCAGCTTTTCCTCTCCAATGTCAACCCCGTTTTCAAAGCTGTTGACATCTTTTTCTGTAACTACGCCATCGATAACTGCATAGTATGTCTTTTCTACATGTTTTGCGGGGCTTAACAGATCATGTGCCAAAGCCCCATCATTTGTGATCAGAAGCAGACCTTCCGTATCAATGTCCAGCCGTCCTACCGGAAATAAATCAGAGCGCACCGTATCGGTCAGGTAATCCATAACCGTCTTATGCAGCTGATCTTCCGTTGCAGTCACACACCCTGCCGGTTTATAAAAAAGATAATATTCGTATTCACAGTAAGTGACCGGTTCACCTTTATAAGATATCTGGTCGTTTTCCGGTGCAACCTTTGTTTCCGGTTTTGTAACGATCTCTCCATTGACTGTGATCTGTTTTGTTTTCAAAATCTTCTTTACTTCTGAGCGGGTACCAAGACCCATCTCTGTTAAAAATTTATCCAAGCGCATAAGTTCGTTCTTTCCTTTTTCTATTGTCTGTAATGATGTGGCATTTTCCTGATCGATCATTCCAAATTTCATAAAATGTATAAAATTATTTTAGCATAGGTCTGCTTTCTATTACAATGATTTTAAATAGCGGAGCAGGGGGAAAGGGTTCACACTAAACTCCTTTCCGGATTCATCATCAAAATACACTCCAAAATGAAGATGCACCGGAAAATTTCCGGTTGTACCAGGAGTATCGCTATACCCGGTATCTCCCATAAAGCCAATCAGAGTTCCTGCTTTCACTTCTTCTCCGATCTGGAAATCTTTTGCATAATCCGAGAGATGTGCATAATAAAAATAAGCGCCATGCCTGCTCCGGATTCCAATGCGGTAACCGCCAAGCCGCAGCCATCCGATATTTTCCACAACCCCATCCGATACGCTGTAAATCGGATAAATACCACGCTGGTTCACAGACGCCATAATATCACAGCCTTCATGGAACCGGTCTCCTCCAAAGGTTCTGCTCTGTCGCCATGAATTTGCAAAGTCCACGGTTGCTCCGGGTTCATTTTCAATTGCTCCTACCGGAAACAAAACCGCATCCGTCCACATCGCTTCAATCTTGCTTTGGATCCGTTCAAATTTTTCCGGCTGATGTTCTTTCACAAAAGAAATATTTTCTTCTAATAAATCAGAATCCGAACAGGTATTATTTAAGGCGAAGTACATTGCAAGGTATTCACTGAGCTTTGCGAAGTCTGCATATTTTACAGATTTGATTTTCTGTTCCGTAATATCACTCTCTTCCATAGGTTCCGAATCATACAGAAAAGAATTTATTACCTCTTCTGATACTTCTTCATCTCGGAAATTTTCAAACGCTGTTTCATAAGGAAAACAGTTTTTCTTAAGCGCTTCACTATCAATGTAGATTCCAAGATATACATTAATAAGAACCACCAGCATAAAAAGTAACAGATCACGAAGAAATCTCTGTTGCAGCAAAATCACATCCCCACTCTTTCCTGATAAATGTTACGAAAGTTACAAACAAATTACATTTTTACAATTCAAAACAATATATTTTACTATGAAAAAGAAATTTATATGCTTTGCCATTCTTATTTTAACTGCATATATCCTGCTTTATCCGGCAGATGCTGTAAACGCATCCAGAAATGGTCTGATGCTCTGGTATGAAAAAGTGCTTCCCACCCTTCTGCCCTTCGCCATAATATCCAATGTTTTGATTCATTCTGGCTACATGGATGCCCTCACAAAGCACCTGACGAAATATTTCCGTTTCTTTATGCCTGTCAGCGGGGAAGGCGTATTTATTTTGTGCAGCGGTTTTTTATTCGGCTTTCCAATGGGAAGCAAAAACTGCGCCGAACTTTTAAAGGCAAATAAAATTCATCCGAAAGAGGCTGAAATTTTATTTTACATCACCAATAACATCAGTCCGGTTTTTATCGGAAGTTATATTTTGTTGCAGCAGTTACAGCTCACAGGAATGTTCGGAATCAGTATTTTCATCCTATATACCCCTGCACTGATACTCGGTATGTTATTATTGCACAGAAAAAAAGAGGAAAACAGGCAGAAAAAAACGGCATCCCAATCTCAAATAACTTTTAAGATCATAGATGCCGCCATTATGAACGGTTTCGAAACACTTGTCAGGATCGGTGGATATATCATGCTATTCTCAATCCTGATCTCACTGGTAGAAAAACTTCCGTTGCCAAAGCCTGTCCTGATCCTGTTGGAAAACGTTCTTGAAATCACCAACGGGATCAACTGTCTCACCAACACAGACTGGAGTATTCAAACCAAATATATCCTTGCAATGACCGCCACCGCCTTCGGTGGATTAAGCGGTATCGCCCAGACATCTTCCATGGTAAAAGGAACCTCTCTGTCCATGAAAAAATACTGTCTTGTAAAACTGTTTCTCACACTATGTACTTTCCTGCTCGCTGTCGCAGTCAGTGTATTTTTATTTTAACATATCAGAAGAAATGTCAATCTTAGGCAGATTCTCTGTGTTGTCTGAAACAGCATCCTCTGCCGCCGGATTTAATTCTGCACGGTTGGAAGATACAACATCATAAAACTCCTGCAGTGATGACATATAATTCTCATGTCTTGCCTTTGCAGAATCCATTGCATGAGAGATTGATATCTCCAGATTTCTTAAAATATCATCTGTATACTGCATAGCGCCCATACGGATATTGTTTGCATCGTTGGTCGCATTATCTAAAATTTCCTGTGCCTGCTTGGTCGCGATCATAACAACTTCGTTTGCCTGCGCATATGCCTGTTGCATAATCTGATGTTCACTTACAAGCTCGTCCGTTTTCACCTGGGCTTTTGCAATGATCGCATCTGCCTTTGCCTGTGCATCTGCTAAAATAGCCTCTTTGTTGCTGATGATCTTCTGATAACGTTTGATCTCTTCCGGTGTTTTGGAACGGAGTTCATTTAAAAGTTCTTCTAACTCGTCCTTGTTCACAATAATTTTTGAAGAGGATAACGCCTGATATTTACAACCGTCAATATACTCTTCGATTTCTTCAATAATCTGTTCGATTCTGCTTGCCATAGGAAACACTCCTTATTTCGATATGTTATATTTTGCATAAATTCTGTCTATAAACTGCGCAGGAACAAACTTGGAAATATCGCCTCCATAGGATGCGAATTCTTTCACGATCGTGGAACTTAAGTAGGAATATTGAAGGCTTGCCGTCAAAAAAATAGTCTCCACCTCCGGACTCTCTACATGGTTCGTCTGTGCGATCTGCAATTCATACTCAAAATCTGTCACTGCACGCAGACCACGCACAATAATGGTAGCGCCAATCTGCTTCATATGCTCGACCAAAAGTCCGTCAAACGATGTGACAGACACATTTGGAAGATCTTTTGTCATCTCTTCAATCATACTAACACGTTCATCCAGAGAAAACAATGAGTTTTTTGCACTATTGTTCAGCACACCGACAACGAGTTCATCTACGATACCGGATGCTCTTTTGATAATATCAATATGTCCTAAGGTCAGCGGGTCAAAGCTGCCAGGATAAATTGCCTTTTTCATAATGTATCTGCCTTTCCAGACTGCAAATCATAAATCCGTTGACAGGATTTATGATGATTTATTCTGCCTTTGTGATAAAAGCGTGAACATTTGTCTTATATGTTTTTAATTTTTTAATGTAAAGCCAAGCTCATTCAGATAATCAAACGAAGTATCTAATGATGCCTCGACAACGATCAGCGTATCTTCTTTTAAAATAGAGGAATCTTTTAAACATTCCAACACTTCTTTTTCATATTCGTGCCTGTACGGAGGATCCATGAAAATGACATCAAACCTGTACTTTCCTTCCATGCTGCGGATAGCAGAAATGACATCGCTCTGAAGCAATTTTGTTTCCCTGTCAAACTTCGTAAAATGGATATTGTCCTCAATACATGCGCATGCTTTTTTGTTATTTTCCACAAAAACAGCATATCTCGCACCACGGCTCACTGCCTCTAAACCGATCTGTCCGCTTCCTGCAAACAGATCAAGGAAATAGCAGCCCGGCACATCATTCTGGAGCATATTAAATAACGTTTCTTTGATACGGTCTGTTGTTGGTCTTGTGTCCATGCCCTCGATCGTTTTCAATGGCAGGCTTCTTGCTGTACCAGCAATAATTCTCATATTTTCGCTTCTCCTTATTTACAGAAAATCTATCATGCTTTATCGTATCTAGTTCTGCTCTTTTAAAACATCTTTGTTCTTTACAATGTAATCAATAAGTGACACAACCGTAAGGATCAGGGCAGCATAGGTAAGGATCTTCCCAAGGATCTGGAAAAACGGCATCTGGACATTTAAAATAAGCACGATCACCATTAACATCTGGAATGTAGTCTTAAATTTGCCCCAGTAACTTGCTGCAATGACAACTCCGTTGTCGGATGCGATCAGACGGAATCCGCTGATGATAAACTCTCTTGCAATAATAATGACAACGATCCATGCTGCAAGCTGTCCGGTCTGGATCAGGCAGATCATCGCAGAACACACCAGAAGCTTGTCTGCAAGCGGATCCATAAACTTTCCAAAGTTTGTGACAAGATTGTACTTTCTTGCAATTTTACCATCCAGAAGATCGGTAAGGCTTGCCACAATAAAGATTGCAGCAGCAATGTAATGATTGATGCCTGTCATATTTGGTGCAAGCATAAAAAATACAAAAAATGGAATGAGAATCACACGAAAAGTTGTTAATTTGTTAGGTAAATTCATAGTTTTTCCTTCTTTCTGAAATCTACTGACAGATTTCTCCAATTAAATCATACTCGTAAGCGCCTGTGACTTTTACTTTAACAATGTCACCGGTCATAAGGGTTTCGTCCGTGTTGATGAAAATATAGCCATCGATATCCGGAGCATCCCGGTAGGTTCTTCCAACATAGGCATTATCATCCTCTACCTGTCCTTCGATAAACACATAAAGTTCTCTGCCCTTCATCTCTTCATTTTTATCAAAGATCACTTCCTCCTGAAGTTCCATGACATCTGCCTGCCAGTCCTTCTTCAGTTCCTCATCCACCTGATCTTCGAAGGCAGCAGCCGGAGTTCCCTCCTCCGGTGAGTAGGTGAACGCTCCCAACCGGTCAAACTCCATGTCATTGATAAACTGCATGAGTTCCTCGTGAATCTCCTGTGTCTCGCCAGGGAAACCACAGATCAACGTAGTTCTCAATGTGATATCCGGGATACGCTCTCTCAAATGTGTGATGATACGAACCAGATCGTCATGACTTGTTCTTCGTCCCATGCGCTTTAACATTGTGTCATTGGAATGCTGGATCGGGATATCAAGGTAATGGCAGACTTTCTCGTTGCGGATCATGGAATCAATTAAGTCTTCATAGATTTCTTCCGGATAACAGTACATAATGCGGATCCAGAATAAACCATTGATCTTATTTAATTCGTCCAGCAATTTGTGCAATGATTTTTCACCGTAGAGGTCAATACCGTAAAGAGTTGTTTCCTGGGCAACTAAAATCAGCTCTTTTGCGCCGTTTGCAACAAGCTCTTTTGCCTGGCCGATCAGATCTTCCATCGGTACACTGCGGTAATTGCCGCGGATATATGGAATGATACAGTAAGTACAGCGTTTGTTACAGCCCTCTGCGATCTTTAAATATGCGAAATGACCACCGGTTGTCACGCTTCGCTTTGTATGGATAGACGGCAGTCCCTCCAATGTTTTGAAATTCTCATAAAAAGTACCGCCAAGCGCCTCATGTACAGCTTTTACGATATCCTCGTAGGAATTGGTTCCAAGTATAGCATCCACCTCCGGGATCTCGGTCTTGATCTCTTCCTTGTAGCGCTGTGCAAGACATCCGGTTACGATCAAAGCCTTTAACGGACCGGTCTTTTTGTACTCTGCCATCTCTAAAATGGTGTTGACACTCTCTTCCTTGGCATCATTGATAAAGCAGCAGGTGTTGACGATGATAATATCTGCCTCTGTCTCATCATTCGTGATCTCGATTCCGTCATCACGGAGCATTCCAAGCATAAATTCTGTGTCTACTAAGTTTTTGTCGCATCCGAGGGATACAAATAATAATTTCATTCGATTCTCTCTTTCTACATTAATTATGGCAAAAGGGCTGTCGCACAATTGCGTTCAAAAGTGCGGCAGCCCTGACGGGTTTTCTTTACTCCTCATCTTCTGTGTCTGGAATAATCTTTACTTTGCCCTCGTAAAGTTCTTCTACAGCAATGGATAATGGCTTTGGACATGTGATCTTGTCTGCCATTGGTTCATCTCCTGCGATAATCTGACGTGCTCTCTTTGCAGCAGCGATTACAAGGGAATAACGGCTGTTAACAACTGGCTCCTCACCAAATTCCACATTGTTATTTACAACTTTCATTAATTCAACATAGGATGGATGTATCATAATATTACCTCTCTTCTGCCTTGCGGCTGATTCACTTTCATTTATTTTTATCAAAGATATCTGATTTCCGATATCTAATGTAAGCTTTTTTCCATGTTTTTGCAAACATTATTTTAATCTTTTTTCGAAAAAGCGGTTAACTGGTGTCTCATATCAGAAATTGCAGACAAATTTCTGGAAACACGGAAATGTTCATTGTGGATGATGGAATGTACTTCTTCCACACACGCATCGAGCTTATCGTTTACGATCAGATAATCGTAAGCTTCAATTCCCTGCGCCTCCTCAACTGCTCTGGAAAGTCTTGATTCGATGACACTCATCTCCTCTGTTCCTCTTCCAACCAGACGGCTCTTTAACTCCTCTGCGCTTGGCGGTGTGACAAACATTAACAGTGTGTCTGGGAACTTCTCTTTCACTTTTAAGGCTCCCTGAATCTCAATCTCCAAAATAACGTCTTTTCCGGCAGCGAGCTGTTCCTCTACATACGCCTTCGGTGTTCCGTAGTAGTTGTCGACATATTTTGCATACTCGATCAGTTCATCATCGGCTATCATTTTCTCAAACTGCTCTTTTGTCCGGAAAAAATATTCCACACCGTCTGTCTCACCCGGTCTTGGAGATCGGGTAGTTGCAGAGATGGACAGCGCATACTGATCCGAATATTTCTTCATGAGTTCTTTCATAATGGTTCCTTTTCCAGAACCGGAAAAGCCGGAAAGTACAATTAAAATTCCTTTACTCTTTTGTATCATAGTCACCCTCCGATGCATTGCCATTAAACCGGCCGGCAAGTGTCTCCGGCTGCAATGCAGACAATATTATTTTATTATTTTCAGTAAAAATCACGCTCTTGGTTCTTCTTCCCTGCGTCGCGTCGATCAAAATCTCCTGCTCTTTTCCCCGGGAGATCATGCGCTTTGCCGGTGCGGAATCCGAAGAGATAATGCTGACGATCTTATCGGTGTTGACCATATTGCCAAATCCGATATTCATTAACTTTGCCATAAACTTGTTCCTATTCGATATTCTGGATCTGTTCCCTGACTTTTTCGATATCCGTTTTCAGGTTGATCCCGGTATCTGAGATCTCCAGATCATTTGCCTTGGAAAGAATCGTGTTCGCTTCGCGGTTCATCTCTTGCGCAATGAAATCTAACTTACGTCCGATACTTCCACCAGCCTCCAAAGCGTCTTTCGTCGCTTTGATATGGCTTCTCAGGCGGACAGTCTCCTCATCCACACAGATCTTATCTGCAAAAATCGTCACCTCTGTGGCAATTCTCGCGTCATCAATCTGTTTATCTTCCAGCAGTTCTTTCACTTTGTTCTCAAGACGTTCCCTGTAGTCCTTCATAATGATCGGAGAACGCTCCTCGATAAAATCAACATAGGTCAGCATATTGTCAAGCTTTGCACAGAGATCATGCTTCAAATGCTCTCCCTCTTTGATACGGCTCTCCACAAACTGTTCTGCCGCACCGCGGAGCGCTTTCTCAAGTCCTGCCCAGAGTTCGTTCTCGTCTGTCTCTACCTGTTCCATCGTGAAAACATCCGGGTATCTGGATAAGGTGCTGACTTTGATATCATTGTCTAATCCAAACTTGTCTGCCATTGCAGTCAGGTGTTTTAAATATTCACCGGCTAATTCTTCGTTGTATCTCAAACAGAAATTATCTTCGGAAAAATCCTCGAATGTGATATACAGATCTACCTTGCCGCGCTCCATATATTCTTTCAGCAGATTGCGGATCGTGCTCTCAAAGAAATTCAACGCCTTCGGCATCTTGATATTCACATCCAGATAACGGTGATTTACGGATTTCATCTCAACCGTATATTTACGGTTTCCTTCGGTCACTTCACATCGACCAAATCCGGTCATGCTTTTTATCATAAAATAACCATGCCCTTTCTCGTAAAATGATTATATGCATAGATAAATTTATTATAAAGCGAAAGTTCATGCTCGTCAATATTTTTCCGTAAATCGACTGTTTTTTGAATTTTCTGTATATTTTTTGTTGCAGACGTCATACTAGGAGTAAATATTGATATCAAAATCATTCATACAAAGCAAAATCAGGAGGAACCGAACATGTCCGATAGCGATACCGTAAAACTGCTCCGCGAATGTAATTCCGGCATACAGATGGCTGTTTTTTCCATTGATGAGATTCTGGAAAAAGTAACCGACAAGAACTTATATGAAATTTTGAAAAAATCCAAAGAAAAGCACGAAAAACTCGGTGACGAAACCCACGCGATCCTTGCTGAATGCGGGGATGAAACAAAGGAGCCAAACATGCTGGCAAAAGGCATGTCATGGATGAAAACCAACGCCAAAGTCATGATGGATGACAGCGACGCCACCATCGCCGACCTGATCGTAGATGGCTGCAATATGGGCATTAAGACGCTCTGCCGGTACGAAAACCAGTATGCGGCAGCTGATGACGCTGCAATGAAACTGACCGATGATCTGATCCGGCTGGAAGAAAAGCTGCGGCAGGATTTGAGGGAATATTTATAACGCAAATCAAAAGGGAAGCGAATGTATCATAATATCATTTCATACGTTCGCTTCCTTTTTATCTAATCCAAAATCCTAACAGCCTTTAAACACTTTTCTCTTCGCTTCTATCTTTCCTATAATCATACAAGCCCTTAAATGATAAATAACTCGATAAGATAACTTTAAATTTTGTTCATCTGCAATAATTCCAATTCTTCATCGGATAATATTCGCTCATAACTCAATTCTTTTTCCTCAAAATACTTTTCCCATTTTGAAACATTCTCAATATCTTTTCCGATAATATAACCTTCTGTCATTGCATTCATGATTTTTTTATACATATCTGTATCATTTATCGAATACATAATATGCCAACTTTTTGATGGATCAACATTATCCATATAGTTTAATCCATTACAGGCTATCAACATAATTCCATTTTCTGTTCTTACAGCTTGCCCTGCAACTTCGGCATCTGCAAATCCCATTGCCATACCATCTGTTTTTACAAGATTAGGGTATTTTTCTTTATACAGATTTGCTAACTCCTGCAGCTTTTCTTTTTGTTCTTGATTACAAATTAAGTTCCAAGAACCAGCACCTTCATTCCCTTTAACTTTTAAACTCTCAATACCTGTAAACTTATTGATATCAATTACATAATTTTCATTTAAGGATGTTGTCGGTATACTGTCTGTGTTTAGGAACTGTTTCAGGGCTCCCACAAGCTCATTGTCGGCATACATAACATTCTCTGGTTCGCCAAATACATTTTGGAACACAATATAATTTTTATTTGTGTTAGTATCTGTTTGCAGCGTTGTTGTATCAGGATTCAATACAAACGTTTGGTTGAGTGTTTTATCATATATCTGCCAATATCCTGCTATTTCACTGGTACTTTCTATGGAATATCTTTCTGTATCTACTCTTTTATCAAGATTCTCAGATACGGTTGCCAGATTTCCTACACTAAATTTTGTACCTGAACTTTTCATAATTGAATATGCATCATGGATTGAAAACCCTCTTTGTACTTTCTCCTGAGCAGGACTATTTAAAGAAGTTTCTGTTTCATTAGACATAATTGAAAAATATCCTTTATTTTTCTCTGTGACATTTCCATTTTTCTATATAGACTTTGCATACAATTTATCTGAAGTTCCATACTTGTCATCTCCCTATATATAGTTTCATATATTAGTAATGAGTGATTTCTACTTTTTTAATAATTGATAACAATTATATTTTTAATATATTGGTTATTAATTATAATATCAGTTATTTTTACTTTTTCAACTATAATTTACATTTTTTAATTTAATGTGTAACTCTGGGATATTTCATATTGGATACTTCCTATAACAATTCTGTGTGGAGCTGGCAGTATCCACGCTTACACATTCATTACAGGCTTCATTTGTTTTGTGGCAGATGTGATTTATATTTATTTTCTGGTTCAGCTGAAACAAAAAGGACAGAACATATTTGTATGATCCATATAAAAAACTGCAGCTTTGACGAAATAAAGTCAAGGCTGCAGCTTTTTTGTCTATTCTATTGTTTAGTCTTCCACCAGTGTTTCCATCTCTTTGATGATCTCACCGAATGCGTTTAATGCATCCTGGATCGGAGCCGGTGTTTCCAGATTGACACCTGCAATCTTAAGCAGTTCGACCGGAGCCATAGAGCAGCCACCGGATAAGAACTTTTTATAACGTTCTACTGCAGGAGTGCCTTCTTCCAAAATCTTATGCGCCACAGAAAATGCTGCACAATAGCTTGTCGCATACTGATAAACATAGAAATTGTAATAAAAATGTGGGATTCTTGCCCATTCATATGCAATCTGATCATCAGAAATAATGTCTGATCCGTAATATTTTTTATTGAGTTCCAGATATACGCTGCTCAGATTATCTGCGGTCAGGCTCTCTCCGTCCTCATACATTTTATTGGTGAGCATTTCATATTCCGCAAACTGTGTCTGACGGTAAACAGTTCCCTTGAAGCTGTCAAGATAATGGTTCAAAAGGTATGCACGCTCTTTTTTGTCAGTTGTATTCTTCAAAAGATATTCCATCAGAAGAATCTCATTGCAGGTAGATGCAACCTCTGCCACAAAAATTTTATATCCGGCATAAATATAAGGCTGCGCCTCGTTGGAATAGTTCGAATGCATTGCATGTCCCATCTCATGTGCCAGCGTAAACATATCATCCAGTGTACCGTTGTAATTCAACAATACATAAGGATGACAGCCATATGCTCCGGCAGAATATGCACCGCTTCTCTTTCCCTGATTCTCATAGACATCGATCCAGCGGTTTTCAAAACCTTCTTTTACTTTATTGACATAGTCCTCGCCCAACGGTGCAAGTGCCTTTAATACGGTTTCTTTTGCTTCTTCAAAAGAAATCTTCTTTGCAACATCCGCGATCATCGGTGTATAAATGTCATACATATGAAGTTCCTCGACACCGAGGCACTTTTTACGCAGGGAAACATACTGGTGCATTTTGTCAAGGTTCTTGTTCACCGTGTCGATCAGATTGTGATAAACACTCGAAGAAACATTGTTTGCATCAACCGCACACTCCAGAGAGGAAGCGTATTTTCTTGCTTTTGCGTGAAATACCTGCTGCTTTACATTACCGCAGTAAAGGCTTGCAGATGTATTCAGAAACTGTTTGTAGGTCTGATATAAATTCTCAAAAGCATCTTTGCGCACACGTCTGTCTGCAGACTGTAAAAATTGTCCGTAACGACCGTGGGTAATGCGGACTTTCTCTCCGTTTTCATCCTCAATCTCCGGGAATACAAGGTCAGCATTGTTTAAAATGGAAAACGTATCTGCCGGTGTCTGGCTCATCTCAGCCGTCATTGCAAGCAGCTTTTCCATCTCTGCTGAGAGGCAGTGTTCTTTCATTCTGCGGATTTCCGCAATCTGCTTTCTGTAAAGTTCCAGTGCTGGCAATTCTTTGTAAAATGCTTCTAACGTCTCATCCGTCGCTGCAATGATCTCAGGGTCTACAAACGCAGTTTTGCTTCCCATTGCCGCATAAAGGGAATATACTTTTGCGGACATCGCCTGATGTGTGGTGTTGGTCTGATCCTCGTCAAAAAGACGTTCTGCATAGTTGAATGCCTTCTCGATTTTTTCTCCTGCACTTGCCAGATGCTCTAAAACAGCCAGGAGATTTTCAGCGGTCGCAGCAACGCTTCCTTCATACGAAGCAATTTTATCTACGATCTCTGTGATGACTTTTAATTCATTTTCCCACGCTTCAGTGGTCGGATACATGTCTTTTACATTCCATGTATCCGCCTCTTTTACTTCACTTCTTTTTAATAACTCTGATGCCATGATTTTTATTAGTCCTCGTAACCATTTGGATTATTTTTCTGCCATCTCCACGAATCTGCACACATATCTTCGATACCGTACTGTGCTTCCCAGCCAAGCTCCTCTTTTGCTTTGGTCGGATCACAGTAGCAGGTTGCGATATCGCCCGGACGTCTTGGTTTGATAACATAAGGAATTTTCACTCCGGTTGCTTTCTCGAAGTTTTTCACGATATCCAATACACTGTAACCATGTCCTGTACCGAGGTTGTAAATGCAAAGTCCTGCATTTTCCTGAATTTTCTTTAAAGCTTTTACATGACCGATGGCAAGGTCAACTACGTGGATGTAATCTCTCACACCTGTTCCGTCCGGTGTGTCGTAATCGTTACCGAACACGCCGAGTTCTTTCAGTTTGCCGACTGCAACCTGTGTTACATATGGCATTAAGTTGTTTGGAATACCATTTGGGTTTTCTCCCATTGTACCGCTCTTATGCGCTCCGATTGGATTGAAATAACGGAGTAAAATGACATTCCATTCCGGATCCGCTTTCTGGATATCTGTTAAAATCTGCTCTAACATAGATTTTGTCCAGCCGTATGGATTGGTGCACTGTCCCTTAGGGCAGTTCTCTGTGATCGGGATCTCTGCCGGATCACCGTATACCGTTGCAGAGGATGAGAAAATAATGTTTTTGCAGTTATGCTGTCTCATCACGTCAACCAATGTCAAAGTACCTGCAATATTGTTATTGTAATATTCCCAAGGTTTTGCAACAGACTCGCCGACTGCCTTCAGACCGGCGAAGTTGATGCAGCTGTCAATCTGCTCGTTTTCGAAAATCTTATTTAAGATATCTCTGTCTAAAATATCTCCTTTATAAAATTTTACGTCTTTTCCCGTGATTGCTTTTACTCTGTCTAAAGATTTCTCAGATGAGTTGCTTAAGTTATCTAATACGACTACGTCATATCCTGCATTCTGTAATTCTACACATGTGTGGCTTCCGATATATCCGGCGCCTCCTGTAACTAAAATTGCCATAATAATCCTCCTTGTTTTTTCTCCTTGTTTTGCGAAGCTTCATTAACTTTTCCTATGGATACATATTAACGCACCCGGCAGAAATTGTATAGACTAAAATGTGTAAATTATATGTAAAAATGTTGCATGTTCATTTCATGCTTTATATAATACATATAAATACAACATCTTATGGTACAGAAAATATCTTTTTATTTTATGAATAAATATTTACGATTGTCATAATTTTCATCTTACTGCAGGGAGGTAAATTTTTTTATGAATCAAAATTATAAAAATTCCTACAAAGTGACCGAAAAAGAACTTGTGTCACTGTCAGTCTACAATGTAGGATTCCAAAAATGCGATCCACTCTACCAGTGGGGTCCCGGAATCCGCGATCATTATCTGATTCATTATATCATTTCCGGAAAGGGATATTATAAAATCAAAAATACAACTTTCACGCTGCAGACAGGAGATTCTTTTCTCGTCTATCCGAACACGGAAGTATTGTATTTTGCGGATGAAACCGATCCGTGGGAGTATGCATGGGTTGGTTTTACCGGAAGTGACGCCTCAATGATCTTAAAGGCAACGGATTTTTCGACAGAAAGACCTGTTATTGAGCATACACCACTGGGGGAATCCATTCACAGGCAGATCCTCCATATTTATGATGCCAGAGGAAATGAGTTCGAACACGCCGTGGAAATGACCGGCCGTCTCTATACCATGCTTGCACTCTTCATGCATGGAGCAACGACAAACACAACGCAAAACTCTGCTAACAGCTATGTGCAAAAAGGGATTGAATATATTTCTTCCAATTATTCTTACCATATCACGGTGGAGGATATTTCCGCCTATGTAGGACTGAGCCGAAGCCAGTTGTTCCGCTCCTTTGAATCCGTGCTTGGTCAGTCTCCAAAGGAATACCTCACGGATTTTCGTATGAAACAGGCGTGCTATCTGCTGGAACATTCGGATCTCTCTGTTACAGCAATTGCAAATTCGATCGGGTTTGACAATGGACTCTATTTTTCAAAAACCTTTCATAAAATGAAGGAAATGTCGCCGTCGGAGTTTCGGAATCTGCATAAGCAGGATATTTCATAGATAACATCTATTATAATATTATAATTTATGATATACTTTTGGCTAAGGGAACTGAAGGGGCGAGGTACTTACCGCCGGATACTTAAAGGAGGTTGGTGCCAATGGTTACATACAGTGATCTTTTCACTTTCGTAATTATGCTTTGTGCTGTTATTACTCTTGTTGTCACAATTTTACGACACAAAAAATAACGCCCCCAGTCTGGTAAACTAAGGCGTTATCTTTTTAACTCATATTTACCGACGGCTAGGTGCCACTAGCTTTCGGTTCTCTTGCTAGAAATTATTATATGCTATATTTATAAATTTGTCAATTTTGAATACA
>NZ_ACFY01000155.1 GCF_000174195.1 Roseburia inulinivorans DSM 16841 | reverse complement strand
GTGTGTTTCGGAGAAACTGTACGGAACAGTTCCTCTGGAAACGATATTATTTATGTTCTTTTTTGTATTTGGATACCAGTTTCTGGATTCTGTCATATGGGTTTAACAGATCGCTGATGGATGAATCATGATTTAAAGTATCAATGATGTAAGCGATGTATTTACTCATATCACAGTTAATGTAGTATGGTCTGGAAAGAAGTTCCGGTGTCTGGTAAGTGAGGTTTGTGGTAACTACTTTGTAAATAGTACCATCTTCCACTGCCTTGTCGAAACGTTCAAGACCGTTGGTGAAGAGACCAAATGTCGAAACAACGAAGATACGGTTTGCCTTTCTCTTCTTTAACTCTGTTGCAACGTCGATCATACTCTCACCGGAGGAGATCATATCATCGATAATGATAACATCTTTTCCCTCTACAGAAGTTCCTAAGAACTCATGGGCAACGATCGGGTTACGGCCGTCTACGATCTTGCTGTAATCACGACGTTTGTAGAACATACCCATATCGACACCAAGTACGTTTGCAAGGTAAACAGCACGGTTTGTACCACCTTCGTCCGGGGAGATGATCATTAAATGGTCATTGTCGAGTTTTAAGTCATCACAGTTCTTTAAGATACCTTTGATGAACTGGTAAGCCGGCTGAACAGTCTCAAATCCTTTGAGAGGGATCGCGTTCTGGACACGAGGATCATGAGCATCAAAAGTGATGATATTGTCAACACCCATAGCAGTCAGTTCCTGTAATGCAAGTGCACAGTCTAAGGACTCACGTGCAGTACGTTTGTGCTGACGGCTTTCATATAAGAAAGGAATGATTGCTGTGATACGTCTTGCTTTACCGCCGACAGCAGCAATAATACGTTTGAGATCAGCGTAATGGTCATCTGGGGACATGTGGTTTTCGTGACCGGATACAGAGTAAGTGAGGCTGTAGTTGGTTACGTCTACCATCAGATAAAGATCATATCCACGGACAGATTCTTTGATCACACCTTTGGCTTCACCTGTTCCAAAACGAGGTACAGATGTGGAGATGATGTAAGAGTCACGGTGGTATCCTTTGAATGCAGCTTCATTCTTATGTGCATGTTCTCTTTTCTCTCTCCAGCCTACTAAGTACTGGTCAACTTTGGCACCTAATTCTTCACAGCTTTTTAAGGGAATTAAGCCGAGGGCGCCGTCTGGCATGGTTTCTAGAATTCTTTCATCGTTTGGCATGAGTGGTTTTCCTCCATAAAAATTAAACATTAACAATTTATTTCAATAGATGCTGGATAAGGGGATATCCAGAGCATCTAGTGAATACGTTTTTTCAAGCGGATATCATCACCGAACAGTTTGATGATGGTATAGCTGTTGGATATTCTTGAAAGTACACGTTCTGAATAAATATCGGCAACCTGGTTCATATTCAGGTTGGTGGAAATGATCGTGGACTTCTGTCTTAAGATACGTTCATTTAAACACAGAAACAGCTGCGATGTGGTAAAAGAGTTTGAAAGCTCCGTACCGAGATCATCAATGATGAGCAGATCGCAGTCAAAAATATTCTGGTGTGTGGCGATGGCATCTGCATCTTTTTCAAACACACCTTTGCTTAATATATCAAATAATTGGAACGCCGTAAAGTAGATTACGGAATGTCCTGAATCTAATAATTCTTTTGCAATGCAGTTTGAGAGAAACGTCTTCCCAATTCCGGTATCTCCAAAAAAGTAAAGATTAGCAAAAGTGGTATCAAACTGATCTACAAATTCATGGCATCTTGCAACCGCGGCTTTGGCAGTGGCAAGGGATGTAAGTCCTGTCGCAGGGTTGATGTTGGAATCTGAATAATAATCCAGAGACAGCGTACTGAAATTCTCCCTTGCAAGAATGTCCTTAATATTGGACTGGGTATAGATCAGATCGATCGCCTGCTGTTTGAAGCAGTGGCATGGTTTACCATCGATATAGCCTGTATCTTTACAGTCCGGACACTCATAAACCGGCTCGAAATAGTTTCCCGGGAGAGAGAGTTCTTTCATGAGAGCTTTCTTTCTTGTGCGGAGATTTTTCAGTTCCGCTTTTAATTCGGTGAGAGCAGAACTGTCCCCATCTAAGAGACGTCTTGCGGATGCCACGGAAATCTCCGCAATAGAGGCATCTAATGCCTTCAGTTCCGGGGAACGTTCATAGGCAGCTTTTGTGCGCTCTTCTAACTGATGTTGTGCTTTTAGCTGTTTTGCGTCGTAAGAACGAAAAATTTCGTCATACTGCGAATTATTCAATGCCATTGGATTCTCCCTGTTGTCCTGTAAGATAAGGATACTGCATCATCTAGTGCTGTGCAGAAGTTGTGAGCAGCATTTTTTCCAGCTGATCGTAATCGTAGGAACGCTGTTCAAAATTATTAAAACGGTTTTTCGGCTGGGATGTCTGTGCGGTGTTTGGAACCGCAGTTTTTTTCTTCTTCTGGTGAGCTTCATCCAGTCTTGCAATATCTTCCAAAGTGCTTACGTGATTCTTCTTCCAGCTGGTCAGAATAGAGTCAATATATTCAAACTTTGGCTGATGTATCGCCTGTATGGTGCGTTCACAGGCAGTCGTGATGACCTCAGATGAAAATCCATAGTCAGACCGCCACTTATCAATATAGGCTGTCTCTGCCGGAACAAGGGAACGTCCATTGATTCCCAGTGCCTTCATAACGGAAAAATAAAGCTGGCTGTGAAGACCGGCAGTCAGCTTTGCCTGTTCTACAGTTGTAATGTGATTATCAGCCCAGGCAAGGGCAACCTTTTCTATGTAGCGGATACTGGTGTGTCCTTTGCTCACGCAGTACTCCACCAGATACTCAATGAGATCTGTGGAAAAACCAAGACCGTCGTACCAGTATAAAATGCTGTTCATATCCGTTGGGGTTAAAATACGTCCCAGGTAACGCTCAGCAATAAATAAAAGTTCTGCCACAGATTCCTGTTTGCGGAACATGGAGATATCCTCAGCAGAGTAGTTCTTCGGTTCCGGAACTGATGGCTTCAAAGAAGATTCTTCCGGGGATACGGCTGCGGAATATTCAGAAGAAGCAGTTTCCTGTGTGGATACTGTCACAGGGTCTTCGTTCTCAGATGGTCTGCGCTTGGTGTCCAAAAAACAGACACCGGTCAGATTCTCACTGGAGTCATATTCCAGACGGAGCAGATGCATACGCTCCCAGTAACTTAAAGCACGCTTAATGTCCTTTTCGGTATGTTCGAATTTATCTGCCATGGCAGAAATGGAAAACGCAGCATCCGGCGCGTTTAACTGCCGTAACAGATAAAGATATATTTTTACAAACTCTCCATTGGCATCAGACATATATTCATCAATGAAAATATTCGATACACTGGTGGCAGAGGTCTGACTGTCACTATGAAGTGTTATATTTGCCATTGTGTTCCTTCCTTTCATACAAAGCTGGATGGAATATCCTATCCATCAGCTCGTCCCAAATTATAGCACAGGAATGTAAAAAAGAGAAGAAAAAAATTGCCCACAAACCCAGTAAAATCAAGGGTTTTCAAAAGTGTGGATAATGTGGATAAAAAAGAGTTCCAGGAAAACCTCATTTTGTGAAAAACGTATGAAAGTGAGGAAATACAAGGACTCACAGCTTTTTGACATAAAAATGTGGATAACTTTATGTAAACAAAAAAATCCACATTCAAAAGTTGAAGTTTTCCCCAATTGAATGTGGATAATGTGGATAAGTTATCTGCCAAGCAGGTGTTCGCCAACATTTACAATGTCTCCGGCGCCCATAGTTATCAACAAATCACCGTTTATACAATTTTTTAATAAAAAGTTTTCAATTTCTGTAAAGGAAGGAAAATAATGGACATCCGTGCCTTTTTCCTTTAATTTTGCTTCGATATCTCTGGAACTGATGCCGAAAGTATTCTTTTCGCGGGCTGCATAAATATCAGCTAATACCACAACATCTGCCATGGAGAGAACCTCTGCAAAATCATTTAAAAATGCCTTTGTTCTGGAGTAAGTATGTGGCTGGAATACAAGCACCAGACGTTTGTGTGGATATTTTTTCGCCGCGGTCAACGTAGCGCGGATCTCTGTCGGATGATGTGCATAATCATCAATGACCGTGACGCCATCTACGCATCCTTTATACTGGAAACGTCTGTCTGCACCGCCGAAAGCAGAAAGGCCTGCAAGAATGTCTTCTTTTGAGATCTTTAAGTCAAGGGCAAGCGCAATGGCAGCGAGTGCATTCGAAACATTGTGCAGTCCGGGTACATTCAGGGCGACATCCATGACTTTCTCGCCGTGGTACATGGCAGTGAAGTTTGCACATGCTTTTTCGTTAAAGGTGATATCAGCAGGATAAAAATCGCAGGCATCACTCATACCGTAGGTAATGACCTGTGGAGCGAGTCCCTCTACGATCTCCTGATAGTTCTCAATTTCGCCGTTGATGATAATGGCACCATTTTCTTTTGTATTTTTTGCAAATAAGTGGAAAGAATTGCGGATATCATGAATATCTTTAAAGAAGTCAAGATGTTCCGCTTCTATATTTAAAATAATGCTGTATTTTGGACGGAAATTCAAAAAGCTGTTTGTATATTCACAGGCCTCGGAGATAAATACGTCAGATTTTCCGACGCGGAGATTTCCATCGATCGCTTTTAAGATACCGCCGACTGTGATGGTTGGATCTTTTTTAGCGGCGAGCAGAATCTGGGAGATCATGGAAGTTGTGGTTGTTTTTCCATGGGTACCGGATACTGCGATGGAATTCTGATAGTTATCCATAATCTGACCGAGCAGTTCTGCGCGGCTTAACATCGGAATACCTTTTTCTTTTGCAGCGGCAAATTCCGGGTTATCTTCACGGATCGCTGCGGTGTACACGATAAGATCGATACCTTCTATAATATTGGAAGCTTTCTGACCATAGAAAATCTGCATTCCCATATGCTCTAAGTGTCTGGTGAGTTCAGATTCTTTGGAGTCAGAACCGGAAATCGTAAAATGTTCCTCAAAAAGAATCTCAGCGAGACCGCTCATGCTGATTCCGCCGATTCCGATAAAGTGAATGTGTATTGGTTCCTGAAAATTAATTTTATACATATTATGGATACCTGCCTGTTTTTTCGTTGATTGTTGATGAAAAAGTTTATGAAAAACTTCCTCATTTTATAACAAGGCGTTGTATAACGCCTGAAACAGTTACATTATAACCATATATCAGGAATTTGCAAATTCTTTTCGGACAATTCCATGTTAGCTATTTTGACGAAAAAAACAGGACAAACA